>JAFNFQ010000086.1 GCA_017885655.1 Methanobacteriota archaeon | reverse complement strand
GTGATGAGGCAGGCTGCGAAGATGCTTGGCGGGGAAGGGGGCGGGCATATGTCAGCGGCGGGGGCTACAATACCGCCAGGAACCGAGGAGGAGTTCCTCAGAATTGTGGAGAGGCTCGTGAGGGCGCAAATCGGTGAAGGATGAGGACGGCGACAGCGCTGTCAAGCTGAGTGTTCTAGGTATCGTCTCTATTGCCTGACTCGCTGAATAGGAACCTCACCATCCGGCGAATCGGAGTCTGTATGTTCTTGTCATCATAGAGTTCAGCACAGAACAGGAATCCAATAAGGAGCAAGTTAGTGCCTAGCAGAAAAGAGCACAGAACAAAGAGCATGGGATCCATCGGCGCGAGCGTGCTCACATACATGGCAGGAAATGCGTACGCTAACAGAGTGTAAACAGAAAGGAGCGGCTTGACTCTCTTCCACAAAGAGTCGCGGAATAGGACTCTGACCACACCGCCGACTCTCTTGCGTTCGAGAATCACGGTCAATGCAAAGATGGTCACACTCACTGTCAACAGGAAAGCTGGGTCCAGGTAGGACACGAGGAGTGTGGGCGCCTTCCAATCCGTCAGCGGGTAGAATGGCGTCCTGACAGTCGTGTGAGTGAGGTAATCAAGTAGAAGATGCATCGAATAGCCCGCGACGGAGACATAGAAGTATCTGCGCGAGAAGACTGCGATGGGCAGCAGAATGAACAAGGCGAAGACGGAATGCAAATAGAGGTTCAGAACCGAAGTGCTGTCAGCCGCGCTTCTCTGGCCTGTAAGGAGATTGGCGAAGAAAGTCAGAATCAACAGCATATCGGGAAGCAATGTTGTGACCATTCCCACCCATAGTCTCTTGGCGCCGCCCCTTCTCCCCAGCAGGTAGAACGATGCGACATGCGAAATTGGATCCATGAGGATTATTCATGGAAAGTCGTCGGCGGTTTATAATTTGCTCCACAGCCCTTTCATGGGACTTCCAAGCGTCTTCTCATGACGCTCTTTCATGAATGTCGCAGTGAAACACGGCGGGTCTCTGCGTCCGGCCGCCTGCGTCCGCATGTCGTTCTTCAGGGAGGCGAAGTACTGCAGGTCCTCGTCTTTCATCGCTCTCAGTCTGACCAGTTCGCCGGAGAGCGTGCCCATCAAGTACCCGCCATCTTGGAGTGTTTCGAGAGGTACTCCTCCCGAATCATGTCCATGACGAGGGTGTCATAGACCTTCCCGCCGACAATCGCGCTCTCTCTAAGCCGCGCGCTGGCCTTGAAACCCAGTTTCTGGGCGAGGCCGATCATGCGCACTCTATCGGAGAGCGTCCATAGCGACGCCACCTGCAGCCCGCGCTCCTCGAACAGGAACCGCAGGATGAGCTCCATCGCCTCCCTCGCGTGACCCTTCCCCCAGGACTCGACACAGGTGATGACCCCTATGGTCGCTCCGAGCCTCGGCGGCGTCTCCTCGTAGTTGATGTAGCCGACGAGCTTGCCATCCTTGGTCTCGATGCCCCAGACTCCTCGATTCGGCTTGTCGTAGTCCTTCTCGACCCTCTCCTTGACCATCTTCGGGGTGTAGCAGGGCGGCAGCCTCTGGTTCCATCCCTGGGTCCTCATGTCGTTCCTCAGGCCCGCCAGGAACTCGAAGTCCTCGTCGCGCAACGGCCTCAGGTTAACGAGGCTTCCAGAAAGGTTGTCCATCAGTCACCCGCCTTCTTTGTCTGGCCCGCCAGGTACTCGTCGCGGAGTATGTCGAAGAAGAGTCGGTCGAAGAACTTCCCGTCGATGAAACCGGAACGCCTGCTCGCGCCGGCTCTCTTGAAGCCGACGGACTCCGCGAACGCAATTCCGGCGGGGTTCCATTCGGGGGTGCTGCATCCGATGACGTGCGCGATGCTGTTGTTGAATGCGGCCTCGAGGAGGAGCCTGGCGGCCTCGGCGCCGTACCCCTTCCTTCGGCACTGCGGCCAGATGATGATGTTGATGAAAGGGCACCACGGGTCCCAGCTCGCGGCGAAGTAGCCGACTCCCACGAACTCGTTGTTCCTCGACCAGACGCCGAAAAGCGCCGTGCGCTCCTCTTTCTGCATCTCCTCGAGCTTGGCCTTGATCTGAGTCTGGTTCAGAGGGACCCAGGGGAACTCCAGGTCCATGAAGTCGGAGAGCTCCAGCCTGAGCTCACGGTTGTGGTGTTTGTGGATTTCCGCCAGCTGCGCATCCTCGATCGAACGAAGCTCGACGAGCTCGGAGGATAGACCCTTCACCTGCATTCAGTCCCGGCCCCCATTTTCTTCATCTCGCCAACGGTGCGGTGCATAATCAAAGTTGCGGGGAACAGTGGAGATGCGAAATACTCGACTTCGGTGCTTCGCGAAATCGAAGCCACGAGGTGGCTCCAACCCTCAGTACGTCTCCACAGCTACGTCCGGTATCCCGTAGAATGACGAGTCTCTGGTGACGAGGATCCGTCTGTTCAGCTTCGCCGTCGCCGCGATCAGCAGGTCGATTGTGCCGACGTAGTTCCCTCTTTTGAGGAGTTCCGCGCCCATCCGACCCGCCTCGGCGGCGACCTCGTCGTCGACCACCAGTGCATCCAAGCTCGCCATGAGTTCAAGTGTCTCATGCAGCTCCTTCCCTCCCTTGAAGTAGGCGCCTCGCAGCACTTCGGTCAGCACCGGGGCCGGGACGCTCAGCCTCTCTCCGACCGCGTCCATTGCCCTCGCTTTCTCTGCCGCCGCGGGAAGGCCTTTGAGGAGATCAATCAGGAACGAGGTGTCGAGACATCGCATGGACTATCCCCACAGTTTCATGAGTCCGGCGGCCCGCTCGCGGTCGAGCTCTCGACCTTTCCGGACGGCCTCCTCGATCCTCTTGAGGTCATCCCTGGGCATCTTGCCCCATATCCCGATGAAGTCAGACAGGGGTCGACGCTTGCGAGCGAGGCGCTTCACCACGTCGCTGAAGCTCTCGTCCTTGTCTTTCTGAGCGCTCAGGAGCTCGTAGGCCTCCCTGTCCAATGCCACGGTCTTGGTGTCCATGTAACCACTGTATGTAGATAGTGTGTACGTCATATATAGATTTCTCCCCGGTACCGCGGAAGCCTCCGTTCGGCGCCGCGATTCATGCGGGGATCTGAGTCAATCGCACGCACATCGGGCTGGGATCCTCTAATCGCCATTCCACGAGTCGTGCGGGAAATCTGGCGGAGAGGATCAGGGTTTCCGACTCCGACATCGAGCAACTGAGCGCGTCCATGGGATGCTCGTGGCTGAAGACTAGCGCGAAGACCGGAGCGAACGTGGAGAACGCCTTCAGCCTTCTCGCGAACGAGATATCCGAAGGATCCCGAATCACTGAGACAGCTCGCAAACCCCGCGCAGCTTTCTGTCTGCTGCAATCAGATCACGCGATGCTGCATCCGCAATTGATTCTCTCATCTGATAATTGACCGGGATAACCACCTGATTCCTGTTATATAGAATGAGAGGGGGTCTTTCTGGAGAATCGCCCAGTCTGGAGAGGATATCCTCTGGGCACGCGCAGGAGATGCACCCGATGAATCGCGACGTCGCCGGAACGCTGGCAGTCAGCATCATGATCACTCTCACGGCGGCAATCACCGCTCAGAACCCGGGCAGGGTCGCCGCAGATCCAATCATCACGAACAACCCCGACGGCACATCGGACGCCGTCTGGAACTTCACCAACCCGGCGGATTACACCTTCGCAAACACTGAGATTGTCGGTGGGAATGTGACCCTTGAGCGCCAGCCGACCTTCTGGTGGAACAGCACAACAATGGCTGATTTCTCCGGGGCGGAAAGCACGAACAACGTCACAGTGACGCGATGGCCCGGAGAAGTGGCATTGAGCGCAAGCGTGGCCCCACTCGCTCAGCTGACGATCCAGCCCGGAGCGGAAGGCGAGGACACGTTCCTCGACTGGAGCAGCCGTTCTGTCAACTACGGCGCATCGACGACCATCATCACGAACGGTCAGGCACACCCGATTCTGCGATTCAACCTCTCTGCAATCCCCGCCAGCGTGGTTATCGATTCGGCGATACTGAGCCTCTATCAGACCGCGGGCGAAGGGAATCCCGTGACTTCCAGCGCCCATTATGTCACGGCACGTTGGGACGAAAATCAGGCAACCTGGGAAAACCGCCTCACAGGAGTTCCTTGGACGGTTGGTGGTGGCGATTTCAGCTTTCGTACCCCAGACCGCAAGGTCGTCGACAATACCCTTGGCTGGAAGTCTTGGAATGTCACCCAAATCGTGGACCTGTGGCACCGGGGTCGGCTGAACAACCTTGGGTTGATCATCGAAGGTCCGAATCCCGGACCCAACTGCGACAAGGTGTTCTATTCATCGGAATATGCAGTCAATCCCAATCTGCGTCCGAAGCTCGACATCTGGTTCAGGGGAATCGGAGTGGCGGGTGAGTACGTCTCTAAGATAGGCGGCCCAGGATCCCCCGCCCTCTGGAAGAACATATCGTGGAATCCCCATGTAACAGATCTCCTGTCAGACGAGTTCAATGGCGCATCTTTGGACCCGAAGTGGGTCTGGACGAACCCGCCAGCTGCCTATGATGTAGGAGTGACCAGGCCGGGGAGCTTGCACCTAGTGTCGGGCGTTGGAGTCGACTTCGCCGGCGAAATATCCACGGGTGAGCTCCTGTCCCAGGACCTCGCAGGCGATTTCACGGCAACGATGAAGTACAATGTCAATCCGACGGTGGACGGTCAGGAGGCGGGCCTCATGGTCCTAGTCGACAGCCGCAATTGGTACGGCATCGGGAAGGACAATGTGGGCGGTGTGCGGACCTGGCGCGTGCGCGCGACGGATGACGGTGTAACGACGAGCCGCGCGAATGTGGCAAGCGGGAACCCTATCCCCGCGTGGGTGCGGATCGAGCGCTCGGGGGACAGGTTCACCGCTTCAACGAGTTCGAACGGCGTGTCATGGACGGTACGGGATGTCTATACCCCGGCATCTCCGTATTCAATGGGATTGCGAGTCGCGCTCTACGCGGCTGACGGAATGTCTGGGACTGCTCTGACGGTCGATGTCGATTACATCCGCTTTACCCTGCCCGACGATGCGAGAATCACAGTCCAGACGCGAATCGGTGACACGACGCCCGTGGATTCGACGTGGTCCGGCTGGTCCTCGCCATATCCGGCACCAGCCACCTCGCCGATGTCAGGCGGATCGCGATATGTCCAGTACCGCCTGAGTTACTCTGTCGGGACACCGGGTCACATCCCGGCCATCGGGGACGTCAACATCTCATGGTTCTTCTACCCGCTGCAGGGAACGGTCGAGACAAACGACCTCGCACCCGCAAGTTTCGCCGGATGGGGGAACTTCACCGTCGTGGACAATCCGAATGGCCAGACGATCTCCTATGCGTATTCCCTCGACTCTGGCGGGAGCTGGACCCCCGTCGTTCCTCCCAGCAATATGCAGTCGGTCAGCATCGCGACCGGCAAGATTAGATTCCGCGCGAGTCTATCAACGATAGACGTTTTGGTTTCGCCCTCGCTGAGCGAGATGAGGCTCACATACACGCAGAGGATCGACCACTTCTACGTGGCGGTCCCCCGATCCACCGTGGCCGGAGCGGCGTTCCCGGTCACCGTGGCCGCTAAGGATCCGATGAACGCGACGATTGTTTCTTGGGCCGGGTCGGTCACGCTGGCGGCTGTCCTCCAGGACGCCACGACGCCGGGCGGCGGCACATTGGGCGCCACGTCGCTCCTAATCTCGGCTGGGGGCACCGGAACCCTGCCAAGGGAGACATACACCAAGGCGGAGATAATCCGAATCCTCGCGAATTCCGGCACCACCGCGGGACTGAGCGACAACATTACGGTCTCGCCCGGACCTGTGAACCGCGTTTCAATCACCCCCGATAATGTCACCGTCCCGGCATTCGCCTCTCAGATTCTCACCGCGCTGGCGTACGACGCTCTTGACAACATCGTGCCCGGGGTCAATTTCACTTGGGCAGTCTTCGGTGGCGTGGGGAGTCTCAACACATCGTGGGGGCAAATCGTCCTTTTCACGGCGAACCCGCCGGCCGCAAACGGCACCCTGCAGGCGTCATTCAACGCAATCAACGGGACCGCGCAGATCCATGTCACCCTCGGCACACCGCCGTGGATAGCAATCGACAATCCTGTCCCTGGCGCGGCTCTGACCGGCGTCGTGCCGATCAACTATCGCAACAGCTCGGACGCGGTCACGATCCGGTTCGAGTACAATGATGGGACGCAATGGAGGCTCATCGGAGTCACCTCCGCGCTCGTCGGCACCTATTACTGGGACACCTCCGGATTGAGCTTCTCGAATGGCATCCTGCTCGCCACGGTGACGAACAGCCTCACCGCAACGAACATGACGGTCGTCACCCCGATCGAGGTGGACAACACTCCGCCCGCAATCACGATTAGGAACGTAGTCGACAACCAGATTGGGAACAGGACGCTCACGATCGCCTACACCACCGACCCCGATGTCGTGCGCGTGGACTTCACGTACTTCGACGGCGTCTGGCATGCCATCGGCTCGGAGCCCGTCATCGACGGCACCTATCTCTGGATCCCGGGTTCGCCGATAAACGGTGTTACGTTGCGCGCGGTGGCCGTCGACCATGTCGGCCTAACAGGCTGGGACTCGGTGCAGGGCGTCGGCAACTACGTCGCAGGGCCTGCGCCGCCTTCAATCGCCCCAATCCCCGACCTCTACGTTCATGTCTCTTCCACCTACCGCCTCAACCTCACATTCTACGTGACTGATCCGGACACGCCTCTCGCGGCGCTCTCGATATGGGATTCTGATCCTGCGAGTGTCGTCGTGAACCCTGGCGCTTTCCCGTCACTGGATGTGACATACTCCGCCATCGGCACGTACATAGTCACGCTCTGGGCGTCCGATGGCGCGGACACAGCATGGGCGCTGATCCGGATCATCTCATCCAATCAGGGCCCCCCGGTCCTCGCCGCTCCTCTCCCCGTGGTCACGTTCGATGAAGACACGGTCGCCTTCGACGGATTCGGCACGCCAGTCACGACGTTCTTCAATGACCCTGAGGGAGACGTGCTATCGTTCCAGGTTCTGGATGCAGTCAATGTATTCTCGAGGGTGAACGCCGACAACACGGTCGACTTCTGGGCAAGTCTGCACTGGCACGGCCTGGAAATCCTGCGATTGAGGGCAATGGACCCGACCGGTGGGTTCGCAGAGGGCGCGTTCCTAGTTGTGGTCCGCGACGTGAACCACCCGCCTGCCCTCGTGACGTCATTCCCGCCGGTGTCCTTCGACGAGAACTCGATTGCGTTTGACGCCCTTGGCGGGAGCGCGAGTGCCTACTTCAACGATCCGGATGGAGACCCGTTGACCATCTTGATATCGGGCGGCGTCAATGTCTTCTCCCGCGTCAACCCGGACGGGACGGTCGACATCTGGGGGGCGACCAACTGGTTTGGCTCGGAAACATTGACGGTGCGGGCGACCGACCCCTTTGGCGATTTCGCGGAGGGGCCGTTCGCGGTCACGGTCGTCCCAGTGAATTACCAGCCAATCCAGATCTTGGAATTGCCAAACGTCATTTTCGACGAAGACACGGTCGCACTCGATGTGTTCAACGGCCCCATATCCGCGTATTTCTATGACAGGGATGGGGGCGAGCTAGACTATGCGATCTATGGAGAGACCAATGTATATTGGCGGGTCAATGCGGACTTGACCATAGACGTGTGGGCCAGAACCCACTGGTGGGGACAGGAGATTCCGCGCGTCGTTGCAACCGACGTCAACGGGAGCTGGGCGGAGGCTCCTTTCCTCGTCACGGTACGCCATGTGAACCACGCTCCGATCCTCGTTGTTGGGTTCCCGTCGGTCTCATTCTACGAGAACTCCGTCGGAACGAATGTCTTCAGCGGGGATGTCTCGATCCACTTCTTCGACATCGACGGAGACCCTGTGACGTTCTCGATTCTGGGCGGCGTCCGGATCAACTCCCGTATCAATCCGAACGGGACGGTGGACCTTTGGGCGCCAATGTACTGGTTCGGTTCGGAGACGATGAGTGTCCGGGCGACGGATCCATCGGGCCTCTATGTAGAAACGACGTTCATCGCCACGGTCCGCTTCGTGGATCAGCCGCCAATCCTGGCACCGATTCCAGACATCAGAATCGATGATGGTGCGACCTTCACGCTCAACCTCACCCCGTACATCTCCGACATCGACACGCCGATTTCCCGCATTACCGCAGCGACAGACACACAGTACGTCACCGCCAACGGAACGACCCTCACGGTTGCTTACCCGGCTGGCCATGGCGAGACAGTATTCACCGTCACCATCTCCGACGGTGTGTGGACCGCATCGCAGCATGTGCGGGTCTCCTTCATCCAGCCATGGTGGAAGGACATTTACGTGGTCTCGGGCATCCCGTTCATCTTCCTCTTGGGGTTCCTGCTTGCGGCGGCGATTTTAATCAGGCGCAAGCGCTGGAGGCCCGCCAAGGCCTTCGTGCTGAACGGCCAGCTGCAGCCGATAAGGGAATTCACACTCGACTCGGGCTGCGACGTAACGTACGATGAGGTCGTCGAGGCCGGGGTACTCGACGCGATTGATGAGCCCGTCAGGGTCCGGGAATACCGCGCGCAGGCTTTGTGGGGCAACTCCTTCGCCATGGTCCTTCTTTCACGCGGGCCAATCTCGCAGGAGCAGATCAAGTTCGCCGCGGGTATGCTCGCCAACGTCCATGAAAGGTCGGAAGACGCCGTCATGGTTCGCCTCAAGGCGGCAGCGCTTGACATCAAGCAGAAGCAGATGGACCTGAACGCGCGTTCGAAGGCGTTCGCGGGCACGCTCGATACGATGAACACGGCGCTGTCCAGGCTCGCCGTCGAGACGGCTGCGATGCAGAAGCAGCGCTCCGAGATCGACAGTCGGGACGCACTACTGACGGAAAAGGAGGCGGCGCTGGCCGAGGACACGGGGAAGCTGCAGCAGGCGCGCGAGATGTTCGAAACCAGACGGAAGGAGTTCGAGGAACTCGCGCTCCGCTTCGAGAAGGAGTCCAGGCGCAGAATGGACGACCTCAAAACGGACGGCAAGGCCGTTGAAGGCGAACATCATCCTCACGTGACGAAACGCAAGGGCTCGAAGCGATAGGAAAAGGACGCGTCCTGCGAGTCGCGGCATCGCCGTCCAAGGAGACCCGACCGTGGAATCGCCACATGCCGGAACCACTGCCGAGATCGTGCAAGCACGCGGTGGGTCGTCCGACACGCCTCACCCGGTCGTTCATATGGGGTAGTGGACATATCGAAAGTGCTCAGATTACTATTTACGTCCCCGCGTTGCTGCACTGTCAATGACCTCGCCATGGGTGGGTCTAGGGAGATGAAGCGATGCGCAAGAGCGTAGAGTCGGTTGTACTGGCGGTCGTGTTGCTGGGAATGACGGTCGGATTCTTGTTCGCGCTCCCCGAGCGCGTGCGTGCGGATCCGACCGTCGATTACATCATGGTGGTGGATGCGCCGGGCGGCGCGGGCTCGTGGGTGGCCAGTCGGGACTACGCCTTCGGAGATAATGACACCTTCTGGGCGGCGGGCTACAATACATCGTCCGGCTGGGTTCAGGACGTTCCCGTCTACTGGCTGTTCACGTCGCACGGGATCGCGAGGGGAAACCAGGTCATCCGGGTCAACTACACGTATGGGTCAAGCGCGAAGATATACACGAACGGATACGGAATCGCGCAAATCCGCGCATATTATCACCTGTCCCCTAACAACCTCACGAACGACACAGGTCCGCTGCGGGTCTCGGTTGACAACGTCGACAGCGTGATCGTGCGCTCGAAACAGGGTGGAGCGGGAACATGGGTCGGACCGACGACCTACCAGAGCGGGGATAAGGACAAATTCTACGCAGCTGCCTACGATTCCAGCGGCAATTTCCTCGGCGACATCGTGTCGAACTGGACGTCCACGAACCTTTCCGTGGGGTATCTCTATTCGTCACCCTCAGGCAGGAACGGCGGCTGCGAAGGCAGCGGGATTAACGGCACATGCTATCCCCTGATAAACTTCTACGCGAGCGCGATAGGCCATACATACGTGAATGCGACGCCCGTCGGCACATCCATCACCAACATGACGGGGAAGCTGACGGTGACTGGCGTGGGAATCGACTATATCCAGATACGCGACGCTCCCAATGACCACGGCCAAGTCCTCGGCACTCGCACTTATTACGAGCGCGAGCAGGACACCTTCTATGCTGCTTCCTACAACTTCACCTTGATTTACAGGGGAGATGTAACTGGTGATTGGACCACAAACGATAGCGCCGTGTGCCAGGTGAAGGGCTATTCCGGGAACCAAGCCCACGGCAGTTCGGTCCAACTTCTTCTCGTAGGTGTTGGGAATTGCACTGTCACAGTGAACGCGACAACGATTTCCGGGGTTATCTCGAACACAACAGGGACGTTGACGGTCCTCCCACGGACGACTCTCACGGTGGATGCCAATGGCGGGAAGGACTACACGAAGATCCAGGACGCTGTGGACGCCGCAGGCGACGGCTACACGATTGAAGTGTACCCTGCAATCTATTACGAGAACGTCGTGGTCAACAAGGAGATTGAGATCGTCGGGACTGACCGCACGGGAGTCGTCCTCGATGGCGGCGGCAGCGGCACTGCCCTGTACCTCGGCACGGATCGAATCGTCATTCACAACTTCACGATTCTGAACGCCGGGTACGGCGTGTTCAACGACCAGACCAACAACACGCGCATCTACCACATGACTATCAAGGACTACACCATCGGCCTGAACAACAGCTACACGCTGAACGCCTGGGTTGCGTACAACCTCATCAGGGACGGAGAGATAGGCGTGGTGGCTTACAAGGCGTACGACGACGCGATCAGGTACAATGAGATAGCTTACAACACCGCATATGGCGGGAAGGGCTACAACGCCCACCTCCGCAACTGCTTCAACTGGAACAGCCTCCACAACAACGGGATCGGCTATTACTACGACCCCACGACGGAACTGCCGCCGATGGAGTTTAACGGGAACGTGTTGATTGACAACGACATCGGCGTCAAGGTCGAGAGCTCGTCAGCGATCACAGTCACTGGCAACTCGATATCCGGCGGCTCGGATGGCGTGCAGTTCCTGTACTCATCCTCCGAGGTCAGCTATAACACGATTAGCGGAGTGCTCACCGGCATCCGGTTCCACGAGTCGAGCTCGAACATCACCTACAACACGATCGTTGCGGTGGCGGCGGGCATCGTCGGCGATACGGGTTCACCTCGCATCGAAGGCAACGACATCACAGTGACCTCGGGCAACGCGATGGACCTGGACAACCTAGATGGAGCCATCATCCAGGGGAACAACGTCCATGGCGGGACGATTGCAATCTCGAACTCGCACGTGGCCGTCCTCTCGGTGCTGGACTCAAATGTCATCCTCACCGACACGACAGTCGACAGCCTCACGCTGGACGCATCCTCGACAGTCGAGATTCGGCACACGGTGCGGGTGCAGGCGGTGGACGCGAATGGCGGGGGCGTCGGCGGGGCGAAGGTGACCGTCCGCGACGCGCAGGACAACCTTGCTTTCTCCGGTACGACAGAGCCAGACGGGTTCACGCCGACTTTCGCATTGACCACTGGAGTGCAGACCTCAGTCTCCTTCACGGACCGCAATCCGTTCTCGATCGATGTATCCTCGGGTTCAATGCAGGGAGCCCTCAAGACCACCGTCGACGCGTCGAGGGACATCGTCGTGACCATGTCAAGCAGCGCAAGTCCCTGGATCATTGCGATCATCGCAATCGCGATGCTCGCGGCCGCATTCCTGGCGGGGGCCCTTTCGATAGAGCGCTCGAAGTACGCCCTGTTCCTGTTCTTCCTGCCGCTCTACACGCGCCTCAACCACGACAAGACGCTCGAGAACTACAACCGCGGCAGAGTGTTCCAGTACATCGACCTCAACCCGGGGACTCACTACAACGCCATACTCGCAGCGCTCAGCATCAACAATGGCGCCCTTGTCTACCACCTGGACGTCCTTCAGAGGGAGGGACTGGTGACCTCGCGGCAGGAGGGCATGTACCGCCGGTTCTACCCCGCGGACATGCAGCCGCCGCCAATCCTCGAAAACGGGACGACCGAGTCGCAGCTGCGCGTGCTGAAGGCGATCCAGGAGATGCCGGGGATCACGCAGAAGGAACTCTCCAAGTTCCTGGGCTTGAAGCAGTCGACGCTCGCATACCAGATAGACAGGCTCACCGCGATGGGCTGCATAACATCGGAGAAGCAGGGAAGGACGGTTCACTACACCTCAAAGCATGGCGGGAACTAGGCTCTAGGAATCAGACGGGGGGCTGATCGCCGCGTGGCTACAAGGCTCGCCGCGCGGCCTCCCGCCAAGCACCTAACGACCCGCAAGATTCATCGGATTCCCCGTGCACTTGCCGCCAGCACACGAACACGGGTCTCCTCCCCTTCTTTGCTCAGATAGAGAGGTCCCAATGAACCACGCCTTTGAGACCCGAGGAGAGGACAACGTCCCTGATCTCCGCTGGGCGGTCAGGCGGGAGTGAGGAACTCCGCAGTCCATGGCGGCTGCGCCGGATTGTCGTCATGAAGCATCTGCTTCCACTCGTCGTCCGTGAGCCGCGTGAAGCCGTCCAAGGCGAACTCGTAGTAACCGTAGATCGGTCCCACCGCCAGTTGCCAAGTCCCGTTCGGCTTCTGGTACGCCACTGTGATGCTCCTGAAGGTGCCTAGTGCGACGTGCAGTACCCTCGGCGGCTCGCCTCTGTCCGGCCAGCCGGCATCCGTCGCCACGTCAGCGACTATCCGGGAATCGCGCGTCTCGTCGGTGACATTCGCTTCTTTCAGGATATCGGGCAGCCAGCCGTAGTCTGTGATTGGCATGCCACATTGCCATGACGAGTCGACGAAGATGCTGCGGATGAAATCCACGTCCTCCTCCGAGAGCTCGATTCCGTCTAGTTCCTTCTGCGCGATTTCGGCGAGGTGGTAGTTGATCGCGGCGAATTCCCCGAACACTGTATGGAACCGCGCGGCGGGGTCGATGCTGACGTTGAAATGCGTCTCGAGAATCCACTGTATCTCCTCGTCCAGCCAGGCGATGCGTGTGAAGAACATGGGATAAGGCTCGACGTATCCATCCGGCGTACTGCAGGTTCCTCCTGGAGAATAGGGCTGCTTCGCATAGAGGATCGTGTCATGCTTGAGCTCCGTCCAGGAGCCGAGGGCCGTGTTCACCTTCTCGCTCGCCCAGGCCCGAGTCCTCGCGAAGGTCGGCGCGCCTTCGGGCGGCGGGCCCAAGACCTCTCGGTAGCTGCTGAGCTGGCGGGAGTAAGCCGTGCGGTTCCAGAACTCCTCGCTCTTGTTGCTCACGGCGGACCACTGCTGCCGGAGCTGAGTCTCGTAGTTGTACTTGGCCAGCTCCCCTGAGAGAAGATCGAAGGCGCGTGACGATCCGAGGGCTGCCGCGACGTCAAGCCCGGAAGGCAACCCTCGTCGACGTTCCTCAAACAAGGGGACGCGATCGAACATCACGTTCTGCATGATCTCTGAGTCGATCACGTAGCGCTGGCCCATGAACTGGTATATCTTCGGAAACTCGTATTGCGGATTGCCTCCATCAGGATCGATGTAAATGTAGACGACGGCTGACAGAATCCTCTGCCGGTAGTATTCATCACTCGCGAATTCCTCTTTCAGGGCCAAGACGTTGTCAGGATCAGCCAACAGCGAGACGTTGAATGCCCCAAGCTTGTTCAGGAACGCCCTCTTGATGTCCAGATGGTTCAGGCTGTCCGACTCTCCGACGAGGCGGGCGGTTGAGTTGTAGATCCTCGTCCACAGGCCGAGACCCTGAGGCGAGCCGTCGAGGATTGCGGCGATGATGGATGCGGGCACAATATAGTCCGTCTCATTGAGGTCGTAGGAAGCCCTCCCGTACCACATCATCGCCCGGAAGTACCGCTTCAGGAACTCCGTGCGGTCGTAGTGGCCTCTCGGCTTGTACTGCGTCCAGTCCGACTCGAGCGGGTCCGGGCCGGCATAGACCGCTGCCAAGATGTTGTCCACTATTCCCTGCACGCGGTCGGCGACGTCGGCGGGGACCACCGCATTCGTCCCTAGGAGGACGTTCGGCACCGCAAAGAAGACAACCGCGTTGGTCGCGGCTTCTTTGAGAGAATCGGGAAGGACAGACCGCAGCCAAACCGCCTCATTGAGCAGGCCGACGCTCATGTTCTCGACCATCGGCCGCAGGCTCGCGTTCTCGAGGTCTTGGAGCATCTGGTCGAAGAGAAGGTGGTTCACAGTGAGGATTGTATCAGTTGTGATGAGCACGGGCAGGTCGTTCATCCAGTAGTAGCGGTAGACCATCTCTATGTCGTGCTCGGAGGGCGCGGGGAGGGCGACGAAGCCGTTCTCTTGCAGAAGACTCAACGCGTCTGGAGACATGCCGAAGGCACGCGACATCACATCGTAGTACATCGCGCTCTCAGCGGGGACGTTCAGGTTGCCGCCGTACTGGGGCCCCTGCCGGAAGCCGCCCCAGAGGTTCCAGGAGTCAACGCCTGAATCCGCGTTCAGCAGGGGCGGCCAGGCAGGCGCCATGGGAGCAGACTCGCCTTCGGGGCGGTCGACAGGCGGCTCCTCCGTGTCCTCTGTGGACGGAGGGTTCGCGACCCGCCCGAACGGAAACAGAGAGGTCACCATGAGGATACATATGCCCAAGCTCACCAGCGATAAGGCGAGATAACGCCTTCTTCTGCTCCGCCTCGCATTCTGCACACTTTCATCGATCGTCATTGACCCACCACCGCACCGATATTCTGTCGCGGTGCACGAACCGCATGGTGTTTCGCACTTATTAAGCCCGTCGTTGACATGTCATGCACCGCCTCGGACCCGCACCGCCGTTCCAAGGCAATGAATGTGCGTTGGTACATACCACTTCATGCCCGTTGACGGGAGAAGGTCTCTCGACCGACGCGGAGGCGATCAGAATCTCGCGGGCGGCCCAGACGCGGCAATTCTGAGAGTGAGGCCATAGGCTCTTCGCGCCTCCCCGATTCATCAGCCCCGCCATCGTCAGGCCTCTTGACTCGGCGGCGGCTAGGACGTCAGCCGCTGATCGGGGCAACGATTCTATGGAGGAAGCCGCTCGCGCTTTCCATCTCGTATAAAGACCTGCCGGACGGATGTAGCAGTCTTCCAGATGATTCCGCTGGAAAGTTGGATGCCCACTCACATGGATGATGAATCTGCCCCGCGAGGGGGTGTGAAGGCGCCGGTGGTGCCCGACCTCTGTAGTGTGGCAGGACACGTGAAAAGTATGGTGACAGAAGTGGAAGTACTCGCCTTCCTGAAGAAGGTGATCGAGCTATTCGTGAGTGAACGAAATGCCCTAAAGGGCGCCGGCCTGGACGTGGAACTTATGCTGACCACGCTCAAGAGCCTGCTGGAGCAGGCAGCGACCATGGAGCAGCACCAGGAAACCATGAAAAGGCAGAGCAAACTGGCGACGGAGTCGTGGCTGGTCGTGAAGAGGAACGCGTACGTGACAACGTCCGGTTACCTCGACATGGCCATCGCGGCGGTGAGAAAGGACAGCAGCACAGCCGCGAACTTCAGGCGAATCCGGAGCAGGATGCACCGGCCGCAGGCAGAGGAGGGTGAGAAGCCAAGCGTGACACCAGTGAAGGCCTAGGCGGATCAACCTCCGAGACGAAAGCAACATCAAGGCCCCCTCGCGGGGGCCACCTTTTCTTTTTCTTCGGTTTTTCCTTGAGCCCAAATCCTCTTCAAGTGTTTCAAAAAGAACCGCATTCTCGACCAACACCCTGCATATTGCACGATATCCTTTTTGAACTGTGGAACATGTTCCACAGGTCCTGCAACATGTTTTGGAAACCCTGAGACATGTTCACGGAGTCTCGCACATGTTTCGCAGTGCTCGCAACATGTCACGGAACCTCCGCGACATGTTCCGTAAGGTCTGCAGCATGTTTCGCAATCCTCACGACATGTTTCAGAAACCCCGCAACATGTTTTGGAAACCCTGAGACATGTTCACGGAGTCTCGCACATGTTCCGCATTCCCTGTGAAATGTTGCGTAACTTCAGCGATATGCTCCATGAAGTCTGCAACATGTTTTGCGATCCCCGCGACTTGTTTTAAAAACCTCGCAACGTGTAATGCGACCTTCGCTGCATGTTGCGCGAATCCCGCCAAATGCCGTCGAATGTGTGTCTGGTGTTGGGGAAAGCACGTCGATTCCGGTGGGATTTTCCATGTGGGTTCACGGGATCAAGTGCGATCGGCGCTCGAATTGGCTTCCCCAGCTAGAATCACGCTGAGTGGGGCGGCGGGTGATCAGCGTGCTGGAATTCTCTACACACGCCGGGCTTCCCGTCTCGGGTATGGTAAATGGTCAATTGGACTTGTGACACCCCATTCTCAAGCTATGGTGGGCACACTTCGTCAGACGAATCGCACCCACAGGCGTGGCGGGAAGACAATGACGGCCATCATGTCGATTATGCTTCAGCGATTTTCCATTTCGTCATGTCAGGGTATTCCTCATACACCCTGTCAGACCAAACCCTCGATTCTTCTCTTGTCCACATCCCTAAGGCATCGCCATGCCTCTATGATATTCATGAGTCCGCCCCCTTCGGATACCGCAAGCGGCCGTCTGGTATGTTAAGATTCCTCTGCACCATCATTTCGCGATCACGACACAAGGATTCACCCTGCTCGCTGGCTCGCCCACCGCCAGCCAGAAGCTCCTCGGCCGCCGCCCGAGCTTGCGCTCGATGCCCGAATAGGAGAGGAGGTTCCCGCCACGGATCACGAGTTCGAACCGCCTTGTCACGACGGGGTCGTGTTCGGCCTCTCGTATCACGGCGGCCCTGTGCGCCCGGTTCGGGTAGTTGAAGACCAGGCAACCGCCAGGCTCGACCATGGAGTAGAGCCGCCTGATGGCCCGCCTCGGGTCCTCGACGTAGTGGAGGGTGGCGATGCACATGACGATGGAGAACCGCCTCCTGACCGCCATGGCGGGGAGCTTTGTGAAGTGGAAATGAAGGTTATCAAGTCCCAGCTTCTCCGCCTTCTGGCGGTTCATCCTGAGTATGGTCCTTGAGCTGTCATAGCCGCGGAAGTCGCAGCGGGGCATTCTGCGCGCGAGGTCGAAAATCGTTGTGGCGGGCCCGCATCCGACATCGGCGATTGAATTGGCGGTGAGTCCCTTAGATTCGATGAAGCGCTCTATGCGCCTGGCCACGCGCTTGCCAGATTGGACCTGATTCCGCGGCGGCGGGTGTTTCTCGTAGTATGAATCCCAGTCCCAACAATCGCTTTCCACACAATTCACAGAATATTGAAGGGGTTCCATAGGAAAAAGGCTACGCTCTCGTCCAAGGCGACATCGCTGGAAGAGGCGGTTAGACCCGCTGAGGCAAAGGATTGTCTACCCAGATGCGCTTACAGGCGGTGGAGGCGGCAGAAGATGCCACGGAATCAATCCCGATGGCACCGAGAGATGCCCCTGCCCAGGAAGAGCTGAATGGCCAAGTGTCCGTCTTGCGGTGCTTCTGGTCACGGAATCATGAGTCGATTGCTCACCAGAAGATGCGTTGTGTGCGGGCGGATAGGATGCGACAGGTGCCTTTTCCTCAATTCCGTGATTGCACAACATCCTGTGACTGGAGGATTCACCGGGGCGCAGATTGGGTGGGATCTCGAAGGTTGCTGCTCTCCCCTGCGTGAGAGGAGCTACTGGGCAGGGCAGATACTCGGCGACCCATGCATGATCCTGAAGGCACCGAGCCAATTCCGTTTCTTCGAACCGGTATTCTACGAAGCGAATGTGCGACTTGTGATCTCGACGGCCGGCTGCGACGGATGGAAGCTCGCAATCCTTTCCAACTACATGAACCGACCTCTGGCTCAGGGAATCGCGCTGATCCATGAGGGGCACAAATCGCTCGACCACGGGAAAATCATCGAGGGTCTGAGGCTGTGCAGGAACGATATCGTCTACGAGGGGGTGGCGAAGAACTGGGTCGACACCCTCGCGGATTCCTATGTACGGGATTTGAAGACATTCGATGTGCCGACTTCAAAGGCCCAAATCGGAGGGATCACCCTGACGATAACCACACCGCAAAACCAGAAAGACATGATCCTTCGCTCATGTCCGTCCTGTGCCGCGGCGATTGACCAGATTGCGGTGAAAGGACAGACGGTGAAGTGCAGGTTCTGTGGGTCCGTGTTCCAGATCGCCTAATCTGACATGCCAGATTCACCACAGTGATTGCCAGCCCCACCGTGGATTCCCTCACGATTCGACGTTCAGACCGGACGAACGACCCTCAAATGCCTCTTTGACCGAGGGTCCGCCACGAAGGTTCATGCTCCCCTAGAGCTTGTGCCGTGGCGATACCGTGGCGACGATCGAAGTACAGAACATAGTCGCGTCGGGGCGGATAGCGGATTCCCTGGACCTCAAGGCGCTGTCCCTCTCCATGGACGACGATCACGTGACCTACAAGCCCGAGCAGTTCCCCGGGCTGGTCTACA
>JAFNFQ010000085.1 GCA_017885655.1 Methanobacteriota archaeon | reverse complement strand
GAAGGGCGGGACGTTCCTCGACCTTGGCGGCACCGACGACCCTGAGAAGGTCAAGGAGGCGTTCGAACTCCTGATGAAGGCGAACCCCAAGGTCATCCTCATGAACATCTTCGGCGGCATCACGAAGTGCGACACCGTCGCGATCGGGGTCAAGGAGGCGCTCGAGGCGCAGCCGACGAAGGTGCCTGTCGTNNGATCAGGGGCCTGCACGAGGAAGAGGCGAAGAAGATACTCAAGGACGCTGGCATGGTCCCCGTGGATACGATGGAAGAGGCCGCGGAGGAAGCGGTCAGGCTCAGGGGGAAGTAAAATGGCGGTTCTGCTCGACGAGAACAGCAGGGTCGTTGTGCAGGGAATCACTGGCCACCAGGGCCAGTTCCATACAAAGGCTATGATGGACTACGGGACGAAGGTCGTCGCGGGGACTAGCCCGGGGAAGGCGGGTGAGAAGGTCAACGGGGTGCCCGTGTTCGACGCCGTCGCCGAGGCGGTCGCCGCAACCGGGGCGGACACGAGCATCATCTTCGTGCCGGCGCCTTTCGCCAAGGACGCGGTCGTGGAGTCGATAGAGGCGGGGATCAGGCTGGTCGTCATCATCACCGAACGAGTTCCTTTCCACGACTGCCTGGACATCATGCCGTACGCGAAGGCGAAGAACGTCGCAATCATTGGCCCGAACACTCCTGGGATAATCTCGCCGGGGCGGGCGAAGTGCGGCATCATGCCCTCTCACATCTTCAAGAAGGGCAGCGTTGGGGTGATCTCAAGGAGCGGCACACTCACCTACGAGGTCGTGGCGGCGATGACCGCGGCGGGGATGGGCCAGAGCACCTGCATGGGCTCAGGCGGGGATCCGATCATTGGCACGAACTTCGTCGAGGCGCTGAAGCTGTTCGAGGCGGACAAGCAGACGAAGAGCATCGTGCTTATCGGGGAAATTGGCGGCACCGCGGAAGAGGATGCCGCGAGGTTCATTGAGAAAAACGTGACGAAGAAGGTCGCAGCATACGTGGCTGGACTCACCGCCCCGCCTGAGAAGCGCATGGGTCACGCGGGGGCGATAATACAGCGCGGCATGGGCACGGCAGAATCGAAGGTGAAGGCCTTCGAGAAGGTCGGAGTCAAGGTCGCCAAGTATCCCAGCGACATCGCCCGACTCCTCAGATAGGTCATAACCGTCCGAGCACCGACGCCGCACCTTGCTTCAGCAGCGCCACTGAGCATCGAGTGCTCCCAATCGTTTATTAGCCGGCAAACCGATGAACTCCCCCATGATTGAGGTCAGGAATCCTCGCCACAGGGAGAATGGGCCTGCGTACTATCTCGCAGACTTCGTCCTCCATACCCCCAAAGGGGACATCATCCAGGAAGAATGCGATATCCAACTTACGGCCGGGAATCTGCTATTGGCGCTTCTTCAGGACCACGAAGGCAAGAACGGAGCGAGCGATGACGCTCTCCTTGTAGGCGAATGCAGTGAGGCGGCATGTTGTGGCAAGGATTTCAGCGTCCACACTGAAAGTGATATCGTGCGTCTGAGCTGGGTTGACCCGCAGGAGTTCTACAACGTGCAAACGCGTGAAATGAGGGCACACCCCGACGTCCGAATCTATCCGAACGATCTCAAAATGGAGAAAATCGTGGCCGAAGTACCTCGGAATGACTATGTCGAAGCCGTCCTGCGATTCGCCGCCGCTTATCTGAAAGCGATAGGGGTGCGTGGGGAGAAGGACGAAGAGACCCAGAAGATCTTCGAGAAGTGTAGGGTGCGCTACCCTGTGATATTCTCCAACGTGCGTTCCAAAGTGGAGCGGAGCGACATCATCGAATTCGATGAAGTAGGTTGTTGACCGTTCTATGGTCGGAGAACGATGCGCAGATCTGCATCGGATGCACACACCTGCGGATCCTAACATTCAAATGCCCCGGCAACAACCCCGCCTCCTCTGAAGCCTTCGGCTTCAGGGTGCATCCTCCAACAGTAGCTGGGGCGCTTGATACTCTCTCGCAAACCAATAAATAGGGTCCCGCTGTGCTTTGACCGCCGTGCGCAGACTCGTCGTCACAGAAAAGAACCACGCCGCCTTGCGCATCGCCTCCATACTTTCTGAGGGCAAAACGAGGCGGTCGTACCCCCGCAAGGTCGCCGTGTTCGAGTTCGACAGGGGCGAGGACCAGTGGACGGTCGTTGGCCTCAGGGGCCACGTCCTCAAGTTGGACTACACCGACGAGTTCAACAGATGGGAGGCGACCGAGCTCAAGAAGCTGATCTGGGCCGAGCCGATCAAGGAAGTGACCGCGCACAACATAGTCGAGACGCTCAAGGAGCTCGCCGCTAAGACCGACGAGGTCATCATCGCGACTGACTATGACAGGGAAGGGGAGCTGATCGGCGTCGAGGCGCTGGAGATAATGCGCCCGGTTTCGCCGAACAAGACCGTGAGGCGAGCGAAGTTCTCGGCTCTCACGAAGGCGGACATCGACCGCGCCTTCGAGAACCTGGTGGAGGTGGACTATGCGCTTGCCGAGTCGGCGGAGACCCGCCAGGTCGTCGACCTCGCTTGGGGTGCGACCCTCACACGTTTCATGTCGCTTGCCGCGAACCAGCTAGGCCACGACTTCCTCTCGGTCGGGCGCGTCCAGACGCCAACGCTCGCCCTCGTGGTCGACCGTGAGAAGGAGATAGAGAACTTCGTCCCGCAGGACTACTGGTCCCTCTTCGCGCTGCTGAAGAAGGGTGAGGAGTTCAGGGCGGCCCACGAGAAGAACCCGTTCTGGCGGAGGGACGAGGCGGAGGCGGCGAGGGCGAGGGCCTGCCTTGCCGTCGACGGGAAGGTCATCAGTTACGAGGAACAGGAGAAGGAGGAGCGACCCCCGGTCCCGTTCAGCACGACGATATTCATCACGGAGGCGAACAGGATCGGCTTCAGCGCGGCGCAGGCGATGAAGATCGCCGAGAACCTGTACCAGGACGGTTACATCTCGTATCCTCGAACCGACAACACGGTCTACCCGCCGACGCTGAACCTCAGAGGTGTCTTGAACAAGCTCAAGGCCTCCGTGTTCAGCGATGCCGCCACCGAGATACTCGCACAGCCGTCGATCCGTCCGACCAGGGGGAAGACAGAGACGACCGACCACCCGCCGATCTATCCCGTCGATGCGGCGAAGAAGACGGGGATGAGGTCGGACTATTGGAGGATCTACGAGCTCGTCGTCAGCAGGTTCCTCGCGACGCTCGCGCCCAACGCCGTGGCGGTGCACCAGGAGGCCCGGATCGACGTCAACGAGGAGGTGTTCGCGGCCCAGGGCTACAGGGTCAAGTCGCCCGGCTGGAGGAAGTACTATTCCTATTATGACCGAGAAGAGAAGACGATCCCCAAGATGTCGCAGGGCGACCGGGTCGAGATGGTCAAGATGCACGACCTGGAGCACAACAAGACGAAGCCACCGCCGAGGTACACCCAGGGGTCCCTGATACAGGAGATGGAGAGGAAAGGGCTGGGCACCAAGTCCACCCGCCACGAGATCCTCCAGAAGCTGTTCGAGAGGAACTACATGGAAGGCAGGTTCCTGAAGCCGACAAGCACTGGCAGGGCGATGGTGCTCGCCCTCGAGACCCACGCGAGGAAGATCACCGAGCCGGAGATGACCGCGCACCTGGAGTCGGACATGGACGAGGTCGCTAGGAGCATCCGCACGGAGAAGGACGTGGTGACGGAGTCACAGGAGATGCTCGCCGACGTTCTCGACGTGATGGACACCCATCGTGACGCGATAGGCATGTCAATCAAGGTGGCGATGCAGGAGCAGAACGTCGTGGGCAAGTGTCCCAAGGACGGCGGGGACCTCTATGTCGCGAGGACGAACCGCGGCGGGCGCTACCTCACGTGCATGAATTACGCGCAGTGCAGGACGTGGAACAGCGTCCCGCAGACGGGCGACCTGGAGGCGACGGGCGAGCACTGCCCCGAGTGCAAGTCGATCATGATACAGCACGTGGACGGCCGCAGGGTCACGAAGATGTGCGTCAACTCAGAGTGCCCCAGCGTGGTCAAGAGGAGGCACATCGGGGTCTGCCCCAAGGACGGCGGGAACCTGACCCTGAGATATTCGGGCCGGGGCAAGAGGTTCGTGGGGTGCGCTAACTACCCGAAATGCACCCAGACCTATCCCCTGCCGCAGAAAGGCCCGATCCATGTCACGGGCAGGAAATGCGAACACTGCGGCAGCCCGATCATAGAGACGACTTTCCGGGGCAAGGGCATGTGGGTCCTGTGTATCAACATGGAGTGCCCCGGGAAGGCCAAGAACAACAAGCCGAAGCCGCCGGAGAAGAAAGCGAAGAAGGAGAGGAAGCCGAAGGCGGTCAAGGCTCGCTCATGAACTTGATGAACTCGGCCAGGGTCCTCGGTTTGAGAGTGTAGTTGTGCCGTTTCTCGTAGCCCAAAGGCGATGACTGCCTCTTCCCGTAATCGTGACCTGGGTACACCGTCAAGTCATCGTCCAGGGAGCGGATCTTGTGGCGCAGGCTGTCGTGCATCGCTTCTACATCGCTCCTCGGCAGATCCGTGCGCCCGCATTCCCCGACGAACAACGTGTCGCCCGTGAACAGGGCCACGCCAGCGATGAAGCAGCAGGACTCGATCGAGTGACCCGGGGTGTGCAGCACCTTCAGCTCCAGCTCGCCAATCTTCAAGACATCGCCATCCTCGAGGGAGATGTCCTTTCTGGTTCTCGCGAGCCTGTGCGCGGCTATCTTGGCTCCCGTCTCCCGCGCCAGTCTCTCGTTGTCCGCAGTGTGATCATGGTGGTCGTGGGTGTTCAGGATGTAGATGATCTTGAAACCTTTTTCCGCCGCCAAGGCCTGCAGCGGTCGCGCATCGACCGAGGGGTCGATGACTGCGGCAAGCTTGGTCTTCTCATCGGCGACGAGGTATCCGAAGTTGTCCATCCGTCCGAGCTTTTCCTGATGGACGAACATGGCGGTGGCGGGGAGACCATCTGCGACAATAACCTTTCGCGAATCAACCGCTCTTCCTGCGGACCACGCGCAGGTCCGTCTTCGCCTTCAACCTGTCCTCTATTTCCTGCTCGCTGACCTGATCAGGATCGAAGTCGACGTATCCCCTGCTCACGATATAGTTGACATTGATTTCTGTCAGACCAGGCAGCCCCTCCAGCGCCTTCCCGACTATCTTCGTGCACGTCGCGCAGTCGAAGCCAGAGATGTGGAACTCCGCTCTCTTCGTTTTTCCCGCCATCGTATCCCTCAGTGCCCCGGCCTGGGAAAGTTCTTCTCCCCCGCCATGATGGGAACTTTCAGCCAGTTCTCAGGTGGCGGGAACGGACAGACGTAGTCGTCGCTGTAGGCGCAGTATGGGTTGTAAGCGAGGTTGAAGTCGAGGACGTACTCGGCGGAGGGATCGAACTCCAGGTCGATGTACCTCGCTGCCCCGTAGCTTTCCTTTCCAGAGGTGGAATCTCGGATCGGGACGAATAGCTGTTCCTCATGCTGGTGCTCGTGGACTGGGATGGACATGTACGCCTGCAGCTTCTGCGTCTTCCCCTCTACCTGGAACTCGAAGTAGCCGTACCGGAGGTAGTCCCTCTGTTTGCCCTTGCTCGTCGTCATCGTCAGCTTCTCAGGGTTCGGATACTTGTTCAACTTGACGGCGAACACGTAGGCCGGATTTGGCGGGAAATACTCCAGCCCCTTCATGTGGTGCCTAATCTCATGGGGTATCGGCGAGTCCGGGCTCGTGCGCATCCACTCGTCCTTCTCCGCCCTCAGCTGCCCGATCTCCTTCTGCCATTTCCCCTTGTCTAATTCGGACATAGACATCCGGGAGAGTCCATGACGCGGTTCAAGATAAACCTGCACCGAAGCATGGGAGAAGGATACAATCGTCGGTCTCATACGTCTGCGCGAGGGGGGCATGCCTCGGTGTTGGCACGGCAAATACATATACAAAATGATGCATCATTGTATACGATGACGACTATACGCCTGACCGAGGCGCAGAAGGATCTTCTCAATCGGGCGACAGGGATACTTGAAGGAGTCCTGGGCCGAAGACTCTCTCAAGGGGAGGCGGTGGAGGCGCTGGCGACCTTCGCGCTACGCAACCGCGCGCTGCTCGCAAGTTCGTCGAAAGACTCAGCGCGATCGCTCGAGAACGACCCGTTCTACGACATGTCCATTGTCTTCGCCATGGGGAAGACGGACGAGCTGACCGTTGACAAGGTGCTGTACGGGACGTGATTGTTCATGGAGCACCTACTGGTGGACTCCAACTTCCTGGTTGCCCGCTTCAATCGTGCAGACCGCCATCATCGCGAGGCATCGAAGTTCCTGAACGAGCAGAAGGAGGCTGGCGGGATTGGATACAGCCTTGTCTACACCGACTACATCTTCGATGAGACGATAACCGCCATTCTGTTCCATTCTAATCGGCACGACATCGCGGCCGCGGCGGGGAAGACACTGCGCGAGTCCTCCTTGGAAATGGTCAGGATAGAGCCTCCTGTGTTCGAGGCGGCCTGGTCCCTCTTCCTTGACCGCCCGGACAAGCATTGGTCGTTCACCGACTGCACGTCCTTCGTCCTCATGGAGAAGCTGGGCATCCGCGGTGCACTGACTTTCGACCGCAACTTCCGCGAAGCTGGATTCGCGACTTTCCCCTAGCCGCATGAGACCGGTCTCGCGGCCTCCATCATGGCTCCGTGACCTTCCCGCCACAGAACCTGGTGATGTAGTCTGCCGACAGCTTCCTGGCTTCATTTAGCCGGGCAAGCTCGATGCCGGGCACGCCGCAGACCATGATGTGCACGTCCTTCGTCTCGGTCATGACCTTGGAGAAGTCCGCATCCCTGTATGGGTAGATCGCCATGAGCATCCTGTCGTCCTGTACGACCACTTCCTTCCCGGTCAGCGTCTCCTCTGCTGTCATGCCGATGCCGTGGAACTTCTCTCCCGCCACCGCCATTCGCATCACCATGTCCCCTTCCACCTTGGCGGCGTCGAAAACCGCCAGAGGCACGTGGGTCTCCATCGAGGCGATGTTGTAAGCGTCCACGAGCGTGTTGATGCGCGGGATGTCCTTGCCCTGCAGCACCCGCCTGAGCAGCGCCTCCGAGGCGGGCCTGGTCTTCGTGGGGTCGATCCCCACCCGCCAGAAGAAGTCACGATACGCCCTGAGGGCGGGGACGTCCTTTAGCGTCTCGAGGCTCAACGTGGACCTGAATCTCTGGAACGCCTCGGACTTGAAATGTTCAAGGTCGTCGAGCGAATTCTCGACTCGCACGCCGTTTATCTCGAAGAGAATCGCGGCGAGGCCCGGATACTCCAAGCGAATCGCATGGTCAACCGTGAGCCGCACGAACCCCCATCGTCCACAATCGATATTGATTCTTCTCACGATTGCGGGTCGAAGGGGATTGCTGGAGGAGGGGATCCTTTGCCGCTCATGGTCGCTGGCACCAGATTGGAATCATGGTGCGCGTGGCCCCGAACTCCTCAAGGATGGCGTCCAGCTCCCGAACCGCCTCCTCCGGAACGACGACCGCTCCCCTACCCGCCCGCCAGCCGCCCACCCTTCTCACGAAACCGTCCTTCTTCGTCGCGTATCTCTTGCGCCGGATCGTCTTCTCGGTCTGGTAGCCGTCCAGGATGCGCAGCAGCTGGGCTTTCTTCCTGAGGCTGAGTCCGTCTATCTGGTAACTCACGAGACGCAGCGGCTGAAGGTCGAGATCGTGCGGGCTGAGCCGAGGCAGTTCCCCCACGAGAGGCTTTCCGTGCCTGAGTATGGACTCCATGAACTGGGTGTCGAACTCCGCACTCTCCTTCTCGCCATAGAATGCTGGGCTGACGTTGACCTCGTGCTGCGCGCTTATGCGGTAGAGGACCTTGCGGACAGCATCGGTGACGGCCGGGTCGCAGTCAACGAGGATGTCGATGTCGCTTTCCTCAGTCGCCGAGCCATGGGCGGTCGATCCAAACAGGACGACCGATCGCACTCCACGCAGACGGGACAAGCCTTGCCGGACCGCCTCCACCGCCTCGTCGTGCTTGCGTGGATTCATCGGAGCACATCCTTGCATGCTGACTCGATGGTCTCGAAGCTGCGCTTTGCGCGCGTCAGGTCGGACGCCTTGCCCGAGCCGCCGTAGACGAACTTGGCCCGCGCCTCGAAGTCCAGATAACGGAACGCATCGGCTACTTGCTTCGTCCTCTCGCCGAGGATGGCGGGGTTGCGTTCGAGTTCACGGGGAACGAGATGGTGCTTCTGGATGTGAATTCGATGCTTTGCCGCACAAGCTTCTATGGCGTGGTAGGCGGCGAGGAACCAGGACTCAACCTTCACGGCGTCCGATTCTGACAGCTCGGCGGATCTCTTGAACTCGCGGAACCTAGCCAAGTGGCTCTCCATGCGCGTCATTCGCGTAATTATTACGCGACAAATACTTAAATGCTCGCATGCGATGCGCTTCCGCCACCGCGGAGAGAATTAGTCGATCTACTCCCGCCTCGGCTCCTTCGCCTTCAGGCGGAGCTCCTTGCTGCGGCACTTCCGGCACTGGGTCGCCCTGATGGAATTCCTGGCGTAGCAGTTCATGCAGATCTTCTTGACCAGGAGGCGTTTCTCGGCCTCAGGGAAGCGGGCCATTGGAGGTAGCCAAGCGGCGGGGGTTTATGAAGGCTTCGGGTTGGCTTCCATCTTCTTCGGCTCGAACTCCTTCTCCTCCCACATGTCGTAGCCCGTCGCGACGGACGCCGCCTGCGTGATGATGGCGAGGGCGGTGACGATATGCGCCAGGCTGATCAAGTCTATGTTGCAGAAGGTCTGCTGCGCCCAAAGGTTGAGCGCCATGATGAAGCCCAGGATCATCTCGAACACGGACAGCTGGACCGTCGACTTGGAGATTCTCTTCAGGCGGTCTGGGCACTCTGTCTTCGCCAGATTCAAGTAATTGAAGGCGGCAAGTCCGAGAACCGCAATCCCTGCAACCACATGAGCAACCCTGATGAGCACCGGCGGTTCGGTCAGACCGAGCGCCGGCGTTAGGAGGGATGGCACGAGGATGAAGGCGAGGACGTTCAACCAGATCATGCCGTAGAGCTGCTTCCAGATGCTCATGCCTGTTTGCTGCTTCACGGCCTCCTTGGAGGGTATCATGGTCCTGCGAAATGACAGCGGGGATTTGAAACTTCTTGCTGGCGCGCTCGGTAGGTCTTTGCCTAGGCATTAGGCACTAGTCGTTCTGCACGGCATTAGTTAATGTACAGACGGAGGACCAATATCGACCATGAAAGCCGCATTTGTGTTGATTCTGGCGATACTGACCGGAACGCTTCTCGCGGTTCCGAACGTCCAAGCCCATTCCCCGACGATGGCCGGCGACAACGGTAGCCGGATTGCGGGAGGAAAATGCTCTCCCGCACGATGGAAGCGAACAGCGTTAGGTGTCGGGGGCGGGGTTCGAACCCGCGACCTCCGGATGCCCCAGGAGCGCCTCTTCAGAAGCGTACCCTATGAGTCCGACGCTCCACCAGGCTGAGCCACCCCGACTTTCAACTCTCAGGCTCCTCCTCGATTATCTCCTCAGGCGCGGGCTCCGGCGGCGGTGGCGGAGTCTCCGGTGGCGGCGGAGGAGGCGCCGGCGCCTCGCCTTCCGCGGCGGCCTCGGGCGGCGGCGCTGGAGGTGAGGGCTCCGGTATCGTGCCCATCCTGATGACCTCCGACTTCCTGATCTCGACCCGGGATATCGGCTGAACCTTCTTGCATGCCTGCGCGATCTCCTTCGAGAGCTCGCCCGATATCATCACCCTCACTAGGTCGCCGATCGTGCCCCTCCCGCCGATCTCCTTGACGGTCCTTACCATGATCGCCCTGATGGCGGTCTGCTTGGCCGACTGGATCCTCCTGTCGGTGATGACCATCGGCTTCACCCTGACCTTCCAATTGTCCTTGGTGATTACCTCGATCACGGAATCGGTCCTGGTCCGCTTGCGCCTCGTGAGCCTCCTGATGTAGTCCGAGGTCATGTCGTGCCCGACGAACTGAGTGAAGATCTCGTTGCCCCTGACGTCGAACGCCTTGAGCATGAGTTTGATGTGCATCTTGCTGAAGTCCCCGGTCAGGTCCTGGGCGGTCGCCTGGGTTATGCGGCCGGGCAGCTTCGCCGGGTCGTCGGTCAAGGTCTCGCCTATCGTCATGCGGTTGAACATGTCCGGGGCGAGGATTGAGTACCAGCTCTTCGACTTCCACTTGTCCTTGACCTTCTTGGCGGTGGTCCTGGTCTTCTTCTCAGCCATGTGAGAGAGTCGATTCCGCCGACTCTATTTATACATATTGGGTAAGGGCTCGGGCCGGGTCTTGCGGTGGATAGCCCTGCGTCTCTTGCCTTTCCGCGAACCGCCGATAAGCTTACCTATAGACTGACGTTTCTCCGGTCTCGGAATGCTAGACATCAAGCTCGTCAGGGAAAAGCCCGACATCATCCGGCAGGACCTCGAGAAGCGCGGTGCAACGGAGAAGATGCAGCTCCTCGAGCACGTCATCACCTGGGACGAGGAATGGCGGGCGGAGCTGCAGCTCGTCGAGGACATCCGCCGCAAGCGCAACGAGCTCACGAAGGAGGTCGCGAGCCTCAAGAAGGCCGGGCAGGACGTGAAGGCGAAGGTGGACGAGGCCGCCCGCCTGCCCCTGGAGATTGAGAAGGCGGAGAAGGAGGTCGACGCCCTCAAGGAGAAGATCACGCGGGGGCTGATGCGCCTCCCGAACATCCTCCACGAGTCCGTGCCCATAGGGGCCTCTGACGCGGACAACGTCGAGGTCAAGCGCTGGGGCGAGCCGAAGGTCCCATCGTTCGAGCTGATGCCGCACGGCGAGTTCATGGAGCACCTCGGCGTTGCTGACTTCGAGCGCGCGAGGAAGGTGGCGGGCGCGGGGTTCTTCTACCTCAAGGGCCCGCTGGCGCTGATGGACATCGCGATCGTGCAGTTCGCCTTCGATTACCTCGTGAAGAAGGGCTACACGCCGGTGCTGCCGCCGTATATGCTCCGCCGCGAAGCGTATGAAGGCGTCGTCGACCTCGGCGACTTCGAGAGCATGATGTACAAGATCGAGGGAGAGGACCTGTACCTCATCGCGACTTCAGAGCACCCGATCGGCGCGATGTACCAGGGCGAGATAATCGACGAGGACCTCCTGCCGATGAAGTTCGCGGGGTACTCGACGAACTTCAGGAAGGAGATAGGGGCGCACGGAGTCGACACGAAAGGCCTCTTCAGGATACACCAGTTCAACAAGGTGGAGCAGTTCGTCTTCTGCAGGCCGGAGGACAGCTGGCAGATGCACGAGGAGCTCCTGTCCAACGCGGAGGCGCTCTTCCAGCAGCTCAACCTCCCCTACAGGGTCGTGAACGTCTGCACTGGGGACATAGGGACCATAGCCGCCAAGAAGTACGACATAGAGGCGTGGTTCCCCCGCACGAAGTCGTACGGGGAGGTCGTCTCCTGCAGCAACTGCACGGACTACCAGGCGCGCAGGCTGAACATAAGGTCCGGGAAGGTCGGCGGGGAGAAGAGGTTCCTGCACACGCTCAACAGCACCGCGATAGCGACGTCACGCGCTCTGAGGGCGATATTCGAGAACTACCAGAGGGCGGATGGATCGCTCGAGGTCCCGCCTGTGCTCAGGCCATACATGGGTGACATCGAGACGATCGCGCCGAAGAGCCAGGCAGCGAGCAAGAAGTGACATCGTGCTGGAAGGCAGTCTCGCGCTGTTCCGCCAACTCCCGCAAATCGATGACCCAGTAGGGTGAACTCGATGCCTGTTGTGCACTCATCTTTATTATGGCTGGCCGCCATCCGCAAGTCTGCTCATGGAGATCATGCGATGAAGGGGATGAAGAGGGTTCAATCATGCGTCCTGCTCTCATTCTTTGTCGGGAGCTGCTTGGCTGTCCTGGTCTCGGTGCCCGAGGTGGCGTCTGCCTACACACCCCATGTCCCGATCTACATCAATGGCAACGCGGGCTTCACTCCCGCCAACGGGGTCACAGGAGGCAGCGGCACGCCCGCAGATCCATTCATCATAGAGGGTTGGGAAATCGACGCCTCCACGGCGCATGGGATAGCGATCTGGAATACGGACGCTCACTTTGTCATCCGCGACGTCTATGTGCATTCCGGCTTCAGAGACTACGACGATATCGTCCTGGCATTCGTGGCGAATGGAACCATCGAGGACTCGCTTCTGTCGGGCGAGGGCATTGGAATCAGCCTTGGCGAGTCGAACAACAACACGATCAAGTCCAACGTCATCACCGACAATCTCTTGTTGTCTGAATAGTAGACATGGATGCCGTCCTCCCCGTTGTTCGTCACGTCGTTGGCGGTTATGTTGATGTCTACTGAATAGTACAAAGCCATGCCCTCGAGATTGTCGGTGATGACGTTGGA
>JAFNFQ010000084.1 GCA_017885655.1 Methanobacteriota archaeon | reverse complement strand
CGATTGTAACCTCCTTCGATGAGTACCCCACGACCACGACCCGCCCTCCCCACCTGACAGCATTGAAAGCCTGCCGGATTGTCACAGGGTTGCCGATCACCTCCAGTGCGACATCCACACCACCGCCAGTCATCTTCCTGATAGCTTTCGCGACATCTTGCTCGGTCTTTCCATTGACAGTCTGCGAAGCTCCGAACTTCATCGCCATCTCCAGCTTCTGGTCGAAGACATCCACGGCGATTACTTTCCCGCCAACAGCCGCCGCCATCTGTATCGTCGAGAGGCCGACGCCTCCACAGCCGAACACCGCCACAGTCTCGCCCGGCTTCACCTCCGCCCTGTTGACGACAGCGTGGTATGGTGTCGAGATGGCGTCAGAGATGATCGACGCTTCAGGCAGAGGCACATTGTCAGGTGCGATGAACATCTCGCTGGCAGGCACCACGACGTATTCCGCGAACCCGCCATCGCGGTGGTTTCCCACCATGATCTGGTTCGTGCAGAGGGNNACCGTCCCGCTGATCTCGTGGCCGAGTATCATCGGCGGCTTCTTGAACGTCGGGGTGCCATGGAGGTAGTGCAGGTCGGTCCTGCAGAGTCCGCATGCCGCCACCTTGACAAGGACCTCGCCCGGCCCCGGCTTCGGCGTCGGCACATCCTCGATTTTCAGTGGCTGGCCCGCCCCATAGAAAACTGCCGCTTTCATCGATGCACCTCACATTGCGGGAGAGGCTAATGCGGTTTAAACATATTCATCGCCGAGGCTTTGTTCGACGATTGGACGTCTCCTCGTCGGTCGTCGTTTCTTCCTGGCAACGAATCTCAAGGGCGACGGGGAAGGACCCTTGATTATCACTGTATGGTCACGTCTTGGACAATCTGGATGGTCGGTTGAATCAATATTTCGGACTTGACCGAGTTCGCTACCAGACTGTATTTCTGAGCGGCGCTCAACGCTCGACGCGTCCTCGCCTCAACCACATCAGGACTCTCCCTCCCCGCATTGACACAAATCTCCGGCCACAAGCGGATGTGGGTAAAAGTCTCAGTCCGGTCGAGTTCGACTCGCTTCGTGCCCTCCGCGCGGCACTCGTACGATACAAGTTTGAGGCGAAAGCGCTCTGCCGCCCAGACAAACATCATCATGATGCATGTGTTGGCTGCGGCCACGAAAGCATCCTCGGGCGTAAGGACGCCCGGGTGTCCCTGAGAATCCGGCGGCGCGGAGAAGTCCATGTCCGGACCGTTTCCCATGACGATGTGCCCCCAATGCTCCCCCGTCCACTTGACCACTGTGTGGTATGTCGCCGTGCGCGTCAACGGTTCATCCTCTTGCTGGCGCGGTACGCCTCATATTCCCGCAGCAAAGCTCCGGCGTACGCCGTCTCCTTCTCAGGCGAGATGAAATTGTACACCCGGGCCGCCTTCAGCAGCTCCGGCCCGATCTCTTCGCGAGCCACCTTGTCCGAATCGAGGAATCGCTCGAAGACCAAAGGCAGCCCGAGCATGCTGACCTTCTCCCCATCGATACTGATCACACTTGAGGGGGGCGTGGAGGTGCAGGAACACGCATTTTGTGAGGGAGGCTGATTTTCCATTGGAGGCGACGGCGTGCTTGATGGCGCCGTCGCACGTTGGCGCGGACGCCCGGTCCGCAACTCGTCCACCAATGTGGCGATCCGAGCAGCCGTCGCTTCGACGGCGGCTTTGCCACGTTCGTTCAACCGGCCTTTTCCCTCTGGGCTGCCGAGTTCACCGCCAGCCGTGAGGTCTTTGACCACAATGGAGGCTGCAGGCTTCCCAGAGTACATCTCGGTCCCCTTCGCAGCGCAACGCCGTTCGCATCCGTCGACCGCAATCGTGGGGTAGTACCGTGCAAACGTTCTCTCGCCCTGTCCACCTGCCAGGAAGAGAGGTAGGCAAATCGTGACGGTATCATCCGGACGGAGTTCCCACAGCACCTTCAGTGTCGCCAGCCTCGTCACAGTCCCTTCGGGCATTTCCTCGCCGGAACAAGACACTATCCCAACCTTCTTCTTGGGAAGGTCAGGCATGTTCGTTCTCCTCCTTCCGAGGGGTTGACGCGCCGGGGACACGAGCCGCCAAGTCGTCCACGTGACGCGCCATCTCTTCGGCGATCACGCGAGCCAGCTTCAGACCCTCCAGGTTCAACTCGGCAATCCCGAGCGGTTTCAAATCCCGGTGTCGGCGGAACACGTCAAGCACCGCGATATCCTTGGAAACGGTCCCCCCGCTCTCCTTTACCATCTTCGTTGAGCAGGCCAGCTTGCATCCATCGATGGTCACGGCGACGCTCTCCGTGACTGCGGCTCGCGCCTGGGGGTCCCCTAGGACCAAGAGGGAGAGCGGAACGAGCTGAGTGCGGCCGGGGCACAGCTCCTCGGTCACGATGTACGCGGCCTCACGACTCACGGTTCCATAGGGCTTGCCGATCCCACTGCACGGGACGATTACCACCTTTGGTTTCGCCCTGCTCACGCCCCGCTCGCCTCCTCTCCAGCCAGCCGTTTCACTGCGTTGAGGTATGCCCCCGGAGTGAGGAGGCGTCTTTGATCCGCGGGCCAATCGCTCGCCTCGATGATCGCAAGCCAGCCGCCCCCATAAGGGTCTGCGTTGATCGTCTCAGGAGCGCTCCGCAATACTGGATTCGTCTCCGTAACTCGTCCCGCCACGGGTGAACCGAGGCCGACATTCACCTTTACAGTTTCGATGGTCGCGATTTCCTCGCCGGCGTTCACGCGTGCACCAACCGGCTTCACATCCACGAAGGCTATATCGCCGCTTCGCTGTTGGAGGAAGTCGGAGAGCCCGACACGGACGCTCCCAGCTTCCAACTTCGCCCATACTCCTTCTTCGGTGTAAAGGCGGTCAGAAGCCACTCTGAACGTGAACTTGTCAATAGCGACTTCGAGGAATTCTGGCATGGTTTCCGCACCATCCGGCCTGGGAGGAAATGTCCTTCACGAGGGCTTCTGCATCTTCATTCGCAGAGAGGCTTGTTCGACCAGTCGAATAGAGCACTGTTCTCCCCTACTTCTGACGGCTGGATGCTATAATAGCGACATATTTAAGTTCTTTGATATGATGAACGCTCGGAGTAAATGAACATGGAAACAAAGGAAATAGGGACTGTGAAGGTCCTGGGGCCTGGATGTCCGAGGTGTCAGGAGACGAAGAAGCTCGTTTTCAATGCGCTCGCTGAGCTACAGATCGCTGCGGACGTTCAGGAGGTAAGCGACGGCACGGAGATCGCGAAGCTTGGAGTAAGGTTCACGCCTGCGGTAATCGTTGGGAACGAGATATTGGTCCAAGGAAGGATACCGAAGCCCGAGGAACTGAAGAAGTGGTTTCTTGAGAGGGCCGCACAATCTCTCAGGACGAAATAGGCGCAGGAGGCCAAGCGAGACGATGCCACGTCCGGCAGAGGGTTCCGATGTAAGTGAAGTCCCGGCAAAGAAGAAGCTTTCTTTCCTGAACAAGTATCTGACCGTTTGGATTTTCCTCGCGATCTTCATAGGAGTTGGCTCAGGAGCTGCCATACCTGGAATTGCCGACGGTCTGAACAAACTAAGCGTCGGGACGACCTCCATCCCCATCGCCATAGGTCTGATTCTGATGATGTGGCCCCCACTGGCCAAAGTGAAGTACGAGGAGCTCAAGGAGATCCCCAAGCAGCCAGAGGCCAAGAGGATGTTCGGCACCTCCCTCGTCCTCAACTATGTCGTTGGCCCGTTCCTCATGTTCGCCTTGGCCTGGATCTTTCTGCCTGACAACGTCTACTTCCGCATAGGCCTCATACTTGTTGGCGTGGCGCGGTGCATAGCAATGGTGATTGTCTGGAACGACCTCGCGGAAGGAGACTCGGAATACGCAGCTATCCTTGTCGCCCTCAACTCAGTCTTCCAGATCGCCCTGTACTCGTTCTATGTCTACTTCTTCGTGGCCGTGGCGTCGGACTGGGTGTCGCCGGGCTCCGGTACGGAGATAGACATCGGCGTTTGGGAGGTGGCGCAGAGCGTCCTGATTTACCTAGGCATCCCATTCGTGATGGGCATAGCCACAAGGTATCTGCTGCTGTCAAGAAGAGGGCCTGGTTGGTACAACGACAGGCTCATGCCCGTGCTTGGCAAGGTCTCCCTGCTGGCGCTGTTGTTCACCATCGTGGTCATGTTCGCCTTCAAAGGTGAGTACATTCTCAACCAACCATTCGACGTCGTGAGAATCGCGATACCCCTGGTTTTCTACTTCGTCATCATGTTCTTCCTGTCGTTCGGGTTGTCGATCAAGCTGAAATTCGACTACCCGCATGCGACGGCGCAGAGCTTCACCGCTGCCAGCAACAACTTCGAGCTGGCCATCGCGGTCGCCATAGGGGTGTTCGGCATCGGATCATTGATAGCCTTCGCCACCGTCATCGGACCGCTGATCGAGGTGCCGGTCTTGATCAGCTTGGTGAATGTGGCTCTCTGGATCAAAAAGAGATACTATGACACAGAGGGAAGGCTGCTGTCTTCACGGGCCGTCGCAGACGGGGTAGCGAAATGATCTGTGGGGCCTGTCGCCTCGGCTATGAGAGCGAGATTGATGTGGCAGGGAGATGGAGAACCGTTTCCTGGCACGAAGTGACTGAGGAGATTCAGACATGCGCAGTACTGTGAGAGCAACGAAAGCGAGGTTACGACGACTGGTTTCGTCGGGGATGTGCGAAGCTGACAACGCTGAAAGGTACGCAGGGGAACTCAGACAGTCCGGAAAGAACCTGGAAATCGACACACTCTTCAAGTCCAAGGCGCGTTTCTTCAAGGCGCTGGGTGATTCCACTCGCCTCAAGATGATAAAACTCCTCGCAGAGAGAGAAATGTGCGTCTGCGAGATAATGGTCGCACTGGAAATCACGCAGCCCACCGCATCGCATCACCTCAACATCCTCGAACGCGAAGGAATGGCTAAGAAGCGCCGCCAGGGTAAGTGGGTTCTATATCGACTGGCGACACCGAAGATATCTGCAGCAATCGATTCCATTGGTCTTTGAGCGCCCGGGCAAGTCCAGCCTTCTTCCGGCGGGACAACTGCGCGGATTCGGTATCGTGGTTGAAGCGAACCGCCGCAGGCTCGAGAATACGTCCTATGAGCATAGTTGCGAATATTGCTATTAAGATCCCCACATCCTCAGGATTCATAATATCGGGGGGATTGCAGCAGAATTAATCCCGTTCAAGGTGAGCATATCAGATGGAAGATTGCGGCGCTAGTCGGGGTCTTACTTCTGGGTGGAATGGTGCAGACGACCTCGATGAGAGCGGCCGCGGACATCTTCGAGAGCTTCACTGGCTGGCCCCGCTCCAGAGAAGACAGATGCCTTCATTCTCATTCCTCGGAGTGCGGGAGAGATTAAAACGGCTTAAACGTATCATTCAGAGCGTTTCGACTAGACTAGAAAGGCATCGCCGGAATCGGCTTTCACATCAACTGGAGCTGACGAATTGCAGAGCTGCAATTCCTCTCCGAGGAACGCTATCATGAGAGGATGTACAATCTGCCGAATGTGGCTTCCATCAGAAATGCGACGAGCAGCGCCGTAGGCGGCGCCGAACAGAGAAGGCCGAAAATGAACGAAAACACCGCGGCACGGCCAATTGCCCACTCGGCAATGGACAGACCAAGCATCATCGCCCAGCATGTGAGAAGACTGACAAGGAGGCCTGTGCCTCCACTCCACCTCCACCTGCGCTTGATTAGCACATTGCCGTCAACTGCCTGACCCGTTCTTGCTTCCTTCCGAAGATTCGCGGACCAGATTGCGGCGACGAGCAATCCCATTGAAGCACCGAGAGCGAAAGAAAGCGCATCGAATCCCTCTGTTTGGATGAGCGCAGACCCCAGCATGAGGGCAAAGGTGTCCATCACCATCACGACCATGCAGACATATGCGACCCTGCGCCTTCGAGCGAATCGTCTTCCCGTGAGTTCGTCTGCGAGTGAGCTTTGCATCCTCAACCTGCCACACGCTTCCTTTCTTGCCATGCTCTGTAGGGCTATATGAGATTTTCGCGGGGTGCGTCGGCAAGTGAGTACTTCGCCAAATGTGCAATCGACATGTGCGAGAATACGTCCTATGAGTATAGTTATGAATACTGCTATTAGAATCCCCACATCCTCAGGATTTAGGATATCGGGAGGTAAGGAGCAGAATGAGTCCCGTTCAAGGTGAGCATGTCAGTTGGAAGATTGCGGCGCTAGTCGGGGTCTTGCTTCTGGGTGGAATAGTGCAGACGACCTCGATGAAGGCGGCCGCAGACATCTCCGAGAGCTTCGAAACGGGTTTCGGCGGCTGGCAGGGGGGAATGAACTACGACCCCGCGTTCTTCGATGTCTCTAGGTCGACCATCTGTGCATATGACGGCCTCTACTCGGTCAAGATGCAGGCCCATGGGCTCCCGACCCCGCCGTACCCGCAGATGACGGTATGGATCGAGAAGCAGCTTCAGGTACCGCCGAGCATCACGATGGACATCGGCGTCACGTTCTACCTCTTCAATGAGAATACAACATACGGGCCCGAGAACGTTCTGGCGTACTTCGGCGAATATGTCCCGGTCGATTATCCGGACTTCGCCGTCATAGGCCAGACGCCGTCGACGGTCGGTTGGAAGTACTTCTCTTACCAAACCAGCATCACGACTCCCGCAAACGGCCAGATCTACGCAGCCGTCGGCTTCAACAATCATATCACCGGTTTCAAGTTCTTTTTCTTCGACTTGGTGAACCTGACAGGGGTGAGCACCGACTTCACGCCGCCCGTCATCACGAACCTGCAGCCCCTCAACCAGACGATGATTGGCGACAGCACGCCATTGATCGCTGCCAGCTACAGCGATGCATCAGGCATCGACACGTCCAAGGTCGTGTTGAAGGTCGACTCCGGCGATGTGACGCTCCTCTCCACTGTGACAGCCTCGGACGTATCTTACACGCCTTCGACCCCGATGGCCCAGGGGATGCACAATGTCTACCTGGAAGTGAAGGACAACTCCGCGAACAAGAACAAAGCCGTCGCGACTTGGCGTTTCATCGTTGACAGCATAGCGCCAGCCATCGTCAACCTCGCCCCCGCAAACCATTCGACCGTCAGTGCTACGACACCGGCGATTGGCGCGGGCTACTCCGACACCAATGGAGTCAACACGAGCCTCGTTGTTCTGAAAGTGGACTCGATTGATGTCACGGCATCCTCTACTGTGCAACCCACGAGTATAGACTACACTCCCGCCGCGCCCCTCTCCCAAGGAATTCACGATGTCCGCTTGTCGGTCGCCGACAACTCGAACCCGCCGAACGTTGCCGTGGCCATATGGCAGTTCACGGTGGACAGCCTGCCGCCATCGATCACGAACCAGCGGCCCGTGAGCTCGTCAACGGTCAGCAACAACAAGCCATCGATAGGCGCCGATTACAGCGACCCCTCCTCGATCGACACATCCAGCGTGAGACTCTTGGTTGACGGCGTCGACGTGACAACCTCGGCATTCGTCACAATCGGCTATACGACCTACACGCCGTCCGCACCTCTCATCGAGGGCGACCACATCGTCTGGATACAGGTCAGGGACGACTCGTCGGCGCATAACCTCGGAGTCGCGTCTTGGCAGTTTGCGGTCGACAGCCTCGCTCCGACTATCGTGAACCTGAGGCCCGCCAACAACTCGGTGACGAATGACAACACCCCCCTGATAGCCGCCAACTACATGGACGATTCAGGGATAGCCACCGCCGCTGTCGTCCTGACCGTGGACTCGGTCAACGTCACGGCATCTTCTGTGGTGTCGTCTAGCGAAGTCACCTATACACCGTCAACTCCTCTGAGCGACGGTCTGCACGACGTCCGCGTCTCCGTGAGGGACGATTCTCCCAATCATCTCCTCGCAAGCAAGCCGTGGACCTTCAGCACCGACACGACGCCACCGACCACGACCTTCACCGTCTTATCGCCAAGCTACCTCGATACCATTTCAGGCAGGCAATATGTGAGTTCATCGACATTGCTGCGCCTGACCGCGACGGATTCAGGAGGAGTCGGAGTGCAATCGATTAGGTTCCTCTTCTATGCCTCTGATGAGCTGCCGCCTCCCTATGGCACCTACGCGACGGAGTTTAACATACCCTCCTCGAAGGCGGAGGGTCTGATCATTGTCAAGTTCAAGAGCCTCGACACCCTCGGGAACGAGGAGCCGGAGCAGATGACCGAACTCTACCTTGATAACACGCCCCCCACGGCCGACACGACGGGCTTTGGCGAGACCGCGATCACGTACCTCAACTATGCCCTCGCCCTGATCACGATAGACTCCAGCGATGGCGGTTCCGGAGTGCAGACGGTCAGCTATGGCGTCGACGACAACACCTGTCCGCAGAAGTACACCACGGCGATCACCGCCAACGTTGCGGGTGAGGGAGAACATAGGGTCTACTACAGGGCGATTGACAACGTCGGCAATGTCGCGTTCGTCAAGTTCGCCTGGATATTCCTGGACACGCAGGCGCCGACAGCGGAGGCGGGCGTCGACCAGAAGGTCAACCTCGGGTCCGATGTCGATTTCGACGGCACAGGTTCCAGTGATAACTCTGGCGGAAGCGGGATCGTCAACTACACTTGGTCCTTCACCTATGAGGACGACATCGCGATCCTCTACGGCCCTCAACCTCAGTTCAGGTTTGAGACGCGGGGAGACTACGAGGTCGTCCTCAGCGTCCGCGACCGGGCGGGCAACACGAACACGGACACGATGAGGGTGACCTTCAACGCGGACACGGGCTCCGGGACAACATCTGGCGAGTTCCCGCTCTGGGTCTTGGCATTGCTGGCCGCCATTGTGGTCATCGCACTGCTCCTCTTGATTCTGATGATGAAGAGGAGGAAGAAGGATGAGGAGCCGAATGCCGAAAAGCCTTCCATGAAGTGCGCCTCCTGCGGACGACCGCTAAAGCTTGGCGACGAGTTCTGTTCGAAGTGCGGGACTCCGGTGAAAGAGGAAGGCGAAACGTCAGAAGAATGATGGCGAGAGGTGATTGTGTGATCCGCGCAGCATGGATGAAGAAGCTTTCCTCGATGATGCTGGCGTTGCTGACAATCGTTTTATCCCTCGGTAGTTACGCAGNNCGTTTGGGTCCTCTGATCAAGGGAACACTGTCGACGGCTGGGCATCCGCTTCGAACGGCCTGACCGGACCGCCGGCAAGCCAGCACTCGGTCTGGTTCGGGGACATCAACAACGACGGGGAGCTGGACATCGCCACTGCCGGGTATGAGGGCGTGAAAGTTTGGCGGGGAGATGGGGCGGGCAATTGGGTGCTGAACTCCACGAATCTGCCTACCGCCTCCTACGAT
>JAFNFQ010000083.1 GCA_017885655.1 Methanobacteriota archaeon | reverse complement strand
ATCCCGGAGTCCCTCCATCGGTCTGAGAGCGCTCCGCCATCCAGCCGATTCCTGCGTTCTCCATCCTCGGGACGCCTCACAATCTCCTCTGAGGACCTTCTTCGGATCTGAACTCGGCGATCGAGTATGCTGACTTGACCCCATCTTCCCTCGCGGTTATCATCCGTGCGACCTGCCCCTGCGTCAGCCTGGGCATGGGGGGTCATTGCGGTCTCTCCAAGAGAGTGATCTCGGAATTCGACATGCCCCTTCTCCCCGCCAATCTTTATATATCGACCGCCCGATGTGAACGGCGCTAGGCTTGACCGGGGGGTTGGGCGTCCCCTTATACACCGAAACCGTCCTCAGCGGGGGTGACAGCCGGGAGCGGCGCTCCCAGTCCTGCCGCGGTCCAGGGGCCGACGTTGAGGTTCTGTCCCGCGGGGCTGGAAGTGACCGGAGACCTGCCGGAGGGCAGGAACCCAGTCTCAATCGCGGGGATCGGGTCAGGCACGGAAGTGAGCAGCCTTACCGCGGATTACCGGCGCTCGCGGGGAAGCGGGACCGAGGAAGCCCTTGGGTAGCCTCGGGAGGAGCTGAGCGTCCATCCCGGCGGCCTAGTACCTCTTCTTCTCCTCCAGGCTGACCTGCCTCGTCGCCAGGACGAGCCCGGTCGCCTCGAACTTCTGCAGCACCACGCTCGCCAGCACTGCCTCCTTGCTCTGGTCCTTCCTCTCCTTGAGATAGTACGCCGGCTCGTTCGTCGGCAGCTGAATGCCTATCTTGAGGAGCATCTTCCTAGCCTCCTCCCTCTCCTCCTTCGACGCCTGCAGCGCGTCTATCTGCGTCCCGAAGCCGCACTCCTTGATCTCCCTGAGGAAGACCGGTCTCCTGAAGAGCCTCTGGAGGACAGCGATCGCGAGGCGCGCCTGCCTCCTCTCGTCCCTCTCGAGCGCCCTGCACTGCTCGCCGATCGCCTCGTACAGGTTCTGCCCCCTGTACGCCGAGGTCGTGTAGATCTTCGACGGCGGGATGTCCCTCTCCCTGAGGAGACCCATGTCAGTCAGCGCCTTCAGGTACCCCGTGATGAATAGCCTGTGGAACTTGTAGCCGTCCTTGTTCAGCTGCCGCGTCAGGGCGCTGATGGACCTCTCCTCGGACTTCACATACGAGATGACCAGATCCTTGAGGTTCTTCTCAGGGACGAACAATTCCCCACCCGCGCATGGTAACAGAGCTGATAACAAATAAACGTTTCCACGCGAACAGATGCTCACAGAGCCGGTTCAGAAACGGATATGCCCCCCCTGGGTTCTCTCCTTGCAATCACGATTAGCTCCCCCTTTTATTTTTTTCACACTCCTGCGAGTTCGCTCGATGATAATTGGCCGACAAGCATTATATCGGCCGCCAAGGGATTCGAAACGGATGCGCGGCGCTGACAAGCTCCAGACACTGTTCAAGGAGTCGACGGACAAGAAAGCACCCGAGAAGAAGGTCCCGGAGAAGAAGCTGCAAGAGGAGATCAAGGAGCTCATCGAGGCGCCGGAGAACAGGATCAAGACCTACATCCAGGGCTTCGACGACAAGCTGAGCGGCGGCATCCCGAAGGGCTCGGTCGTCCTCGTCGCTGGAGAGCCGGGCACCCTGAAGTCCACAGCGATCTTCTACATCATGTACCAGAACGCGATAAAGGAGAACAGGTCGGGCATCTTCATCTCCCTGGAGCAGGGCAGGGACAACCTGGTAAGGCACCTGAGGGGCATGGGCATGGACCCCAGGGACGTCGAGGACAAGCTGAGCATAGTTGACCTGAGCGTGATCAGGAAGAACCTCGAGGGCATGGCGAACAGGACCTGGATGGACATCTTCAAGATGTACGCGCAGAACATGAAGAGCGCGACGGGCTGCGAGCTCCTGGCGATAGACTCGCTCCCCGTGCTCGAGGTCATGGCGAGGTTCCAGTCGCCCAGGGAGGACATATTCCAGCTGTTCGAGTGGCTCAAGGAATTGAACTCCACGATCTTCGTCATCTCCGAGATGGGCTCGGGCGATACGCAGTACGGGAAGCACGGCGAGGAGTTCATCGCCGACGGCATCATCCACGTGAAGATGGAGCGCGTCGACGACGCGAACATCCAGAGGCGCATCAGGTGCGTCAAGATGAGAGGAGCCGCGCACAGCCCGAACTACTACCTGCTCATGTTCCAGAACGGCGCGTTCCAAGTGACCAGGGTAATCGCCGAGTGACGCGCCGCACGGCGGTGTCGAGAGACCTCTCCCACACCATACGGACTACACCTCGCGACCTAACAAAAGCTATATATGTCACGCATCATACTTGCCGCTCGCGCAGTGGTGTGGGCAGCATCGCGCGCAAAGACTTCCTTTGAATGGAGGAGGACTGGTCATTTGAAATATGCCAGATTAGTGAAAGTGTTGGCAATAGCATTGGCAGCGGTCTTCTTTGTCCCGACCTCGATCTCGATGATCAAGGCGTCGGAGCAGGGGCCGCAGACCGACGAAGCGACATATGTGCGCATCTACACGCCCGGGACCGACGCTCAGCGCCTCACGTCCTACGGCGTCGAGATAGTTGAGACCTACGATGGGTACGTGCTGGCGAAGGTCAACCCGAGCCAGATGCTGACCCTCAAGAACAACGCCCTCAGCTTCGAGGAGGCCTCGGACCTCTTCAGCATCGACCTGGCGGCGACCACCTTCGACACGAGGGACGGCGAGCCGGCCATCCCCGCGTCGCTCGAAGTCCAGGCATACCCGGCGGGGACCATGGGCTCCTACCTCGTTCAGTTCATAGGACCCGTGAAGGAGGAGTGGAAGTGGCAGATAGAGTCCCTCGGCGCCGAGATCCTGAGGTACATCCCCAACGACGCATTCCTGGTGAGGATGACCCCTGAGGTCAGGGCATCCATCGACGCCCTCAGGACCGTCACCTGGAGCGGGATATACCAGCCGGTCTACAGGATCGACCCCGCGCTCTACGGGTCTCAGGGCCTCACCTATGTGGAGATAGTCACGCTCCCAGGCGCATCCGTCAACTCCGTCCTGGCGTTCATCAACCAGCAGGGCTACGGCAAGGCCACCTTCGGCTGGAACGACGCCGGCGTGGTGAGCTACTACCAGGCCGAAAGCTTCGGCGACATCAGGGCGAGGATCGACGCCTCCCTGATCCCCGTCATAGCCAGGATGAGCAGCGTCGAGTTCATCGAGCCTTACTCTGAACCGACGGTGGACAACTACTACGCCCAAGCGGTGCACCAGACCGACCAGGACCCCAGCCTCATACCTGGGGCCAGGAAGATCTGGGAGAAGGGCATCATGGGCGAGGGTCAGATAGTCGCATCGGCGGACACTGGTCTGGACTACGACCACAACATGTTCCGCAACTCCGACTCGCAGATCACTATAGGCGACATCTACAACGTGACTGACCTGAACCGCCGCAAGGTCATCAGGTACTACCCGATGGCCAACTACACCAACATCGACCCGTGGACCGAGGAATGGGCGCTGAAGGACAGCGCCATCGGCACGGGGCCGTGCACCTCAGGTCACGGAACGGCGACCGCCGGCATCCTCGACGGAAGCGACGACGGGATAGGCGCCAGCAACAACGACGGCATGGCGAAGGCGGCGCAGCACTTCTTCCAGGACATAGGCACGGTCGGGCCATCGGTGGCCTGCGGCGGCGGCGACGACGACCTCCTGTCCTACATCCCCGACGACCTGAACCTCCTGTTCGGACCGGCGTACGGTGCCGGCGCGAGAATCCACTCCAACAGCTGGGGCGGCGGCACGGCAACATACGGCCTCAGCTCGATGCAGATCGACGAATTCATGTGGAAGCACCCCGACATGCTGGTCGTTTTCGCCGAGGGGAACGGCGGCCCGACCCTTCAGGTGGTGCAGGAGCAGGCGTCTGCCAAGAACGTCCTCTCGGCCGGCGGGACAAACGCATACCCGAGCGAGAACGGCATGACGTCGTACAGCGGCTGGGGTCCGACCGCAGACGGGCGGTTGAAGCCCACGATATCCTGGGTGAGCTTGGGTGACACCGCCGCCTCGGACGCAAACCCGTGGTCCAACGCCAACAGGGACATGGAGTGGTTCCAGTTCGGAGGAACGAGCTACGCCGCACCTGACGCGGCAGGGCATGCGGCCCTGGTCCGCCAGTACTTCACGGACGGCTGGTACCCGACGGGCACCAAGACCGCACTGAACGGCTTCAACCCGCAGGCCTCGCTCCTGACGGCGACAATGGTCGCCAGCGCGGTCAAGATGACCGGGTCGAGGAGCAGGCCGGGCTCGGAGGACAGGTGGCCCAACGACGCGCAGGGATGGGGCAGGCCCCTCCTCGACGACGCGCTGTACTTCCAGGGCGACCCGAGGCACCTGAGCGTCGTGGACGACACGTCCGGCCTCAAGACGGGGCAATGGGAGGAATACACCTACCTCGTGAACAACGCCACTCAGAACCTCAGGTTCATCGTCAGCTGGACTGACTTCCCCGGTTCGGTCGGTGTCGGGAGGGCGCTCGTCAACGACCTCGACATCACCGTGACCGCCCCGAACAGCGACGTCTACAAGGGGAACGTCTGGGGCACCTTCGCGACCGGCGCCTCAAGGCCGAACTTCGGCTCCTACGATCACCTCAACAACATCGAAGGTGTAATCGTCAACAACCCGGGCACTGGCGTCTGGACCCTCAGGGTCCTGGCGAACGACGTGCCGGCGGGACCCCAGCCGTACTCGATTGCGGTGGTGGGCGGGCTCGACATAGGCTACGGCCAGGTGATGCTCGACCGCCACAGCTACAAGGAGAGCGACACGGTCAACGTCTGGGTCGTCGACCCCGGCGCGACCGGGCCCCTGACGGTCAGCATGACGAGCACGACCGAGCCCTGGCCCGAGGACATAACCCTGACCGAGACTGGAGCGGGGACCGGCGTCTTTGCCGGCTCCATACAGACCTCCTTCGGGACGCCGCTGCCCGACGCCATCCTCGAGGTCAGCGACAGGGACACGATCTGGGCGCAGTACACTGACCTGAACCCGCCGCACGACTCCTTCGCACACGCCACCATAGATGCCTTAAGGCCGATGATATACGACGTCGTGGTCAGCGGCATCACGAGCTCCACCGCGACGATCACATGGAAGACGAACATCCCGGCAGATTCCACGATCATCTACGGTGCGGTGCTGCCGATCGCGAACGTGAAGTCAACCTCGGAGCTGATGATCAGCCATTCGATCACTCTGGTCAACCTCCAGACCGCCACGCTCTACTTCTTCGACGTGCAGAGCACGGACGCGAGGGGGCACAACACCACCGACGACAACGGCGGGCAGCACCACGCCTTCAAGACGACCGCGAAGGGCGAGATACTGCTCGTGCTGGGCGACGAGACGTTCGAGCAGAAACGCCCCGAGGGCGTGCAGGCGTACAGGCAGTCTCTCGCGGCACGGGGATGGTCCTACAACGAGTGGCACGTCACCTACAGCGGCGACCCGTCGCTCGGCCTCATGCAGTCGTACAAGGCGGTGATATGGCAGGTCGGCATGGAACAGTACCCGCCGCACAACGACTTCGAGCTCCTCCTGCTGACCAACTACCTCAACTCCGGCGGCAGGCTCCTCTACGTGCACCACGACACGTTCTGGGCGTATTGCGCGGTGACCTCCAGCTGGGTCGACCCTGTGAAGTGCTCTCAGGTGAAGGCCCTCCTGAAGGCGTCGTTCAGCAGCGGGAACCCGAACGCGGGAGACCCGCTGACCATAACGGGGATACTCGGCGAGTCGGGCGACCCGATCAGCGACGCCTACTCCGCTGGCCCGATACCATACGTCCCGTTCAGGAGCGGCGGCTCGGCGGATGAAGTGACCTCGCTGCCGGCTGGCGGATTGACGACCTATGTGTGGTCCGATGTTGGCGGCGACTCCACGCCCGACAAGATATCGGTGAGGTGGGTCTCGAGCGCCAACAACGGCTCTCTGGGCATCGGCCTCTGGGGAGGGACCCCCTCAAAGATGGTCGGCTACTACTTCAACTGGATAGACATCGACTTCAACGCAGGAGTCGCGCTCAGTGCCACGAGGACAGGCATCCTCGACAAGACGATCATCTGGCTCCTGGGAAGGGACCACCCCGACGTGCTGGTATCGGCACCCAACGGCGGCGAGAACTTCGTCGCCGACACGGTCACGATCACCTGGACCGCGTCCACCTCCGGGGCCAACATCCTGAGCCAGGCCGCATACTACTCGTTCGACAATGGTCAGAGCTGGTTCCCGATAGCGTACAACATACCTGCGGTGAACACTTCGCACCCGTGGTACCTCTCTGGCGGCGTGTGCAACGGCGACGCCTTCCTTGTCCGCATAGAGGTGCAGGACGACGGGAACCCGAACTTCAACGCTTCCGACGACAGCGACGGCACGTTCACGGTCACAAGGTCCACCGGCGACTGCGCCGGACCGAGGCTCTGGGCGGGCAGCGGCACGATCCACCCGAACCCGGTAATGGGCCCGGTTACCGTGTATATCAACGCCACAGCCGATGACACGACCACCGGAAACAGCAACATCGACGCCACGAGGCCGGCCGAGTTCTTCTTCGACGCGACGGGGGCGGACGGCTTGGGCTGGGGGATGAACCTCACAAGCCCGCCGACTTCGCCCACGGAGCCCGTCACATGGTCCGGCAGGCTCGACTTCCTGTCGAATAATTGCCATGACATCTACATCCACGCCTTGGACGTCGCGGGCCATTGGGGAGCGTTCGAGAAATCGACCTTCTGCGTGCAGAACGTCCCGCCGACAAGGCCCCCGAGACCGCCGGTGCTCACCGACACGGCTCTCGTGAACGGGAGGACTGACGTGAGGGTCACATGGCTACTCTCGCCCGACGACCCGACCAACCTCGACAACTACACTATCTGGCGCAGCGCAAGTGGCTACGACAAGAACAAGGGAGCGGCCTACACCATGTTAGGTACGTCACCGGTCGGACAGGGCTTCTACGTCGACGTGGGAGCGGGCGCCGACGCCAACTCGTACTTCTACTTCGTGAAGGCCAAGAACGCCGGCGGCACGGCGAGCACGGTCGACCAGGGCGCAAAGGCAGTCAAGGCTCTGATCAGCGGCACGAACCTGCTGTCGATTCCCGTCATCACAAGCGACATGACGCTCACGACCATATTTGCCGGAGTCAACTACGACTCTGCGCGATGGTACGACCCGATGGACTCGGTGGACCACTGGCAGAGCTACAAACCTGGCAGGACGTACAACGACTTCTCGGTCGCGACGATGAGCATGGGAATCTGGGTGCACACGACGAGCGCGGGAAACGCGAAGGTCGCTGGCAAGGTGCCGACGGGCATGACTGTCCAGATCAAGGCGGGCTGGAACCTCGTTGGCTTCCCGTCCTTCATGCCGTACGACCTCGGGCAGCTGAAGTCGCAGATGCCGGGCAACGTCATGGCGTTCGAAGCGTACAACGCGCTCGAAGCACCGTACTACCTCGACAGGATCACCTACGATTCGTTCCAGCTGACGCCAGGATGCGGCTACTGGATCTTGGCACTCAACGACGCGTCCTGGAACGTCCCTGGCTAGGCGAGCGAGACGTCGAAGAGGTCGGCCTCTGCCATCCGATAGTAGCGCAAGCTCTGGTCGACCTCCTCGGCCTTGGACATCTCCTTGTCGATGGTCTGCCTGAACCCTGGCTTGAGCGTCACGGTGAGCCTCTTCCCCGCCTTCTCGAAGGTCGCGCGGGGGTTCGCCCCCGGCTTGAGCTTGATGTTGGCCTTCCCGAAGGTGCAGCTGGATCCCATCTGGACCCCGTCCACGAGGCACCGCATCGGTGGCACCAGGGAACAGCTGACGACGGCCGTCATGCCCCTGTACTCGCCAAGCTCCCTCCTCGCTATCTGCCCCATGCGGAAGCCTATGGCGACATACGGCCCCAGGTGGCCGTGGAATCTCCTGAGCTCGTCAAGTTCCCCGGGCACGTCCACGGAATCGGGCATGAGTGAGCAGGCATTTAGAATTTGGCTTCGATGTTCGGCAGCCTATATTCCCAGCCCGATGACAGAGAATGCCGCAGCCAGCGTGAACAACCCCAGCGACGTCGGCCACGCCTTGCCGAGGAACCCCGCCAGTTCGGCACCGTCTCCGCCTGTCTCCAGGCCGACGCTGAAGTTCGCGATAATCGGCACCATGACCACCAGGTAGAGTCCGAGCGCCGCCATGAACGACAGAGACGAGATAGGGAGGGGCGCTACGCTCCCGAAGGACTTCTCGAGGAGCATGTACAGCGCCGAGGTTATGCCGAGCACCAGCGGCGCGAAGAAGCTCGCCGTCGATTTCATCGCATCGACGATCTCGCCCAGCTTTGACTTGATGTCCCTCTCGACCTCCTGCAGTTCCCTGAGGTAGTGCGAGAAGTCGACGAGCGCCTTGCCAGCCGCCGAGGGGTCCTTGCGGGAGAGGTCGACGACCATCTTCAGCGACACCCTGACCATGCGGGAAGGATGCTCCCTCAGCAGGCCCTCGCGCCCGAACAGCGTCTCCTCGAGGCCGCGCCTGTGCAGCTGCAGCGAGAAGCGGAGGCGGTCCAGGAAGGCAGCGACCTCCAGCCCCTTGAGCGACTCACTCGCCCTCCCCAGGGCCTGTTCGACCGAGAGTCCCTCCCCCAGCTTGCTCCCGATGATGAAGACGGCGTCCGGCATCTGCTGTTCGAGGAGCCGCAATTCCCTCTGCCTCCTGCGGCGGTCCGCGCTGCTGAGTACAAGGTAGGTCGAGACGCCGAGCGTGAAGCTCCAGATGACCGCGATCGGCGCGAAGGCGCTGGCCAAGGTGAGGAGAGATAGAAGGGGGATCACTGCAATGATGAGGGAAGCTGCCGCCCACTTCCTCCGCGCTCTGTTCCTGGTTGGCGGGATGCAAGGCGCTCCCGTCGTGCCGGGCCGCCTCCCCAGGAGCATGATCGAGTAGAGGAACGCAATGGCGGGAAAGACGACATCAAGAAGCAGCACGAGCTGTGGCCCGCCTCCGCCCGATTGCGGCTGCGACAGCGTCTCAACGGATTGGATGCCCATTCCCCCCAGGCTGAGGACGGGGAGGGTCGTCCCGATGATCAGCGGCAGCAGAACGCACAGGGCGAAGAACGCGGTCGCGGGCATCTTGAGCGAGGCGGTGAACTCCTCCATCCTCCTCCTTGCTCCCGCTCTGACCGTCTCCTGCGCCCTCTCCAGGCCACGGTCAAGTCCCTGCTGCGTCCCTTCCCCCGCCGCGCTCAGCAAACCGTAGAGAGAGCGCTTCAGGTCATCGTTCCACTCGCCCCAGTCGTTCGCGAAGCCCATGAACGACTCCTCGATCGACTCCTTCTTCCTCGTGTAGACGTCCCACATGACCCCCCTGAGCCGGTCGGCGAGCGGCCCCTCCGTGTTCTCCGCGGCGAACTCGACGGCCTTGTTGAGGGAGGGGGAGAGCTTGAGGCTCATCGCCATGTAGGTCACGGCCTCAGGCGCCGAGCCGAGCGATCTGATCCTCATCCTCCTCGCGCGGGCCTCAGGGTAGTTCATGATGAGGGAGTACGCCGCGATCGGGGCAATCGAGGCGAACGGCAGGAAATAGAGCATCGGGCCGAATCCACCGAGAATGAAGACGAGGACGACTGCGGCGACCACCGCCACGGAGGCGAGAATTCCCGCCAGCCAGGCAGCCGCGAGGACTTCCTCGACCATCAGCGAAGTCCCCGTGAACCTGAGCGATTTCTCGACCCTGCTTACCTGCGTCGAACCCGAGTCCTTCTTCCCGCCTTTCCAGGATAGCCCGGTGATTCGGGGGTTGGCGGGTTTCTTTTCTACTTTCTTCTTGCGTATCCTCTCCAGATGCTGCGCGCCAGTCTTCACGAGCGCGGGGAAGCGGCGGGATGCGAAGGAACAGAAGGAGACGAACCACGACCCGCCATCCATTCACCAGCCCCCCGCCAGCCAACTGGTCCACTCCGAGAGCAGCACGTCTCCCGCCAGACCGGACTCGACGAGCGACCAGTACTTCGCGTTCGCTGCGGCGACGAACCTCGCGCCGAGCAAGCTCGGGTCCGCGCGCCTGACAGACTCGGCGACGACCCTCCTCTTGCATTCTCCCCTGATGCGGATGTTCTCCATCGTCTCCTCCGTGGAGAGGCCCCACTGCGCCGCTATCGAGGAGATCTTCTCCGAGTTCCAGAGGACCCTGTCGACCCCTCTGAGCTCGTCCACCTTCGGTTCGTATGTCATGAGCTGCGAGAACTCGCCCGGTCCCCTCGACTTCGCCAGCTCGGTGATCTCCGTCACGCGGCGAAGCTGCCTCTGCGTCCCGCCAGGCCTCGCGAGACCTGCGATCACGATGACGTCCGTCGCCGCGAAGGCCATCGGGGGGATCCCCATGTCATGCACTATCCGCTCGTACACCGCCTTGGATGAGTTGCCATGTATCGTGCCGAGGACCGAGCTCCCCGCCGTCCCCGCCCTCATCGCCTCGTAGAGAGTCCTCGCCTCCTGGCCCCTGACCTCGCCGAGCACGAGAGCGCTCTCGCCGAGCCTCAGGGAGACGCGGAGCGCCTCGTCCGCGGTCATCTCGCCCAGTCCGCCCAGGGAACTCTGCACGAACAGGTTCTGCACCTTGTAGCCGAGCATCTGCATCTGCGTCGTCGGCAGCTCCAGCGTGTCCTCGATGGTCAGGATCCTCTGGCTCTGCGGCAGCTCGAGCATGAGCGCGCCGAGGAGAGAGGTCTTCCCCGCGCCCCTGCTCCCCGCCACGAGGATCGTGCAGCGCCCGTCTATGAGGAAGGAGAGGAGGCCCGCCGCGAATGGCGTGAGGCTCTTCGCCGCTATGAGGCGGGGCAGCGTCCACGGCTCCGTCGAGTGCCGGCGGAGAGCCATCGCGAGGCCGTGAGGGCTCAGCGGCTTCCCTATCGCCGTGACCCTGGACTTGAACTCGTCCAGGTTCGTCTCGAGCACCGGCATCGCCTCGGAGAAGGGGCGGCCGCTCTCGAACCTGAACCGCGACAGGAGCGATTCCGCGTCGCCCTCCGTCAACCTGATGTTCGTCACGCAGCGCTGGCTCAACCCGCCGTCGACCGCGCCAAGGACGAGATGCACGGGGCACCTCGAGTTCGGCGCATCGATGTAGACGTCCTGGACGTTCGGGTCCGTGAGGGGGATCTCAATCACACCCAGGCCTGTCGTGTACCTCGCCAGCACCGACGCGAGCTTCCTGAGCATCGCCTTCTCCTCGCTCTTGTCCTTGCCGACGCTGACCTCGTCCCTCTTCGAGGCGGCGGCGAGCATCTTCTCGCCGACCTGCACGGCGTACATGCGCGCCTCCTGAGGAGTCCTGAGCTCCACCTTCCCCGGGTTGAGCGCCCTGAGCTCCTCCCTCGCCTTGCACAGCAGCTTCAGCTGGCGGGAATCGAGGCTGTACTCGAAGGGAGCGACGAAGTAGAGCGACTCCGTCCTGTCGGGGAGACGGTAGAGCCTCACCTCCGCGTCGCCTATGGGATAGCTTTTCACCAGCTGCGCCTGCGGCGGCGGTATCGGCAGGACCCAGGACGACGAGAAAGCCGGCTTCGTCTCCCTGTCGTTGTCGAGCACGATCGCCAGCGAGTCCCTGAGCCTCTGCGATTCGATGTTTCCCAGCCGCGTCAGGAGAGACTCGATCGCGGACTCCACCGGTGCATCGGTGACCGAGTGCTGTACGGCCGACTCCCCCGCGCTCACGCTCACTTCCTCCCCTGGCCCGGCGCGAGGATCTTGTCGGCGAACGACTCGACCTCGGAGAGCAGGAACGAGAGATCCGCGACGGTCCTGGCGGTGCAGTGCTGACAGCCTTTGTACCTGTGACGCTCCAGCTCTCTCGCCCTCGCCGCGAACTCCGCGGAAAAGGCTGGGAAATCTATCTGGGGCAGGTCGCCGAGCAGCAATTCCTTGAGACGGGCGAAGAGCGACGCGGGGTTGAACTGACATGCGCCGCACCTCACCTGTATCTCCTTCCTCGCGAGGCCGGGGAAGTTCGGCAGCGGCTCCTGGCCCGCCAGCTGGTCGTGGAGCGAGGACAGCGATATGACCTCGCGCAGGGCCTTCAGCGTCCTCCGCCCGTAGTGCTTCTCCCTGTGGTGGTTGAGCACGACGCCGTCGACCCTCAGCTCGCTGCCCAGGTTCTTGAGGACCGCCTTGAGGCACCTCGGGTCCTTGAGGTCCGGCTCGTCGACGTCGGCGTCGCTGCAGTCCACGATCATGAGTCCTTTCGCGTGGTCCATCTGATAGGAGTTGAACATCCCTGATGCTCCTCGCATATCGAGTGTGCCGGCGAAGGCATATAGGTGCCAGCCGGACGTATCATCGGAGCGGACTAACTCCGCGCGATGGGTTGTTGCCCGGAGGCGGCGCTTGTCTGGATGCATGGACCGCCGGGGGTTCGCTTTCGCTCAGGACCTCTTCTGCGTCATGGTCGCGATGATCTCGGTCAGCATGCTTGTCGTCGATCTGGCATCGACCTTCGCGGCGAACCAAGAGCGAAGTGCACAGAAGCAACTTGACGAGGACGCTCGGAGGGTCTGCGAGGATCTCCTTCAGTTCGAACCGGTGCTCTGGAAGGGCGAGAGGGGGATGCTCGAAGAGGGGAAGCTGGACGCGCTTGACGTGGCAACGATCAGGGATGGGCTGAGGGTCGATTTCGGCTTCAGCCTCAGTATCGTCGCGGTGGCGGATGGCGGGGGACGCTCATGGTCGTGGTCGACCGGCCCGCCAGCGCAAGATCGCGGAGCGTGCGTGACGAGCGCGTCCCTTCGCGGCGGTGGCGGGAGCATCAGCCCCGCGCGCGTCGTCCTCTGGGCATGGAGGGAATGAATGGACTCGTTCGGGCAGGAGGGCTTCTACGACGCCATGCTCTTCCTCATGATCATCTCGGTTGCGTCCTGCCTGGTCCTCTCGTCCACTCTCATCTTGACGAGACCTGACGGCGGTGCGGCGAGGGACGCCGCGCTCGAGTACGCAAGGACGAGCCTCGACTCGATGCTGTCAAGCACTCTCCCGGAGGCGTTCTACGAAGGGGGCGATGGCGGGAGGGTTGCCCTCGGGAACAACACCACCGTGGAGGACTACCTGCTCCTGGAGACATACCTGGTCGCGCGGGGCAAGCAGGTGAGTGCTTTCTCAGACTGCAACCGGAAGGTTGAGATGATTGCCCGCGGTCTGCTGACCGGAGCGTACGAGTTCTCCCTGAGAATGGAGGTTGCGGGAGAAAGCGGCCTTGAGAGTGTCGTGTCCCTCGGAACGCTCGATTCCTCCTCGGGCTACTCTGCCTCCTCCGACTACTCCATCTGCGGAGAGTCAATTAGGATCGAGCTGGTCCTGCATTGGGCTTGAGCGCGACGTCTCCCCGGTCTCACTTCGCCGGCGGCTTCTCCTTCTCCTCTTTCTCGCGCCTCTTCGGTCTGACCTTCAGGATGTAGAAGACGACCAGGGCAAGAAGGATGAGTATCGCCAGCCCGATCATGCACGCCGAGTTTCCTCCCTGTGGCGGGGCGTTCGCCACCGTCACCGTGGTCTGCGCCAGACCCGAGTAGCCGTCCCCGTCGAACGACCTCGCGTATATCGTGTGCTGTCCGTCCGAGACGCCGCCCGTGTCCCACGAGTACGACCACGACGTCGTCCCGCTCACCACCTGCCAGGTGCCGTCATCGATCCTGACCTCCACCCTGACGACCGTCCCGTCCTGGTCTGAAGCGGTTCCTGACACCGTCACCGTCCTCGATATGGAGGAGCGGTACAATGGGGTGTCAATCAAGCATGTCGGCGGACGGTTCCACGGCGTCGCGCTGACCACGGGGGAAGCCGGGCCCTTGCCCACGGCACTCACCGCGCTCGCCATGTAGTAGTAGACCTGGCTGTTCGTCAAGCCTGTGTCGAGGTAGGTGAGGACGTCGCCGATCGTCGCCAGCAGGGTCAGCTGACCGGAGAAGGTGCCGCGGTAGACCTCGTAGCCGGTCACCGCTGAACCTCCGTCTTCCGCGGGGGCGGTCCAGCTCAGCGTCACCTCGCCGTTCCCCGCAACCGCCGTGAGACCTATCGGCTGCCCCGGCACGGTCCTCGGCGTCGCGCTCGCCTCGTTCGACCTCGCTCCTTCCCCGGCGGCGTTCACCGCAGCGATCTCATAGAAGCGCATCTCGCCGTTCGTCAGCCCCCTATCCACGAAGGAGAGCTCGTTCCCGGTCTCCGCGACCATGCTCTTGTCGGACGACGACGGGCCAGCGTAGATGCGGTAGCTAGTGATCGGGGCACCGCCGTCGGATGCCGGTGCGACCCACGTGAGCGTGACCTGCTTGTTTCCCGCGAAGGCCTGCAGGTTCTGTGGCGTGGAGGGCGGGCTCGGACCGGCCGTTGGAGTCGCGCTGACCTCGCCAGTCGCGATGCCCTCGCCGATTGCATTCACCGCCGAAACCAGGTAGTAGTATGCCTGCCCGTTCGTCAATCCCGTGTCAGTGTAGCTCAAGACGTTGCCCAGCTCAAGGAAGAATATCTCGCCGCTCGGGCTCGTTCCCTTGTAGATCCTGTAGTTGGTGATTGGCGCCCCGCAATCGGATGAAGGCGCGGACCAGCTCAGCCTGACCTGGCCGTTCCCCGCAACCGCGCGCGGGTTCCGGGGTGCCGTAGGTTCAGCCGCCGTCGTCGCGCTCCTCTCGACAGAGCGTCGACCCTCGCCGACTGCATTCATCGCCGTGACTTGATAGTAGAAAGTCGTGCCCTTGTTGAGGCCGCCATCCGTATAGGTCAGCACATTCCCGAGCGCGACCAGGAGGGTCTCGCCGCCCGGGCTCGTTCCCTTGTAGACCCTGTAGCCGGTGACTTGGCTCCCGCCATTGTTTATCGGCGGCAGCCACTGCAGGCTGACCTGCCCGATGCCGCCATTCGCAATCAGGTCGGATGGTTCGGATGGGGGCACCGCCGGCGTCACGCTCGCCTCATTCGACTTCGCGCCTTCTCCCATCGCGTTCCAGGCGCTCACCCTGTAATAGTAAGTCTGCCCATTGGTCAGGCCCGTGTCGGTGTAGGTGAGGACGTTGCCTATTGTGATCAAGAGAGTCTCGCCACCGGAGAAGTTCCCGCGGTAGATTGAGTAGCTCGTGATCGCAAGACCGCCGTTGTCCGCCGGCGGAGACCACGTGAGGATTGCCTGTCGGTTGCCGGGCGATGCGGCGAGTCCAATTGGCGCACTTGGCGTTGAGCCTGGGATCCCGCCCACCTCGGCGGACCTCGGGCCCTCGCCCACCGCGTTCGACGCAGAGACCTGATAGTAATATGTCCGGCCGTTGATCAGGCCTGTGTCATCGTAGGTGAGGACATTGCCGATCTTGATCAGATAGGACTCACCGCCAGGCACGAGGCCCCTGTAGATAGTGTAATTGATGATCGGATTGCCACCATCCGACAGGGGTGCGCTCCAGGTGAGCGTCACCTGCCCGCTGCCGGACGTCGCCTGCAGGTTCAACGGCTCTGTCGGCACCGCCAGGGGAGTGGCGCTGGCCTCAGTGGAATTCGGACCCTGGCCGACGATGTTGATCGCAGCGACAGTGTAGTAGTACGTGACCCCGTTCGTCAGACCCGGGTCGACGTGCGAGAGGACGTTGCCGACAGTGACGAGGAGTGTCTCCCCGCCAGAGGTCGTCCCCCTGTAGATCGCGTAATTGGTGATCGCGGAGCCGCCGTTGCTCGCGGGAGCAGACCACGTGAGGCTGACCTGCCTGTCTGCTGGCGCCGCCACAAGACCGGCTGGTTGTCCAGGTATCGTTGCCGGTCTAGCGCTCGCCTCGTTCGACTTCCCGCCCTCGCCCACCGCGTTCGTCGCGGAGACCTGATAGTAGTATGTCTGGCCGTTGATCAGGCCGATGTCATCGTAGGTGAGGACATTTCCGATCGTAATCAGATAGGACTCACCACCCGGTGCGATGCCCCTGTAGATTGTGTAGTTCGTAATCGGCACGCCGCCATCCGACAGGGGCGCGCTCCACGTGAGCGTCACCTGCCCGTTGCCGGACGCCGCCTGCAGGTTCAGTGGCTCTGTCGGCACTGCCAAGGGAATAACGCTGACTTCCGTCGAATTCGAACCTTGGCCGACGCCGTTTATCGCGGCGACGGTGTAATAGTAAGTGACGCCGTTAGTCAGACCAGAGTCGACGTGCGAGAGGACATTGCCTATAGTGACCAGGTGAGTCTCCCCTCCGGGAGTCGTGCCCCTGTAAATCGCGTAGTTGGTAATCGGGGAACCGCCATTGCTTGAAGGGGCAGACCACGATAGGCTGACCTGCCTGTCCGCAGGCACCGCCGTGAGCCCGATGGGCGGTCCTGGCAGGGTGGCCGGCCTCGCGCTCGCCTCGTTCGACTTCCCGCCCTCGCCCGCGATGTTGACCGCCGCGACCTTGTAGTAGTAGGTCTGGCCGTTCGTCAGACCCGCGTCCAGGTAGGAGAGGACGACTCCAAGCGTTATCAGAGGCGTTTCTCCCCCGGAGACAGTCCCCCTGAAGACCGTGTAGTTGGTGACAGGAGAGAGACCGTCCCAGTCGGGGGCGGCCCACGTCAAGGTCACCTGGGCGTTTCCTGCCACGGCCTGCAGAGTCTTTGGCGGGGTTGGCGGGGCCCTTGGCGGCGGCGGGAATGGCGCCATGAGAGGATAATTGTCTTGGTTTACCCCTCCAGAGATCGGCTGCGGGGTATCCCCGATGCCGTCGGCGCCAGGTATGTCCTGGTTCGGGCCGTGCATCACGTCGATGCCCGTGTAATCGCTCCAGTAGTTGCCGCCTGAGGGGTAGCTGTCGTTCCACCGGTCCGACCCGCCCCCGCTGTCCTGCGCACCCATGCTGTTGTTCAAGAACCGGTTGTGGAATACCACGGCATACAGAGTGTTCGTCAGTGAGATGCCGACGGAGTTGTTGGAGATCGTGTTGTTCACGATGGCCCCGTCGCCGCAATTCCCCATGAGAATGCCAAAGCTGTTACCCGACAGCGTGCCATTGGTCACCCAGACGTGGTCAGAACTCTGAATGGATATGCCGACGTCCAGGCTGTCCGACACCGACACGTTTGAGACAACGCTCCATGGAGAAAGGAACATGTATATTCCATCATAGGTGTTCCAGCGCAATACGGAATCCCGGATCGTCGTATTGCCTGAGTAGCGCACGCTGATGCCTATGTCCCCATAATCGATAGTCACATTCGCAATCGAGTTGTTGTTCGACTCGAACAGCTCCACTCCGTTCATGTTGCCGGATGAGTTCAGCGAGACAATCGCATTCGATGGAGAGAATCCCAGCTCTATGCCTGCGACAACGCCATTGATGTCTTGGTTCTCCATCGTGATGCCTTTGCAGTTCGCGAGGATGACCTGACCGCTTCCAGGCGGGACCGTGCCCCCGACGATGTCCTTGCAGTATCTCACAGGTTTCCCCTTGACCAGATTGCTCTCGTCGATGGAATGAGTGTTCCAGTTCGCCACGCTGTCATAGTTCGCGGGGGTGATGTAGACGCCGCCATCACCCATGACGTTGCCGACCAGGGTTTCCCTCAGGGACGATTGAAGCTCAATCGCCGCCCAGTAGCTGAGATCGATTGTGTTGTTGGAGATGACATTGTCGTGCGCGAACCTGCTGATGATGCCGTCCCCCGAGTTGTTCAGTATCGTGTTGTTGTGAACGATGTTGTGAAATGATGAATACAGAACCAGCCCGTTGTCCCCGCCGTCCACCAGGGAGTTGTTGACGACCGTGCAGTTGCCCGACAGCCACAGCTGGATTCCTATCAGGTTCAGGATCAAGCTGTTGTTGGAGACGACGATACCCTCTGAACTCGAGAGGTAGACGCCTTTCCCCCAATTGTCGTAGAACGAGTTGTCCGCTATCGTGCTGTTCAACGAGTGCATGAAGAGAACGCCGTGATCCCAGTTCGACGACGCGTTGTTCAGGGTCATGCTGTTGTTCGTGGAGTACTCAGCATAAAGACCGTACGCGTTGCCCGAGGCGGTGTTGTTGATCACCGTATTGTTGTTCGAGTAGCTCAGGTAGATTCCGGCGCCGGTGATGCCGATGTTGTCGTCCGCGTCGTTGTTCTCAATCATATTCCCGTTCGAGTGGTTGAGATAGATGCCCAGCTGGTTGTTCGACGAGACGTTGTTGTCGACTATCCTGCAATTTTCGACCCAATGAAGCTCGATTCCTGCCGAGTTGAGGGTCGAAGAGCTGTTCCTCACGGTGAAACCGGAGATGTTCACCCAATTGGCAGTCACGTAGACGACAGTGCCCAAACCTGTCCCGTCGATTATCGTGAAATTGTTGGCCTCGCCCACGAGGGATATCGTCTTCGCAATCGTGACCTGTTCGGGATATGTCCCGTTGTACACGAAGACAGTGTCTCCGGAGCTCGCGGAGTCGACGGCGGCCTGAATCGTCGTCAAGTTGCTGGGACCCGTCCCGCCAACGTACCATGTGGTGGCCCTCACGCTCACGGGGACAATCGTGATCATCGTGAAGAAGCAACCCGCCAGCACAAAGAATGCAAGCAGGAGACTTGCCTTGCCCTTCCCCAGATTCCTCGACCTCGTTCCGCGAAGACCGATCTTGAGTCGGTCAGTTCCTCTAGCCAAGAGCCCCGACTGGGGCTCGCCCACGGAGTACATTGCTCCAGAGCCTCCTCGCCGGAACGGAGCACAGCCCCCGTATTTATAACCTCTAATTTGAGATGCGGACGCTGGTAGCCATGTTCCACGGCCCGGGGGTGGTAGGTCTACCCATGATTCGGCCCTGTCTGGGTGCGATTGCGGCACCGGCACATCCCAATCCGGCTACGGCGATTCCTCTGGCAGAATTTCCTCTTCCTCCCACTCCTCCTGCCACTCCGCCTCAATCTCCTTCTCCGGAATCTCCTCCTTCGGGGGACTCTCCGGATGCTCCGCCAAGGTTTTCCTCGGCCGCTTCTTCTTCAGGAAAAGGAAGAACAACAACATCGCAACGACGAGGAGGGCGACAGACAGCGCAATGCCGACGGCATCAGACGAGCCCCTGCCGCCGCCCGGGCCCTGCTCGGCGGGGTTGTTGACTGACACGGTCACGCTCGCGACCTGCGAGAAATCCTTCCCGTCATAGGACCGCGCCTCGATCGTGTGCTGCCCGTTCGAGTACAACTTCGTGTTCCAAGCGTAGCTCCACGCGTCCTTGCCCGACGCGCCCATCCAGGATCCACCATCTATGCGGATCTCCACGACGATGATGTTTCCGTCCGCGTCCGCGGCGACTCCCTTGATTGCGGCTCTGCCGAAGACTTCAGCTCCCTGCAGAGGAGCGGTGATCGAGCACGTCGGCGGCAGGTTCGGTGACGGGGAGATGGTGACAGTCGCCTCAATGGACAGCGGTCCCTCTCCTATCGAGTTGATGGCGCTGATCCTGTAGAAGTAGGCGCGACCGCCGACCACATCGCTGTCCACATAGGTGAGGACGTTGCCCACGGTCGCCAGAGTTGTCTCACTGCCAGAGGCGGCGCCGCGGTAGATGACGTAGTTCGTAATCGAGGAACCGCCATCGCTCGCAGGGGCGTTCCACGTGAGGGTCGACTGCAGAGTTCCTGCAACCGCGACCAGCCCAGTGGGCTGTCCGGGCACCATGGCCGGCCTGGCAATTGCCTCGTTCGAGCGCCCGCTCTCACCCGCCACGTTCGACGCGGTGATTTGGAAGTAGTAGGTCTGGCCATTCGTCAGCCCAGTGTCGGTGTAGGTCAGGATGTTGCCGACGGTCCTGATGAAAACCTCTCCGGCCCCCGCCGTGCCGCGGTAGAGGCTATAGCCGGTGACCGGCGAACCGCCATCCCATGCGGGTGCATCCCAGGAGAGTGCGACCTGGCCGTTCCCCGCCACCGCCGCGAGGTTCTGCGGCGGCGAAGGGTTCGACGGAGGCGACAACGGTGTCGCAGACACCTCGGCCGATTGCGGGCCCTCCCCCACCACAGTCGTCGCGCTGACCTTGTAGAAGTATCCCTGCCCGTTCGTCACCGCCAAGTCCGTGTAGCTCAGGATGTCGCCCAGGGTCGCCCGCGGGGTCTCGCCGCCAGAGGCGATTCCACGATACACCTTATAGGCGGTGATCGGGTAGCCGCCGTCCTTGGCGGGTGTCTGCCACGTGAGCTGCACCTGGCCGAAGCCTGCCGTGGCCTGCGGGCTGAGGGGCTCCGACGGCAGAGCGCGGGGCATCGCGCTCGCTTCCTCAGAAAGAACGCTCTCACCATTTGCGTTCACCGCGGACAGCATGTAGTAGTACGTGACGCCGTTCGTGAGGCCCGCGTCGAAGTGCTTGCTCGGCGTGCCTATGTCCGTAATGAAGACTTCCCCGCCGGGACTCGTTCCCCGGTACATCTTGTAGGTGATGATCGGAAGACCGCCGCTGTCCGTTGGCGGGAAGATTGTGAGTACGACCTCGCCGTCGATGCCGATTGCGCTGACGATCGATGGCGGGGACGGCAGGCTGCTTGGAACCGCCATCGCCTCATTGGATCTCGGCCCCTCGCCGACGGCATTGATTGCGCTGACCCGGTAGTAGTAGGTGACCCCGTTAATGAGCCCCGTGTCCGTGAAGGTCGTGGAGACGCCGATGGTCGTCAGAAGAGTCTCCCCGCCGCTCCAGAACCCCCTGTAGATCCAGTAGTTGGTGATGAGACAGCCGCCATCAGAAGTCGGTGGGTCCCACGTCAGCGTCACCTCCTGGTTCCTACTCGTTGCCAACAGGGTAAGGGGGGCCGAGGGGTGGTCGGGCACAGTCACCCTGACCTCCAGCGACTTCGGGCCCTCGCCGGCAGCGTTGATCGCGGACACCACATAGTAGTAAATCTGGCCGTTGGTCACGTTGATGTCCGTGTACGACAGGAGATTGCCTATGGTCGCCAGCAGGGTCTCTCCTCCGGGCGAGGTCCCCCTGTAGATCGAGTAGTTCGTGACCGGGGATCCCCCCGTGTCCATTGGGGACTGCCATTCGACTATCACGCTGGAAAGAATGCTCATGGCCACGACTCCAGTTGGGGGACTGGGAACACTCATCGGAGTGGCGGATGCCTCCGCCGAGAGCGCTCCTTCTCCCGCCTCGTTCACCGCCGCGACCTTGTAGAAGTATGTGACGCCATTAGTGAGCGTCGTGTCGATATGAGTTGTCACGTTGCCGATTGTCCTCAGGTAGACCTCGGCCCCGCTGGCCGGACCCCGGTAAATCACGTAGTTCGTGATCGCGATGCCGCCATTGTCGATGGGCGGGGACCATGTCAGCGTGACCTGCCTGTTCCCGCCAGATGCGGTCAGGCCGGTCGGGGCGCCTGGCGGTAGGCCGGGGGTCGCGCTGGCCTCACCGGACAGCGGGCCCTCGCCGACGGCGTTCCTTGCCGCGATCTTGTAGAAGTACCTCTGTCCGTTCGTGAGCCCGGTGTCCGTGGACGTCAGCACGTTGCCGATTTCCACCAGGAAGGATTCTCCACCTGACGTCGTACCCCTGTAGATTTCATAGTTCGTAATCGGCGATCCACCGTCAGATGTTGGCGGGATCCATGTGAGGACCACCTGCGTGTCTCCAGAAGCTGCAGCAAGGCTCAGAGGTTCGGAGGGCAATGTCGTCGGGGTCGCACATGCTTCCGTCGCGGGGGCGCCTTCGCCCATGACATTGACTGCATAGACTATGTAACAGTACATCACTCCGTTAGTGACGCCCGTGTCGAGGTAGGTGAGGACGTTCCCGATCTTCACGAGGAATGTTTCTCCGCCTGATGTCACCCCCCTATAGATTGTGTAGTTCGTCACGGCCGCCCCGCCATCGTTGGCTGGCGGGAGCCATGTAAGCGTGACATTTGAGTCACCGCCGACGGCGTTGAGCTGGCGCGGGCGCCCCGGCACCCTGGCGGGAGTGGCGTTCATCTCGTTCGATTTCGGACCTTCCCCTGCCGCGTTGATCGCGGCTACCTCATAGTAGTAGGTCACGCCATTTATCAGCGGGGCGTCCAAATAGGTCGTCACGTTCCCTATCGTAGTCAGATAAGTCTCCGTGCCTGAAGCCAAACCCCTATAGATCGCGTAGTTCGTCACGGCAGACAGACCGTCCCAGGCAGGCGCACCCCAGCTGAGAGTCACCTGCGCATCAGCAGCGGTTCCCTGAAGGTTCAGCGGCGCTGTCGGGGGCGCTCTCGGAGATGGCGGGTAAGGCTTCACCAGAGGATACAAATCCGGCATGGCGCGGGCGATCCATCTCGGTATATCCACAATACCGTCTGCGCCTGTAAGGTTCTGACCCGGGCCGTGGAGCAGATCTGGGCTGGTGTGATCAGACCAGAAGTTGCCACCGGTGGGATAGCCGTCATCCCACGAATTCGTCATCGTCAGGCTGTCGTCTGATGCCTGCGAAGTATTATTGATGAAGTTGTTATGGTAAATCACGATCCAATTCGAGCCTGAAAATTCAGAGCCAACCGAGTTGTTGGATACGACGTTCAAATAGAACGTGTTCCGCACCCCGGCATACATCCAGATTCCCAAGCCGTTGCCCGTGATTGCGTTGTTCACGACGGTGCCGTCCGAGGTGGCAGTGATGGCGATTCCGTAATGTGCATTCGATGCGACGAAGTTGCTAGACACCCAGACGTGGTCAGCCACGTATATGTCCACGCCTTTCTCCGAGTTGTTGCTCACGATGTTGTCGAAAATCTCGAGGCCCGGCGATGCCGTCGCGGTTATCCCGATGAGGTTGTTGCTCATGATGTTGCCACTGAGCCGACAACGACTCGATGCGCTCACGTTGACGCCGCTCTCCGCCGATGCGTTGACCATGGAAAAACCAGTGACGTTGACCCAGTCGCTCGCTATGAGCAGTGCATCGCTTCCAACGCCGTCAATGATGGTCGTGTTGCGATCCGCCCCGACAAGCGACACCATCTTGTTGACTATGACGTTCTCCACGTATATTCCGTTGTAAACGAAAATCGTGTCTCCCGCACTCGCGTTCTCGATCGCGTACCTAATCAGCGTGTAGTTGCCAGGCCCGCCACCGCCAACATAGAGAACCGCAGCGCTCGTGGTTCCAGGCAGCACCATCACCGAAACGTAGAATGATGTTGCCAAGACCACAAGCACGGCAATCATGCACCTTGTCTTCATCGTCTCACCCTCCTTGGGGCATGCTGCTACAAGCATCCCTCAAGATATGAAACTTCTGAAGTGCGCATGCGACTCCCCCGATGTCCACTCTGCCCGAAACTTCGGCGCCTTGGGCGGAGCCGGCAATTTGATATCTCGCTCCAGTTCTCCTTGTCATTTACTTTCATAAACCCTGCCGTCAATGCCTTGCACCTGATGTGCACATAGTATGGGTGCATGATGGCAAGCAAGGTTGCGCAGGAGGTGTCGAGGACCGAGTCTCAGCCCGTGAACCAAGACTCCTGCCCCGACTGCGGTCAGCCCTTGGACCGGGCCGGGGCGTGCGGGTTCTGTAGGGAATGCGGATACAGCCCGTGCGGATAATCTCCAGTGGAAACGACTCCACCTTTACTCTATGGTAGGGCGGAGTCCACGGGAAGACTCGTTACAAACGTTATGTACTCACGAGGAGGTGCGACATCGACGCGAGAGCCCGGGGGCGCGAGAATGGTAGATTACTCTCAAGAGGAACTGCTCGCCAAATGGGAAGAGTTCTTCGAGGAACAGGAATACCACAGCCGCATACTCAGCCTGGCTGACGAGTACCCTGAGACTCGGAGCCTGGAGGTCCGGTTCGAGGATCTGGACCGCTACGACACCGACTTCGGCATGTACCTGCTCAGGAGGCCGCAGACCGCGATTGCGGCGGGCGAGGAGACTATAAGGAGGCTCATCCCCCCGACGGACGAGGCCGTCCGGGTCCACCTGCGGTTGAAAGGGCTGCCCCGGGAGTCGCGAGTCCAGATAAGGGACCTGAGGAGCAAGCACCTGGGGACTTACATCGCGGTAGAGGGACTGGTGCGCAAGGCCACCGAGGTCAGGCCGAGGCTCACCGATGCGTCTTTCAGGTGCGCGAGGTGCGGCACCGTCATCAAGATGCCACAGGAGAACACGGTCCTCCACGAGCCGCTCGAGTGCTACGAGGACCAGGGCGGCTGCAAGCGCTCCGCCTCGGCGACCAAGTTCGCGCTGATCAACGAGGGCTCGGTCTTCCTCGACACGCAGCAGATCGAGGCGCAGGAGGCCCCGGAGGGGTTGAGGGGGGGCGAGGAACCCAGGCGGCTGAGCGCACACATCGACGACGACATGGTCGGGTTCGCGATGCCAGGCGACAGGGTCGTGCTCAACGGCATACTGAAGAGCTATCAGCGTGTGAAACCCGGCCTGAAATCCACCCTCTTTGACATCTTCATGGAGATCAACTCGATGGAGATGGAGCAGGTCGAGTACGAGGAGATCAAGATCTCGGACGAGGACGTCGAGGAGATCAGGCGCGAGGCGGAGGACCCCGATATTTTCCGGCACATCGTCGCCTCGATAGCGCCCTCAATCTACGGACTGGATGTGGAGAAGGAGGCCCTCTCCCTGCAGCTCTTCGGGGGCGTCCCGAAGCATATGCCCGATGGCAGGAGGATAAGGGGTGACATCCATATTTTATTGGTAGGAGACCCAGGCACGGCAAAGTCAGAACTGCTCGCCTACATGGCCAAGCTCTCCCCGCGAGGTATCCTTGCTACGGGCAGAGCCGCGAGTGCAGCTGGGCTGACTGCTGCAGCCATCCGAAGCGAAGAATTCGGTGAAGGACGATGGACCCTTGAGGCCGGAGCTCTCGTGCTGGCTGATAAGGGTCTTGCATGCCTCCATCCTAGTGCGAAAGTCTTCTGCGACGGCGAGGAAAAAACCATTGAATCGATGTTTGACACCGGCAAAATGTGGAAAGCGACCTCGAAGGGGCGGAATCTCGAGCTCTCTCCGTTCAATGGAACCACCTTGAGCCTTGACCAGCGGTTTTTCGAGGTTAGAGACGCCAGAGCGACTCTGGTTGTACGACGGCATTATCAGGGCGCGATTCTCAAAGTGACGCTCCGTTCAGGGACGGAACTACGTCTGACACCCGATCATCTAGTCTTGGATGGCGGAACCTTAGAATGGAAACTGCTGCATGAAATGAAGCCTAATGGTGCATTCATTGCTTCGGGAAACCGATACTCTGCACGGGGCGGCCTGCATCTTGATCCGGTGGCCAAGGTGGCTGTCGAGTATCATGACGGCTACGTTTACGATTTGCGCGTGCCCGACGGAGAGAATTTCCTCTGCGATGGAGTCATCGTGCACAACTGCATCGATGAAATGGACAAGATGAACCCGCAGGACCGCTCCGCCATCCATGAAGCGATGGAGCAGCAGAGGGTCAGCGTCGCGAAGGCGGGCATCACCGCGGTCCTCCAGGCGAGATGCGCGGTCCTTGGTGCAGCCAACCCCAAGTTCGGTCGCTTCGACGAGCATAAGTATGTCAGCGAGCAGATAGACATGCCCCCGACGCTGCTGAGCAGGTTCGACATCATCTTCAGCATGTTCGACAGGCCCCAGGCGGAGTACGACCGCAACCTCGCGGAACACATCATCAGGGGGCACCTGGCGGGGGAGATGATAACGAAGAGGGAGCACGGGGAATCAGTCCCCGCCAGCGGGGTCAGCGATGATGCGTTCAGGCCTTTCTTCAAGCCGGATTTCTTCAGGAAGTACGTGGCGTTCGCCAAGCGCGTCTACCCGATACTGTCCCCGGAGGCGATGGACACCCTCAAGGAGCAGTACCTTGACATACGCAAGGGAGGAGAGATGGAAGGTTCAGCGGTCCCGATAACCCCGAGGCAACTGGAAGCGTATGTGAGACTCGCGGAGGCGTCGGCGAGGGCGAGGCTGAGCCCGATAGTCTCAGCGGACGACGCGGCGAGGGCGGTGCGGATAGTGGAGTACTGGCTCAGCCGCGTGTCCGGTGAGGGCGGGCGGGTGGATATCGACATCATCACGACAGGCGTGAGCCACTCTCAGCGCGAGCAGATGATCGTCCTCAGGGACATCCTCAGGGAGCTCGCGGGGGAGGACGGGACCGCCGACCTGGAAGACATAGTCCAGCTCGCGGAGCAGAGGGGCATCCCCACGGCCCAAGCGGAGAAGATACTGAAGCGGTGGAAGGAGGAGGGCGAGGTCTACACCCCGACGGAGGGCAAGTTCAGGGTCGTGACAAGGCTCTGAATGCCGTTGATTACCGCGAGCGAAAGCCGTTCGGACAAATATATGAGCTCGGAAGCGCATCCTCAGGGCGGAGACACCGCCCACGATAAGAATGAAGATCCACACGCGCGGCAGGGAGGTCCTCGTCGCGGCGTGTGACGCCGACCTCATCGGGAGGACCCTGCGCGAAGGGGAGCTGAGGCTCCATGTCTCCCCCTTCTACGATGGCGGTGACGTCACCGAGGAGGATTTCATCAGGCAGCTCAAGCTTGCGACGATGGGCAACCTCGTCGGCAGCGAGACCGTCGAGGCGGCGAGGAGGGCGGGACTCGTGGGCAAGGACGGGATACTGTGGATAGAGGGAGTGCCGCACGCGCAGCTCTTCGTCATGAATGTGGCTTAGCAATCCTAGATTGGCGGCAAGGTTAAGAGGGCGCCGGCCTTTTTCGAGGCGACATGAGCTTCTGCGTCGAGTGCGGCGCGACGGTCAAGACGATACAGGGGCTGTGCCCCAACTGCTTCCTCAAGCGTCACGAGCTGATCGAGCCGCCCGGGACAATTGATGTCGTGAAGTGCGTCCAGTGCTCCAAGCTCCAGGTCGGCAAGGCGTGGGTGGAGACTGACATCGAAGGGGCGATCCTCCGCCTGCTCGAGAAGAACGTGCGCACCGCCAGGGAGGTGACGTTCCGGACGTTCACATTCGACGTCAGGCAGGAGGACGAGCGAAACCTCCTGGTCACCGTCAAGGCGGTGCTCAAGGTGGATGACCTTGACCTCGTGAAGGACTTCCGCACGAGGCTCAGGGTGCACGGCGGCGCCTGCCCCACCTGCGGGAGGAAGGCCGGGTTCTACTACGAAGCTATACTGCAAATCAGGGCGGACGAGAGGCGGCTTTCCGACGAAGAAATCGACGAAACCGTCGGGTTCACGGAGCGCATCGTGGAACGCGCCGCCTCGAAGGGCGAGGCGTTCATCTCGAAGATGGAGCCGGTGAAGGGCGGAGTCGACATCTACCTCAGCAGCCACGACCTGGGGAGGAACATCGCGAAGGGGATCAGGGCGAAGTATGGCGGCACGGTCGGCGTGTCTCCGAAGCTCTTCGGACTCAAGGACGGCAAGGAGATCTATAGGACCACGCACCTCGTCAGGCTGCCCCGGTACAGGGAGGGCGACGTCGTGCGCATGGAGGGCAGGATGTTCGAGGTCGTCTCCATGGGGCAGCGGCCGGTGCTCAGGGACCTGAAGAGCGGGGAGAGATTGTCGCCGACGGGGACGAAGATGGAGAGGGGCAGGGTCGTCGAATCGGAACGCTTCGAAACCGAAGTGATCTCGATTTCGGACAAGGAGGTCGAGTACTTCGACCCCGCCGAAGCGAGGAACGCTAAGGTGCCGAGGCCGCCGAACCTGGGCGAGCCCGCGAAGGTGCAGATAGTGAAAGCGGACAACGAGTCATTCGTCTCGATGCTCAGAAGGGAGGGCGCAGGGAAGCGTCACTGACCGTCTCCTCCTCTTTCTCAACGGACGCCTCCTCTCCCGCCATCCTCCTGTCAGGCCCTATGGTCTCCCTGTAAACGGAGGTTGCCTTTCTCTCCCGCCGCCTCCGTCTCCTCTTCTCCTTCCTCTTCCTCCGCCAGACGTATGCCGCCAGCGGGACAACGAAGCCAATCGCCGCCAGCGGGATGGCCCAGATCCACGAAGGGACCCCGTTCTCCACCGGTGGCTCGCTAGACGCCGTGGTGAACGTGAATGAATAGTCGTCGCCGCCTGCCCCGTCGCCGTTGCCGTCGAGATGGTTGTTCAGGTCGTCGAGGATGAGAGAGGCGTTCAACCTGATGCGGTAGCGAGTGCCGAGTTCAAGCTTCTTCCAGATGTGGACGATGATGACGGAAGAGCCGACGGGCGATTCCATCGTGAAGTTGACGTAGGGGGTGATGTTCACCGCGCCCTGGAAGGACGTGGTGTTCGGGGTGAAGGTGATCGTGATTATCCTCAGGTCCACTGGCACGTTCGCGGTGCCGTTCGCAGGATCGGTCGTGCTGACGCGGGGAGGCGGTGCCTGCGCGACAGTGAACTGCCATGTTATCTCCGACTGCAGTGCGTTCCCCGGACTGGAGGCGTCGCTGGCATCGGTGGTTATCCGGACCTGATACGTCGATCCACGGAGCAGGTCGACGGATGGGTCGAATGTCATGACCGACCCGACCCAGGAGAAGAACCCCGCCACTGGCATCATGTCGGCAGTCTTCCACATGTCGAACGCCGCCTGCGCCTTCCCCTGGTTCATCGTTTCGTTGAAGGCCACCATCACCTTCGCGTCCGGAGGGACGACATAGCCTGTCGGCTCGTAGCTGATTATGGTCGGCGGGCTGCAGTCTATCTTGAACAGGGGGCTCGCGACCGACCTCCTCTTGCCCCCGGTGTCGATCGCATCGACGCCTATCGCGGCCTGCGCGGAATCGACGCACGGCACCTCCCATGCAATCTTGGCGGTTGTGCCATTGAGGGGTTGGAAGGGGGTGAGCGGAGTCCAGCTGCCTCCGCTGTCTGTCGTGTAGTTCACCCATACCTTCAGCGCGACCTTAGGGTCGAAATCGTCCGAGACGGACCACTCGATGTTCCTGATGTCAGGATTCGTCGGAGTGTGTCCCGACCAATCTTCCCCGCCAGACGGCGTCTGGATCGAAATGTCGGGAGGGGAGTCGGCGTGGGAGCTTGTCGTGAACTGCCACGTGAAAAGCGCCGCTAGGCCGTTTCCGGGACGGGAGACGTCGGTCGCGGACACCGAGACGTTCGCCTGGTAGACCGTGGACGCCCTGAGGTCGTTCGAGGGGACGAAGTACATGGTGTTGCCGGCCCATGAGAATGTCCCGGAGACGGACATCCACCCGGGGACCGTCTTCAGGCTGAAGGCGGACTGCGCCGCGGTGGTGTTCATCTCCTCGCTGAAGGTAACGCTCACGTTCGTCTTCACGGAGACATCCGGCGGACTCCTCGGTTGGCTGCTCACGACGGCGGGCTTGCGGCAGTCCAGGTCGAATCTGATCGGCCCTGACCAGCTGAAAAGGCCGAATGTGTCGGCGACTGTCGCGTTCAGCGCGACGCCGGTGAGATTCTCGCAAGGCGGTGTCCAGGTCACGGGTGACGAATCGCCTCGCACCGCCTGGGCGTTCGGTATCGGGGTCCACGGGGCCGATCCGGTCTGCGAGTAGTTCACCCAGACCCTGAGTGCGTTCGGGGGGTCCGAATCGTCCGAGGCATCCCAGACTATCGCCTGCGGCACCCCCGCCGTCCAGCGCTCGCCCATGACCGGCCTCGTGAGCGCGATGTTCGGTGGTGTCGAACCTGGGACATAGACGGACACGTTCACGTCGTCGATGTACCAGCCCTGGTGCGCGTTGTTCTGCGCGTCTATGCTGTCGAAGAAGAACCTAACCTGGACGATGTGCCCGATGAAAGAGGAGAGGTCGAGGCTCGCCGCCAGCCACGTCTTGTCGAAGAACAGCCCCATCTGATACGATCCTGCCTGCCCCTTGCCCGGCCACTGGCCGTTGTCCATCCTGATCATGATCCAACGCTGGTCGTACTGCACCGTGGGCTCGGTCTCGTACCAGTAGCGGAAGCTCAGGTGCGCCACGGAGACGTTGAAGAGCTCTATCGGCGGGGAGGTGAGGTTGCCATAGGTCCTCGCCCCCGTCGCGTAGTTGCCCTTCATGTCCTGCCCGTACCACCAGCTGTGGCAGGGGCTGTAGGAGATGAACCACGCCGGAGGGCTTGGCTGGCAACTGTTCACCTGGTGCCAGAGAGAGCCAGGGGCTGCCACCCAACCGGCTACCCCCGACTCCACGTCGTCGAGGTAGGGTAAAGGCGTGGCCAGCTGGAACTTGTACTGCCCGTTCGCCGAGACTCCTATGTCCAGGCTCGAGCGGAAGACGACAGTCACCGACTCGATCTCGCCGGGGGTCGCGCTCGCGGGTATGGTGACGTTGATGGTGACTTCGACATGGCCGCCCGAGGTCACGAGCCCGGTGTCGACGAAACCGTCCCTGGGCCGCTCGGTGTCGTCGAGTGGCACGCCGAACTGATCGAGGAACGATACGTTCCATCCGAGCAGCTGACTGTACGAGAGGTCGAACACGTCGTCCGAGCTCCCTACGTTCTGTATCGTGAGATTGAGCTTGAGGGAATCGAGCTTGGAGCCGGCCATGAAACCTGTCGGCGGCGTGAGGCGCAGTCCGGCTGCAGGGAGCGAGGCCTGGACCGTCACGTCGTCGATGTACCAGCCTGCCGTGACACCGTTGGCGAGCCAGTCCCACAGGATGAAGCGGAACGCCACCGAATGTCCCGCAAAGGACGTGAGGTTGAAGTCTGCCATGACCCAGGCGCCGCTCGCCCCCGCGTACGCGGGCTTTCCGCCGAGCCGCTGGGCGGGGTAGCCGGCCTCTGGCGGAATCAAAGCCCAGTCCCCGCCATCGGAGCTCGCCTCCACCCACGCGCCGTCCCCGTAGCCGCCTATGATCCTGTACCAGTGCCAGAAGACCAGGTGCGCGCTGGAAATATAGTCGGGGATGCGGACCTGGGGTGTCTCCAGGATCGAGAAGCTGCTCAGGCTGTAGTTCCCCGCCAAGTTCGTGCCCCACACGTTCGTGCCCGAATGCGCCGTTGTCGGCCCAGTGGGGAAGGTCACGCTCGGCGTCCCGAGCTGCCAATCGTTCACCGGACGGGAGAGCACGTGCCACCCTGGCGCGCCGCCCTCCATATCGTCGGACCATGGTGCAGGAATCGGCGTGGTTGACCGCAATATCGTCGCTGCTGTCCTCGACTCGTCGGACCAGGGCCGGACCTCGAGAGACATCTCGTCAATGGCGCCCGGGAGCGCGCTCGGCGGCGGGATGACCGTCACGACGATCGAGGTGTCCGCGCCCGGAAGGAGGGGGCCCACATCGGGGAGCGTCGCATTCCCGCCATGGTTCGTCAGGAGGACGCCGAGGTTGTCCCTCAGCTCCACGGTCCATCCGAGGCCCGGAGTTGCGGCCAGGTCGAAACTGTCCGGGCTCTGCCCCATGTTCCTGAGACTGAGGCGGTGAACGGCTGGCTGCGATTGGCTCGCGGGCTTGTAAGAGTAATCTGGCGTGAGCGCGGCTCCAGTCGGCGCAGCGAGGTACAGGTGCCCGTAGCCGTTCGGCCCGAGGGGGGAGTTGTCGGGCCATGACGCAGTACTCGAAGAGTCCCCATCCCAGACGCCGACGAACGGGGAGCTGTGGTGGCTGGCGTAGAAACCGACGGTGTCCCCGGCCTTCACCGCGGCGGTCGGTCGCCCGATCAACGCAAGGGGGATGGAAAACTCATACATCCGGTGCGGCGCGGCTTCCCTCTGCGAGGGACCGAAACCAACCGCCGCCCACAGCCCGCCATGGAAAGGAAGCGCCTGGTCCATCGCGTCCTGTGGTGTCCAAGCGGTACCCGGACCTGAGTAGACATAGTGACATCGGACCGAGACGAACGGCAGGCATGCGCTGTCATTGCTTGCCCTGACGCTGTACTCGCCGTCGCCCTGGGGCGTCGGCGCTCCGTTGTGGTCGCCGTCGAAAGCGATGCCCGCGGCATCGTTCACCCCCTGCGTCGTGTCGCTCGTGACGTCGTAGGCCACGTGGAGCATCGTGTCGTTGTTCCGGACGAGCATGTATGCGGTCGCGGTGTTGAAGGGGATGGCGGTAAGATCGACGACCGCCGCGTCCTGCCATTCCGCTGCGGTGATGTTGCCGTCCGCAGTGACCTGCCCCTGCACGTATCTCGAGAAGATCCCGGCCTCGGGGAGCATGTGCCCCGAAGCGCCAGGAGGAAGGGTCACCGCCGCCGCGAGGAAGAGCAGCGCAATCGCTGCGCAAGCGACTCTGCCTATTGCCGGCCTGGAGCGAGCTAGCTCTATCATGTGCCGCGAGCTCTTTCCACCCGCGGTCGGAGATATAGCCCTTTCCACCCTAGTATCGGCGTCTATAGGTATCTAGGCGGGAGGGGGCGACTCTTCGCCGCCCTCTCCTTCCGGTGGCGTCTCTCCCTCGGGAGGTGCCTCGCCTTCCGGCGGGGCCTCTCCTTCAGTGGGTGCTTCCTCCGGTGGCGCCTCTTCTGCCGGGACTTCCTCGGGTGGTGCCTCTTCCATGACCTCGGGCTTCTTCTTCCTCATCAGGAGTGCCGCGATAATCACGACCACGACTATCACGATGATCAGGATGAGGATTATCGGCAGCCAGTCCATGGTCGTTTTCGCTTTCGTCGTGATGGTCACTGGGTTGGATGCATCAGACAAGGTCGTGCCGTTCGCGAGTACCTTCACGGTATAGGTGTACTGCGTGTTTGCTGTCAGCCCCGTGTCCTGGTAGCTCGTGGTCGCGGTCCTCTTGATCTCGGTGTTGTCTCTGTACAGCACGTACTGGATCGTCGTCGCGCTCGTGATCGGTGTGAGGTCATCGAAGAGCGATATCGCGGCCCAGGTCAGCGTAATCTGCGTGTCCGAGTCCGCGAACCCGACCAGGGCTGGCTTCATGGGCTTCCTCGGGCCCGTGGAAAAGGCCACGCTCCCCGCGATAGCCATCGCGTTGCCGGTGCCGCAAATGTCCTTCGACGCTACTCCGACAGTTATGGTGTAGGGCGTGTCCGACGTGGCCGTGACGTTGATGTCCACCTGCTTGTCGCCATTCGACCACGTGAATGCGAGCGTCGCAAGCGGCGCAATCGTTATTGCGGCTTCGACAGATGTTGTGTTCATCGCCTCAGTGAAGTTGACCGTGATGTGGATGTAATGCGCATAACCCAGAGCACCCGTCGGTCCTGAGTTGTCAATCTCCGGCGCCGTCGAGTCGACGTCGAACGCTGCCGACAATCCGTAGCTGGAGGCTCCTGCCTCGTCAGTGGCGGTGACGTTGATCATCAGGCCTGTGGCATCCAACGTAGTGGGATGTGTCCAATCGATGCTCGTTGGTATCCCCTGGCCGGACGTCACGTCGCCGTTCACCGTGCCGTTGTAGTTGACGTCGAAGTTCAGCAGGCTGACAGCGGTCTTGTCATCCATCGGGGTCCACGCTATGTGGACAACGTCTGCCAGCGCGAAGCATCCGCCGGTCGGTGCGTCGACCGTGACCGTAGGCGGGCTGTTGGCGGTCCACGACCATGAGTATGGCGCTCCCGTTAGCGGGTTGCCGCTCATGTCGTCAGCCGTCGTTATCGTGAAGGTGTACGGGACGTCATGATCGAACGGTGCGTGGGTTATCGTGACGACAGTGTCAACAACACTCCATGTGTATGGCAGGTTCAGCGTAATCACGGGGGCGATTGACACCAAAAATGTCGCCGTGTTTATCTGCTTGGAGAACGTAATGACTATGTTCGTGTCCAGCGGCACGCCGACCTCACCACTCGCCGGCTGGGTGGGGGGTACTACGGTCGGGAACGGGCAAAGTGCCGTGAATGTCCAAGGGTTTACGGCCGGGGCAGTGGGCGGAACAGGCACTCCGCTCTCATTGATCCACACCTTGTAAACCCGACAGTCGATATACGGATCCGCCGCGTGGGCAAGTGTCAGGACAGAGCCGAGCAATGACGGGGCTGTCGTGACTGTCTGACCCTGAGGGACCAACGACTTGACATCCGCCGAAATCGCGGGTAGGCTCGCCGGTGGCCTGTTAAAGGTAACCGTTATCGGGTCTGTCAAGGGGATGTCGATGGCGTTGTTGGCGGGTGTCGTGCTCAAGATCCCAAGAGGCGTCAGAAGTGTCCGGCAGCTTGGCTCGGACGTGCCGACCGTTGCATTGAGAGTCGTGCCGGCGACATTCCTCCTGTACTCCGCGTTGATCTTGTAGCAGTACGTGCCGTCTGCAAGCCCTGTCACCGAATGCGAGTTTGCACCGGCCGGAACCGCAGTCACATCCGCAATCCATGTGAATGGGCCAGCCATGCCGTTCACCGACTGGAGGAGGCCATAGCTCATGATGTTCCCAGGCAGGTCCGCCATCCCGGTCCACGTGATGTCCAGAGTGGTCGTGCTCGGGGGGTTGGTTACCGTCAGCGTCGGGTATGCCTCGACGCTCACCGCAGGAAGCTCCTGCATCAGGTTGGTGTCCAGCACCGCCTTGGTTGAGCCGGTGTAGTTAATCCCGACATATGTGTTCATTCCCCTGCGCACTTCGAATATCGCCATGACCGTGTCGGTGACTGCATTCCAGTCGTAGTTGACGCCGCCGATGTCCTGCGCGTAGTCCGGTCTGAAGTCAGCGTTTGGCGGGGGCGGCGCGAGGCTGAGCCTGTTCTGGATCACGAGCGGTTCGGTCCCGGTCGCCTGCGTGGTGAGGTACAGCACTGCGTTGCTGTAGTTCACCGGTGCGTTCAGCCCGGCTACCGGCCCGACCAATCCCGTTATGATCTTGTTGGGGTATGGCGGCTGCGCACTCACCCCGAAGTTCCCCTGCAGAGCCACAAACGCTAGTCCAATCACGATTGCTATGCTCAGTTCTTTTCTCATTTTCTTACCTCCTCTCCTACGGAACATCCGGCGTGATCAGCTTCGGGGCCCAGGTGAAGCCCGATGCTATCACCATGTAGAACCCGTCGCCGGGCATTATATCGAAGTTCGGTCCCGTCCATGTGCCACCGGAGTACGTCCACTTCTGCCAGGCATGCGATGCCGGGTCCCAATGCCCTAGTTCGACAACCTTGGACGAGGTCAGCTCGTTCGTTATCGACTGGGCGTTGGTGTACGAAGTGGTGTAGGGCAAGGATATGAAGTTGTAGTTCGTCTTGGATGGCGGGTTCATCGTGAACTGCAGTGCGGTCGAGCTGTCGGTGCCGGTGATCGACCAGCCGAAGGAAGTGACCAGGCCGATATACAGCCCGTCGCCGGGGAGGATGTTGAAGTCCTGCCCGCGCCAGGCGTTGTGGAACCAGTAGTAGAGTATCGTGGTCTGCTTCCGCGCGTCCCACTTCGCGACCACGTTGATCTTCGCGTTGGTGAGCTCGGTGGTGATGTCGCTGGCCTTCGTGTATGTCGAGCGGTAGGGCAGGCTGAACCATTGCGAGTTCGGGACTCCGGAGGCGAGGCTGAACTGCCTGTACATCCTCGCTCCCATCGAGCTGTTCGGTCCCTCGAGCCAGAGGGCGTTGCGGCCCCTGACGAGGTAGAAGTGGTTGACAGTGTCGCCGTTATCGCCCGTGGCGGTATAGGTCAGGCCGGTCACGTTGCCGACCTGGGCCCATGGCCATGGTGCAAAGCGGTCAGTCGCGCGGTACACGTAGTAGCCGGTCGCCAGAGTCGACGCCCGCCATGTCAGGACGATGTCATTGCCCGAGCGAGCCACCTGCAGACCGGGCGGGGCGGCAGGCAGGCACGTGGTCGTGAACGTCCACGGGTTCGGGACAGGGCCTGCCACGAGCGGATTGCCGACCGTGTCCTGGCCGGTTATTGTCACCGTGTACAAAGTGCACGCCTGGAATGGTACAGCATGGAGAAGGCTCAGCGTCTTGTCGCCGTTGGACCACGATTTCGTGAACGATATGCCCCCCGGAGAGACGATTTCGTTGACGGAAGCTTGGTTCATCGCCTTGTTGAAATTGACGATGATAGTCTTCGTCAATGGGACGTCCAGCTGGTTATTCGTGGGGTCCGTCGTCATAATCTTCGGGTTGGTGGATGTCGTCGTGAAGGACCACGGGTTCGGCACCGGGCCGGGTACTAGGCACTGCGCGAACAGGTCGCACGCGTGTATCGTGATAGTATAGAGGGTCGCCTCTAGGAACGGCGCATGCGAGAGGTTGAGGTACATGTCCAGCGCGCCCCAAGTCGGGGCCATCGGCGTGATCGGGGTGACCTGAACGCTAAACGACGCGCGGTCCATCGTCTTGTTGAACTGTACGAACACGACCTTGTCCAAGGCCACGTCGGTGGTGCCATCGGCTGGATCTGTTATGACGATGAACGGGTTCGGGCCTGGACAGAACGTCCTGAAGTTCAGCTCGCGGTCTCCGATGAGCGGGTAGCCGTCCTTGCTGTCGGCCAGTCCGATCCTCAAAATGTAGTCCGTGCAGTTCGTGAACAGCGGGCCATGCGACAATGTGAACACCGTGTCGCCATTGGTCCACGCCTCGCCCAAAGTGATCAGCGGGTCGATGCTGTACCCGAACGAGGCTGTATTCATCGGCTTGCTGAAGGTAATCACGATATTCTGATTGCGGGGTATGTCAACCGAATTGTCCGTCGGGACCCATGTCCTCACGAACGGGTTTGTGCAGAGGCTGTCGAAGCGGAAGTGGTTCGGCACCGGGCCGTTGACCAGATCCTTGCCCTCGTCAACGTCCCTGCCGCCTGTTACATTGATGTAATATCTCGCGCACCCGGTGAAGTCTGATGTGTGATTCAAGATCATTATCGCGTCCATCCCAACCCAATCGACCGTCCACGTCCAGTCCTGCGGGAAGACCGTGTACGTGACTGTCGAGCGCTGCATCGCCTCGTTGAATATGAACTGCACATCGTGGTCGAGGGCGACATCAGTCGATCCGTCTATTGGCATGGTCTGCAGGACGAAAGGCGAACCGCCGCAGGTCGTGAAGATCCAGAAGGTGTAGTAGCCGCCCTGGATATGGTTGCCGCTGGTGTCCTGCCCGGTCACGTTCATGGTGTACTTCGTGCAGGCGGTGAACGCCGGCGGGTGATTGAGGGTGAGCGTGGTGTTCGTCGGCGTGTTCCACGACGCGGTCAGGCTTATGGACGGGGTGAATGCCACGTTCACCGTCGGCGGGCTCATCTTGTGACTGAAGGTGATCGAGATCGCCTTGTCGACCGCCACCTCTATCGACCCTCCGTTCGGGCTGGTTGATGTGACCCTCGGGTTCATGCAGTGGGATTCGAAGTACCATGGATTCGGCACAGAGGCGGGCACGAGGCCCTGGCCGTAGACGTCCATGCCGCTGACATTGACTGTGTATATCACGCAGTCCGCGAGGGAGGCCACGTGGCTGACCTTGAGGTTCTTGTTGCCGTTGGACCACTGGTTGCTTGAATCAGGGAGCGGCGGTGTGACGTTCACATCGATCATGCCTGTGTTCATCGGGTTGCTGAAATTGACATATATCGCGGATGTCAGTGGGATATCGACATCAGCAAGATGGGGATACACCTGCGTGATTTCCGGCAAGGGGCAGTACGTCGAGAAGACGTAGCTCTTGGGCAGACCGACCATCGACTGACCTTCCAGGTCGATCGCCTGGGTTATGTTATACCTGTACTGTGTGCAAATATCGAATGGAGTGCCAGAGTGGGTCATGATCAGGTTCACGGAATTGTTCTGCCAGACGCTGTTGTACGGGAAGTCGGTCCATGTAGCGGTATCCTTGAGCGTGACGATCACTTGGTTGAAATCCATGGGTTCTGAGAAATTGATCCATATCTGCGAGCCTACGGGCACTCCGGCCTGAGCCCAGGGATAGGTGCTCGCCACCGTTGGCGGGATTGAGGCAGCAGTGTGCTCGATCGACACATCCTCCAAATGCGGGGAATCCGTGCAGGCGGCACATAGGATCTGGACGTAGTACGCGATGTATCTTGCAGGTGATGCGCCGGCCCATATGGCGGCGCCAGGGCTGGTATAGTACGAGGACCCACCGGTCGGGCCTTTCCACTCGCAAAGGCCGGGTGAGCCGATGTCGTAGGGGTTGTTGCATGTCGCGAGGTAGAATCTTATCGTGCCGCCCGCGGGAACATTGATCGGGGTCTGGTTCCAGAAGATGTATTTCCACATAGTATTCGAATGATAGCTGTCGAATACAGCGGATGACATCGTTCCCTGCGGCTGGTATCCGGCTTCGAACTGCCAAGTGTCGTTGAACTTATTGCCTACCTGGTCTTTGCCACTAAAGATCACGGAGGAGGCTATCCCAGGGTCGTAGCTCATCACGAGGTTTATGCGCCCAGACGGGCTGCTGCCTGTCGAAATCATCGCCCAATATCTCTGGCCGGCATTGTCCCAATATCTGTACGTGGTGGTCGGATATCCGGGCTGACCGCCATAGAGCATGAGGTCGTTCTGGGTCGCCCTGTAGACGATGCCGTGCCCGGTCCTTCCGCCCGGACTGGCACCACCGGTTTGGCCAGTCTTGTTCGTCCATGAGTCGGTCGCATAGTTGTACTCCCAGGTTTCGTCCCATGTCGTGAAGAGATAAGACCCGCCGTACATCACCGTGCGGGATATGAGGGGATAGTAAACGAGGCTTTGACCCCCCCTGTTCTGCGGCGGGTTCGTGCCCGCCCTCTGTGACCAGATGTGGGTCGTGACGTCGTACCCCCAAGTCTCCCAGTTGATTCCACCCATGCCCGCGGTCAATACCTTCCCCTGGGTGCTGTCGAAATCGAGAGGAGTGCTGGTCAATCTCGGCTTGGCGGCGGCGGTCCTGTTGGTCCAAACGCCGGTCGCGGCGGCGTATTCCCATGTCTCATAGTTCTGGCCGTTGGCGTCAAATCCGCCGAAGAGAACGCCGATGCCGTGGGTCGAGTCAAACGCGGCGCCGCTGCCCCACCTTGCGGCCCAAGGCGCGTTGTTGGACAGTTTCGTCCACGTGTTCGTTGCCGCGTAGTAGGCCCACGTGTCATTGAGGTTGACGCTCATTGCGTCCAATCCGCCCATGACCATCGTCCTACCGTTCACGGTGTCGAAGAATGAGGCGGCTGATTGCCGCTTGGATGGCGCGACCGCGGGATTCTTGTTGACCCATCCAAAGAATGTCTTGTTCAACTGCACGTATGCCGGGCTGCCCGTGCCCTGCACATTCACATTGTTCATAGTTGTGGCCGCGCCGAAGTCCGATTCGGTCGTCTGCGTCCACAGCGACGCCTTCGCCACGGGTGAAATCATCACGACGAAAGCGCTCATCATGAACGCAAAGGTCAGCGCGACTACGACAAATCTAACCGCTTTCTTGCTAGCCATGTTCTTTTGCCTCCTCTCCATTATGGACAAGTTCTATTGCGAGGTTTGGCCTGTCATGAACCCATGTTACTTAAAGGTTTCCGGGTTGCATCGCTAGACAAGCGAAGGAGGAGTAGAGTAATATCGTTTGTGGTGCACTAATCTAAGTGACGTGGGTCTGTTCAATGATGAACCACATACGTTTCCTGTGGAGAATTCAAGAGTCCACGCTGTCCGGTGCGAGAACAGGCTCGATTAGAAAAGGAGTGATGGAAAATTGAAAGGTCCGGGACCCTGGAGAGGGCCCCGGTTCGTTCGTTCTTACGGGACTTCCGGCGTGATCAGCGTCAGGTTCCATGCGAACGACGACATGACCTCGATCCATATCCCGTCGCCAGGCACGATGTTGAAGTCGTCCCCGCTCCAGCCCGACACCGCGTAGCGGTACACCCGGCTCGACTGGGTCGCGTAGACCCACTTGCCCACGGCGATTATCTTCGTATTCGTTCCGGGTCCGGTCCCGCCCGCGATCGCTGTCACGAGCCCGCTGGCACTAGCTAGACCGTTCGTGTATGGCAGGCTTATCCAGTAGATATTGGTGCGCAGGTGCGATCTGAACGTGAACGTCATCGAGATTACCTTGTCCGTGCCGTTGATCGCCCAGTCGAAGTTGCTGATGACGCCTATCATCATCCCCTCGCCCGCCGCGATGTTGAAGTTGGTGCCGCGCCACACTCCGTGCGAGTAGTACCAGACCACCGTCTGCTGCTTCGCCGAATCGAACTTGGCCACGACGTTTATCTTCAGGTAGGTCAGCTCGTCAGAGATGTCCTTGGCCTTCTTGTACATCGAGTTATACGGGAGGCTGAACCAAAACGCGCTTGGCCTGCCGCCGTTCGGCGCAAGCGTCGGGTGCCACAGCGCGCCCATGGTGCTGTTGCTGCTCCACCCGCCGGGCTTGTAGCCGCGGACGATGTAGAAGTGGTTTTGCATATCGCTGATCGCGTTGGTGTGGATGTAGAAGTTGTTGCTTGGCGTTGTGATGTTGGCAATCATGGTCCATGGCCACGGTGTCAGCCTGTCGTTTGCGGTGAAGACGTTCCAGAATTGCACTTGGACATCGCCTGTCCAGTCCAGCCGCACGTTCGGCGCCTGCCTCGTCACCTTCAAGCCCCTCACCGGGAATCTGCAATCGGTAGTGAAGATCCACGGGTTCGGGACCGGTCCGGGTCCGAGGTGGGTGCCGCTTGGGTCCCTTGCGTCGAGGACCGTGGCCGTGTAGGGGGTGCAGAGGTTGAATGGCGTCGAGTGGCTGAAGACCACCGTCTGGCCGTTGGTCCATTGCTGCGAGTATGTGAGCGCCGGGCTCGTGGCGAAGGTCACGGAAGTCTGATCCATCGGTACACTGAAGATGACCGTTATCGTTGCATCGAGCAGGACGCCTGATGCTCCGTCTGGAGGTATCGTGGTGACGATGTAAGGTGGCGGAGCGTATGTTCTGAAGGTCCATGGGTTGGGCGCTCCACCGGGGATAATGTTGCCACCGGTCTTGTTGCGGGCAGTGACCACGCGTGCGGTGTACACCGTGCCTTGGGCGTATGGTGTAGTGTGATCCAGCCTGACAGTCATGTCACCGTTGCTCCAGAATTGACTGAAGGTGAATGTTCCCGGCTGCAAAGTGAACGTCAGGCTCGCCGTGTCCATCGGGTCGCTGAAGTTCACCCAGATCGATGCCGTCAACGGGATGCCCGTCTGACCGTTTGCTGGATAGGTTACGGTGATGTATGTGCCGGACGGCGGACAGAATGTCCGGAACATGAACGGGTTCGGCACAGGCCCACGTCCGATGTTCATATCCGCCGGGTTCTTCGCGAATACGGATACATTGTACCAAGTACATATGGTGAATGAGCTGTGCGTGATTGACACATTCGTGTCGCCCTCGGTCCAGACGGGCGCATTCAGCGTGACAGTCGGCCGGGGGGTCACGACCAATGACGCCGTATTCATCTGCTCGCTGAACTTCAAAACGAGGGGTTGGTCGATTGGGGTGTTCAGGGTCCCGTTGGCAGGTTGTGTCCAGATCATGGCCGGCCGACAATCCGTTGTGACCGTCTTGAATTTGAACGGATTTATGGCCATCCCGGGTATGAAGGGCCGTCCGGAGTTGTCCCTGGCCGTCAACACCTTCACGGTGTATTCCTGACAGGGGTCGAGCGGGTACGATGGGTGCAACAGCTCCACTGCGTTAGGTCCCATGCCGAGCCAGTTCAGCGTGAATTGGCCCGACAGTTCGCTGTTCCATTGATCCTTGAATGAGAACGTGAAAGAGGTTGGGTTCATGCCACCCGTGTCCGGCGGGCTGTAGTAGAAGTAGAGGGTTACGTTCTTCCATATCGGGACATTCTGCTCGCCGTCGAACGGCGTGGTATGCATCAGGAACGGGCCGCAAGCGCCGCTGGCCCCCACGGTCATGAACTTCCACGGGTTCGGCACAGCTGGGTTCGGAATTAGGGGTTTGCCCGTCAGGTTCAATGCCCACATCTCCACCCTGTAAGGCTTGCAGTACGTGAACGCCGTCGTGTGGCTGAGCGTCACCGACCTGCCGGACCAGGAAGGTGCGTTGAACGTCCCAGTCCAGTTCTTCCAGGATAGGGTCGCCTGGTCCCACTCCTTGAAGGCGTAGTAGAAATTGCTATGGTCCATGTCCTTGCTGAAGGTCGTCTTTATGTCCTTGGCTACGGGGATTTCCGGCAGCTGGTCCCTCGGGTCCGTCAACGTGATGAACGGGTTGAGCGCCAAGGTCGTGAACGACCACGGCACCGCCGTCGGCCCGTAGGTCAGCAAGATGTCGGATTTATCCTGACACGGTCTTGTCGCGTTCCCTATTGGCACGTCAATCGTGTAGACTGTGAACTGCTGGTACTGCACCGAATGCGTCAGGGTCAGCACCATGTCCCCCCCGCTCCAAGAGTGCCCGTCAAAGGCGAGCGTCTCCGGTGTCACAGGGTCGATCGTGACATAAGGCCAGCATGTGGCGGTATTCATCGGCTCGCTGAATGTTATGACGACCGGGGCCGCTAGCCCCACATCCTCGGCGTTGGCTTCCGGCACGGTGCTCATTATCTGGGGAGGTATGCTGATCGTTGTGAAGGCCCATTGGTAGTAGCCCAATGTATAATTGAGGGACTGCCCCAGCGTATCAGCGGCGTAGACGCGAACCCTGTATGCGTGTGCCTCCAGGAAGGGCTGTGAGTTGTGAGTGATCTCGACTTTGCTGTTCGCCTCTGTCCATATGAACGGGTCCAGGGTAATGTTCACCGGTCCAAGAACCTGCCAGACGTACACCCAAGTGTTGAACGTGTCCACCGGCTTCGTGAAATTGATGTAGATGTGCGAGTTGATCGGGTGGCCGGCACCCGTCGGAGATACGGTATCCACCTGCGGCTTGATTATGCCCGCATCATAGATTATCGTCACATCCTGCAACTGCGGAGCCACGGACGGGACAAAAGTGATCATGTCGGCCAACCACCGTAGGCATTTGTTCCCTAATAGCCCGCTCCACAGAGCCTCCCCCGAGGTTGTGTAGTAAGTGTTGGGTAATCCGAGGGGTCCCTTGAAGGATGGGAGGGCCGCGTTGTCACAGACGTTGTTCGCCTCGACCTGGAACCTGACCTGCGTGTTCGGCTCGCTCGTCTTGTTGAAGAATATGTACTGCCACTGCGTGGCGGTCACGAACGTGTTGAAGAACTTCGAGTAGTACCGCCCCTCGAGGTTGTAGCCTGTCTCCAGCATCCAGGTGTCGTTGAGTTTCGGGCCGGTAAAGGGCTCGCCGCCATAGATCATCAGGGCATTGTAGCCGGGGTCGTAGGCGAGGCCGTGGTTCGTCCTTCCCGGGTTCGGGGTCGTGGTGGTCTGGATCTGAGTCCATGTCGGGGTGCTGCCTGTCCAGTTATACCTCCACGTCTCAGTCGACCATGAGCTCCCGCCCCAGAGGATCAATCCTTCAATCGACTGCTTGAGGTTGTATGTCATCGAGGAACCGTAGCGGGCGGTCGGCTTGTCCGCAGGGCTGACCTGCGACCAGCTGCTCGAGGCGTAGTTGTACTCCCATGTCTCGTCGTAAGAGGTCGTGAATTCCGCGCCGCCGAATAGGACCACTCTCTGGTGGTTGGCTTGGTAACTGTACCCAAGGGCGAAGCTCCCTCTCTGCGACGGGCCGCCAATCGCGTTCTTGTTTGCCCAAACGTGCGTGGCGGCGTTGTACTCCCAGACCTCCATCGCGGCGACGCCGCGGCCGACGAGGATCACTCTCTTGTCCTTGGCGTCATAGACCAACTTGTGCGCCATCATCCCGCGCGGCGAGATGGGCGCGGTCCTGTTGGTCCACGTGTTGGTGCTGACGTCATATTCCCAAGTGTCACTGAGGCCATTGCCCTGGTCGTCCACACCGCCGTACATGACCGCGACCTTGCTGTTGTTGTCATACGCCATCGAGGGGGCTATCCTCTTAGGAGGTGCGCATGCAGGAGTGTTGTCGGAACATATCTGTTCCCAGTTCTGGGCGGCATAGTTGTACTCCCATGTATCGTTGCGCCACTGGCTGCCGGCCAGGCCTCCGAATAAGATGAAACGGCTTTCCTGAGAATCGTTCGTAAAACCGAACTGTGATCTGGGGCCCGTATTCGTGTCAGGGTTCTTCTGGATCCAGTTCATCATGCCCATTTTATTCTGAATATATGCGGCTGCTCCCGTACCGTGCAACACGGACTCGAAACCGGTGCCGGTGAAGAAGTTCCCGGGAGCGAAATCGGTATCCGTCGTCGTCAGCCAAGAGGCTGCGTCCGCCTTCTGCGATATGAACATCATCGCAGACGACAGCAGCATAAAGGCTGTTATCGCTATCGCACTCACACTCTTCTTGCTCAACATGTCCTAGTCCTCCCCTGTTCTCCACAGCATAGCTGTGTTCTCGGGACTCCCGCCTTTCATGTTGCCGAACGTATTTAACGGTTCGTGAAAGGCCTTGGTCTTAGTTCAAGGATTCCAAGGGGGTTGGAAATAGTTTGTGGTGCACCCTTCTAAGTGTTAAATCTCGATGTCGCCCACCACCACAACCCGATGTGTGGCGGGAATCGGGATTACCGCCGTATGGGCCGTGCAGGAAAGCAGATGGACGATGTGGAAGAGAATTGACAGCGGGAAGCCGCCAAGGAATCCAATCCCCTGAGAGGAGGTCGCTTTTCGCGCCTATCTATGTCTACATGGGAGCCGGTGCGGCGCCGGAGCTGACACTTGCGGGGAATAAATTGACGGCGTATCCCATCACGACCCCGCAATCTTCTTTGACTGAGATATAGCCAACTCGTCGCCAAGCCGTCCCAGACCTCGATCATCAACAGAAGTCCAGGGGGGGAGTGATCCACATCATATCGAGTATCAGTGTGGCCAGGGGGCGGAGGCCAAGTGAACGGCGCTGATTGCGGGCCATCTCACACAGTCAGTCTGACTCTCGGGCAGACCTAAGTTATTATTCGGGCAGTTGCCGCAAATTATCAAACACTCAGTGCGATTTGCCAGACCTTTGGCGGGACTCCTCAGACGACCCGCACGGCATTCCGCACGATCCATGGCTACCTGAAGACAGTCAAAACCTGCTTGCGGACGACTGTCCGCGGCTTGCGGACAACCTTCCGCGACCTGCGGAAGACTCTCCGCAGTCCGCGGACAGGCATTTTGAGCAGTCAGAGGTCCGAACGGGGGTCCGGACGACCCGA
>JAFNFQ010000082.1 GCA_017885655.1 Methanobacteriota archaeon | reverse complement strand
CGCGCCTAGTGATCCAGAGGCCAATCGGCTCACCGCTTGTCCTGAAATGACAGCGAAGATGTGAAGAGGTTCACCCATCTGAATCTCGATGACCGCCCCAACGTCAAAAGGTTGAAATGCAGCATGATGTTTCAGGTGCTCGGGAGGAAAGCAGATGGAGCATTGCGTCAGGAAGGATACAGGAGAATGCCGAGGACCTGTGGTTGCCGACCTCATCTTACAGGTCAAACTGGGTAACAGAAACGCAGGGCCTCCGCTAGAGTTCCCGTTATGTCTTGCTCACGCTATTCAAGGCGGCATCTACTCGTGGCTTGCAGGCGTCGGCGAGAAATTAGCTTGGGGAGCAGTCGAATCAGTCGCCCCCAAGACGCGGAAAGGTCTCCACATCAAACACAGGGTGGTTGTCCGGGATCCTTGGAGGAGTCTTCTCAGAGATTTGGGCCGGTAGCACCCATCGGTTATCCTAAGAGGATCAATGATCCGTATTGGACCCTTCATCAGTCACACTGAAAGAGGATGCTTCCAACGTGTCTGACTTGGTCGCGAGTCTGGCCAAGCTGATACATCCCGCCCCCATCTTCAAGTGCTTCATTCGCGCTTTTTTCGGCCATCGAACATCTATCGTGTCAACCGAGTCTAGATGACTTCACTGCGACATGCATGGGATTGCGCACGAATGGTCTCGCAGTTCATGCCATAGTACAGAACGCCTGCAAGAGGGGTATCCTTTTATTCGGCGGAAGTGTTTTCCCCCTCGCGATGCCGAAGTGGGGTTCACTGAAGGGCGGGAAGGCGATCGAGAATACTTGGAACGCCCGACTCGTGGAAGCGCTTCACAAGATTGGCATGGCCTCTGCGGACTTTGAGGTTCAATTCACCATCCGCAAGGGCGGGAAAGCAGTCCCTTCCAAGCCGGACATCGCCTTCAGAAATGGAGGCGTTCATTTAATCAGCGGTAAGTTCGGGGCCCACCGAGAGTTGGCCGCGTACCGGACGGCGGATGAATACAAGGAGCACATCTCAGCCACGCTCAAGCGCATGGGAGGGAAGATCGGGGAAGTATTCGCCGTAACCTATCCATCGGGCAGGGCTGAGAAGTTCCACCTTCATGTCTTGCCCACGCAGAATCACGACGAGATGAGTCTGACCCTAGATACTTTGGAGGAAGTCGCTGAACAGGTCAAGCTAACCGTGGAGGGGCTTATTACGCAGTTAGAGCGCCGGCAGGAGTCGGTGCTCGACGAGGCCCGACGTCTCCTGCGGTGGGGGGCTGAGGATCTAGCTGGAATCATCAAGGGCATCACCCTCACGGAACTGGAGACCGTTTTTGGCGGGCACGACTTCTTCCACTCCGTTCTCGAACACCGCCTCAAAGGGGAGAAGCGGACGGAAGCTCTTCGTCTCGGAGCCGCTTACCTTTTCATTAATCAGATTCTCTTCTATATCCTCTTGTCAAGGGCTGCAGAGCGGGCCGGCCAGCCCGACCTCTATCCACCCATCGATCCTCGGCGATTCGATTCTCCCAAGGACCTGCGAGACCTCTACTTTGAGCGGGTACACCTAAGGAACTATGAGCCGGTCTACGGTCTGGATGTCGCCCAGTTCTTCAAAGGGGAAGGATCGCGGGAGGCAGCGGAGGAGTTGGTCAGAGGCATCATCGGCCTTGCTCCCAAGCTGGATGTGCCCGATTTGGTGGGACAGGTGTTCCAGACTCTCATCCCCTTCGAGATACGCAAGCCCCTTGGGGCCCATTACACGAATCCCCGAACTGCTATGTTGCTTGCGAATCTCGCTATTGACGGTCAAGACGCCACCGCGATGGACCCTGCCTGCGGCAGCGGGACGCTACTTGTCGCTGCATATCGGCGCAAGATGGCTCTGGCTGCGCCCAAGAACAGAAGGGAGCTTCACACTCGGTTCATGGAACAGGATATTACGGGCATTGATGCAATGGCCTTCGCTGCTCATTTGGCGGCTGTGAACCTCGCGCTGCAAGAACCACTCATCGAAACCGAGCATGTGCGGGTGGGCATACGGGATTCCACGGGATTGCGACCTGGAATCGACATCGAGCATACTGAGGAGGCGCTCGCTACTGAGTTGAGAACAGTCACCCTAGACCACGACTTCAGTGCGAGGCGCAAAGGCAAGCGGGTATCGGGCCCTGTGAAGCTGAAGGCAGGGACAACTAGACCCTTTCACTTAGGCCCCACCGACCTAGTAATCATGAATCCGCCCTTCACACGCTGGAGCACGATGGCGAAGGGGTACCGCGATGCAGTGCGGCTGGGATTCGCTGGGGAGAAAGCTGAGTACCGCCAAGCTATCACTAAACGTCCAGGACAGCATCTGTTCTTCCTTCTCCTTGCCGACCGGTTCCTCAAGAAGGAGGGCAGGATAGCCAGTGTTCTACCCCTTGCTACATTCAAGGAGGCGGCCTACCAGCCCTTTGTCCGGTTCCTCTTGCATAATTACACTATCCAATTCATCGTCGTAGGATTGGGCTTGGCTTCTTATAGCGAGGACACGAGTCTAACAGAGTGCTTATTGGTGGCCACCAAGCGTCCACCGCAACGGGATTCCACCTTCACACTAATTGGGACATACAAAGCCCCCGACGATTGGACCCAAGAGGAAATCGACTTCCTTGCAAATAGAGCTCGGATGGGCAAAGAAGGCAGCGATGCCTTTGCGGTCATTCGCCAATACCCGCAGGAAGCTCTGGCACCCGAGGGGGAGACATTGATGGGGTTGTATCTGCGCCTACTGCCGCAATACGAAATCGCCATCAGTAACCTGGAGACTAAAGCCCCAGGAGCCCTCTTGCCAATTGTCACCTTCTCCTTCCTCAAGGAGCATCACGGTGTGGACGTCAGTCGGGGGATTGAGACCTCGGAACATTTCTCACACTATGGACCAAAGGCCCTCCTAGGCTATCGTCGGGAGGAGGGCATGGGCGAGGTAGATCGGCTCGTCTATACGGGGGAAAAGGATGGAATGGTTGTGTTTCGGGATAGAATCGGAGGCAAGACTTATCGTTCCCCCTCTTCGGCTGCTCGTCCCGCCTTGCGGGCTCTCTTTGATCACCGGGTGATGGACATCACGGGGAAAACTGACTTTTGCTTTGCCCAACTCACGGCAGGCGTCCGAGAGGCCATGACGGACCTGTATGGGACGAAGGACGCTAAGAGGTACCTCGCCAGGGTGAACAAGCGCTGGTCAAAGCGTGTGATCGACAGTTCATCTCGTCTATTGCTCTTCCGCAGAGGAAACCTGTCGGCTCCTGGCACCCGACTATTGTGTTTCCGCTGCGATGAGCCAGCCCTGCAGGCCGGCACAAACTATCTTTTCCGCGGTCTCGATGACCCGACCCACGAGAAATTCCTTTGTCTCTGGCTAAACTCCACACCCAACCTGATTTGGTTCCTCAGAGAAGCGTCCATTACGGAAGGAGCCTACATTACGATGGAGAAGTTTGGGCTTTACAAGCTCCCCCTCCCCGACTTCACGCGCTTGACACAGGAACAGCGACTCATGGTGGATCAAACTTTCGAGCGCCTCAGTATGGCGGAATTTCCCAGTCTCTTGGAGCAATTGGAGACCCACTATCCTGCTCGGATAGCTCTCGACGATTTTTGCCTCCATCTTCTGGGATTCGTGGATTCGGAGATTAGGGCGAAACTCGGTAGACTGCTGCGAGAGGGGGCCGCGGAGGCGATTCGAGCCTTGAAGCAATCTATGGAAGGCGCGGCTCTGCCCGAAGAGGATGAAGAAGAAGATGCGGCGGGATGAAGTCATACTGGCTCAAAGCCTTGACAAAGACGAAGAGGCTTTTCTTAGACCTGCTGCGCTTGGTAAATAAACAAAACGATAGTCGACCTGATATTTCAAGGACATTTCGTGGACGAGCGTCACGCCATGGGTCACCGCTGAGTGCCCTTGGCGAGTGACTTCAGAGAAACGCAAGAGCCACCACAATCGGAGAAGGACACGCCGCCTTTCTTTACTAGGTACGCGAGAACTGCTACAGTATCCCGGTAACGCTTTCCGAAAGCATACTCCACTCCTTCACGATCAGCCAAGTCCAAGATGAAGCCTGACCCCTTCAGACGTTTCACGAGTTTTCCCACTATTTCTATTCCGGTCTTCCTGGTAATCAGAAAGGGAATGAGGTTGGTCTCGTCCTTGGAATCAAGGAAGCTGAAGAATAGGCGGTCTCCGGCGCTACCATCGCTCTCAATGAACACGTTTGTCGGGGAAAGGACCTTTACGTACGCCTTGTTCATCCGCCCAAGTAACCTGACGCTGCTCTGCAGTGCGAGGAGTAACTTGTCAGAGTTCTGCCGGAAGTACTCCTCGTCCTGATTGTGTTTGTCCTTGTCGCCGAAGGTGAACAGCAGGTGAAGGGTTTGGTTCACAAAGTCCTCGTTCTCAGGCTCGAAGCAGTGGGAGAATATCTGTGCCCAGTTACTCGGTACCTCGGTGATTATGATACGGTAGTGTTGCCTCCCGCAGAGATACAGCTCGTTGGATGATGTGGATGCAGCCGGAAGGACACTCGTCGCCCTTTTCCTCTCTTTGTCGATATACTGGTTTACATCCGAGCCCAGTCGTGCCCTCCACTTGTCTCCGTACTTGAGGACGAGGACATCATAGAGGAACGCACGTATCCTGCTTTCCATGTAGTCTGTGAGCTTACGGCACGAAGCGAAGAAGCTCTGACCCTGAAAGCACATCCGAGCTTCATTGAGGGAAATCTTGTCTCCCTTCCTCAAGTCTGGCGAGGAGATATTCGCGATTGAATTACAGCGAATCATCTGCTCAACGACTGCCGTAATGGATCTGAAGGCCCTCAAGTAGGAACGCGTGATCTCCCCAGCTTCATTCTTGTCGGGACTCCGCCCCTCAACGCGTTTTGCTTCATCCCAAAATACCAGAATCTCAGGAGGTCGCACCCACGAGGCTTCGAGCCAATCCTGTGCTGATCTACCGCAAAAGGGAGGTTCCGTTTCAGGCTCGATCACCAAATAGAGACATTTCAAAATCGATTCCATTGAGGCGCTCGTTCGGCTGATGAGTTCCCCCGCTGGTATCAGGTCCACGGGGGAGTTAGCGTGCGCAATCAGTTCTCGGTGAGTTTCGAGTGCGGCTTCAAGCCCTGCCGCAAGCACCGAATGCGACGCACGGTACGCTGATATCAGGCTTCTTAGGCGCAGTACTTCGTCAGGCTCGGATCGGAGGGGTGAGATTGTAGGTTGCTCCTGCCTGAACAAGTCCATCAAGAACTCAGAGGGTTTCAGACCTTCGGCGAGTTCTATCTTGCGACCGAACTCTAGGATTAGGCGAACTGGAATCCAAGACACTTCTCCAGTGTCGGGCGCACGGGCTTTCTGAACTAGACCCACCCGTTTCAACATGGCGAAGAGACCTGAGTTGGACCGGAACAGATCGTCTTTCTCCGGGATGCGTTTCTTCTCCAGCAGAATTGACAGGATCTGAATAGCAGGGAGGAAAGCATCAGGTCGCCGACGTAGCAGTTCAATACGGTCCTTGAGGTCTCGATACTCTTCCAGTCCCTTGCGGAGACGGTCGAGCAGCTCCTTGTCGAACGAAATCGCGATTTCCACATATCCTATATCAGTCTGTTGAAGATGGGGGAGAACGTCGTCGATCACATCCCTGAAGGCAACGCCCCGCGGATGTCTTGAGGACAAGACCTTAAACACCCCGTCGACTGCCGAAGCCCTCACTCTGACCGGTTTCTCATGGGATCTTGAGAAGGTTGCAAGCCGCATCGAAATCATGTCATACGCTTCCTTCGCCGTTATCCCAGGAATGGTATCAACCCTGTTTATCGATCCACGGATCGCAGGGTTGAAATCGAGTTCACGCTCCCAGTCCCTAGTGCCAGCGATTAGGATCCCAACTCCGATTCCCTTACGAACCCAGTAATCCTTGGTGTTCTGCAGAATCTGGATGAACGACAAGGCTTCCCTCAGCAGCTTCGGGTCTTTGTGTAGACCGTCCAGCATTATGATGACACCTTTGAGCTTCTTGTCGTCGACAATCTGCTTGAGCATGTCGAACAGTTCCTCTTTCCCGATTTCCTCATACGAAGATCTGGGGTCCCATCCCGCCAATCTTTTGTAATGCTCTGCGATTTCGCCAAACAAATTCCTGTAGAAGCTTCTGAGGATGGTGTCAGTGTCTGGTTTCGCGTCGATAATTACATGAAGCGGCAGTAGGTCATTCGCGAACATCGGTTTCTTCAGGTAGTCGAACAGAGTCGTCTTCCCGGATCCGAACTCGCCGGTGATGAGATAGGTCTTATTCAGCAGTTCATTCGGACTCATTGTCGTTAATCGAAGGTACTTCTGGAATATCGCGGTCTTCAGAACGAGGCTGTCGTAGTAGTTCTCGTCAATCTCGGAAAGCCCATCGACCGTCGGAAATGGGTCTCCAAACAAACCAAGCCTTTCCCACCATACGAGGCCGGGTTCGGCCTCACTTGTGGAGGCCCGCTCCGCGGGAAAGTAAGGTATGTCCTCAATCGGCGTAGTCTCGTACGCTTCAATCTCAGACTTTACTCGCTCCAAGGCTTGCCTCTCTACGGCCAGCGCTTCCTTGCTCCTTTCTATCTGGTCCGACATCGATTTGTAGCGCGCTTCAACCTCGGCGTGCATTTGCTGCGTAATCTCTCTGGCCTTGATGACCATCTTCTCTTGCGCGCGGTCTACTATCTCCTTCTCTTTCTTCGCCAAGAATTCCTCCCGGTGCATGTCTTTCAGCTCTTCGCTCGTCAGAACGCTATGCACTTCTCGTTGCTCGAACAGCGTTCCAAGCTCTGCATGATTCCTCTCGTAGACGTTCCTTCTCAGAAATGGGACAGCTTCAACCATCTTCTGAAGGGCTGCCAAGTTCTCGACTTTCTTCACGTCGACCAGATATGAGCACAACTCCCGCGCGATCTCTGTATTCTTTGGCATCCCTGCTTCGCGCTTGTGAAGATCTCGGAAGAACTCTAACTTCTTTGTCTTAATTTCTTCTTGGCGGTCTTCTATGCTCATCAGAGTTGCGAAGTTCTCTCTGACGAAGTCCCTGAGCAACCCTTTTTCTCGCGTACCGAACCCTCCCTTGCCAACCCGATACTGCACCTCTCGAAGACCCTATAATACTTTCGAGCGAAAGGGCATCGTTAATCCTCAGGGAGTCCCAGTCGGGCGCGGCCACGCTTCGGGATTGCCGTGATGATCTTCAGCCTTTGGATGGACGGAACGTTTAATCTTCTCCCCGCCTGGCGGCAAGGATCCTGCGGGCCCTGAGGACAGGCTGAAAACACCCGCCAGGAACGCGCAGGTGCAACGTTCTCAGTCCTGCAGGTCTGTTTATACGTCTGGACGAAATGCGTGCAACAGCGTTGAAACGCATGGTAGATGCCTTCTTGTGGTCCCTGCACGTGGGCACGAGAGGACTACCATTGCCTGAGTGATTTGGCGTCTGCAGTTCTGCCGCGTTATCGTTGGTGCTCAGCCCTTTCATGGAGCTTGGCGACATAGCGCTCGATTCGGTTCTCCGACCACTTGGCCTTCGTGATGTGGTCGCTGCATGTGGCTATCAGGTTCCATGACTGATTCAAGAAGTCCGGTCGGAGATGATGTTTGAGGACGCCTTTGGTGTAGGGTATGCGATAGGCGGCCCGCGTGGCTGGCTCTGAACAGAACTCGCAGCGCTTCCCTGGAGGCAGGAGGTCCTTCCTCTTCTGCCCCCGGTTGTAGCGGACCGGAACGCCGAACTCTCTGAAGACGGCCAGTTGAACTTCGGTGAGGAATCGGTTATTCCGAGTCTTGGACGACACCGTGCGCCCCATTTTCTTTTGCCAGTGCCGCATCGCGGACGACGGTCTTAAGCGTTTCCTCCGAATCTTGCCCATGGCCTTGAATCAGCTCGGGCGGGCGCCGGAGTGGGGAAGGACCTTCGCGTCTGATCGTCCCAGGGCTGCCCGCCGGGAGGGACGTGGGCAAAGAGGATGTGGTTGTGAGCCTTCTCGAGGAGATGCCCTCCGTCCCTCGAGCGGTAATCGCACACCGAGGTGATAAGCGTTGCCACTACAAATTTATCTCACCTTCGCCATGCCCCGAGCATGAGCCTTCGGTATGAGCCGTTGCGCACCCAGGAGATAGATCAGGGCGTCCGGTTGTTCCTCGGACCCGAGGCGACCATCCTGGAATGTGACAGGCCGACAGGCAGGCACGAGACAATGATGCTGTGGGTGCTCGACGTGCACCCGTCCCCGCACTCCGCCATGATGTCCACCGTGGTGGAGATCTAGTGGATCCCGCCCGCGTGCGCGTGGGGCTCTCATGTTCCACATGTGGAACACTTCAAACTCCCGCAGTTCCTGCCCGCCTGCGGGCGTGTGAGACCCATCACTTGGGCGCAGGCGTCCCGGCGAAGATTTAAGCCGGTTCACTTGTTCTCAGGGTCGTGGCAACCTCGGAGGATGTGGTTTTGGGAGCAGCTCTTGTCCTCCTCGGTTTCCTGATAACCTACCTCTGGGAACGGCGCAAGGAGAGGGTCCGCGAGGCCCAGGAGCGGCAGAGGGTTGTTGTCGCCGTCTGGATGGAGCTCATGGATACAGCGGTGTGGTGCAGAGAGCTGATAAAGAACATGGAGTCAGGCCGAACCAAGGGAGGGTTCCTTCTCCATCCGCCGAGGACTCAAGCATGGAACCTCGCCACTTGGAATTGGCCTCTGCTCAGGTTCCGAGAGAAGGAAGCTCTGCTGCTATTTGATATCTCGGCGCTCGCGGAATACATCGCCGCCGAGGTACGTTGGCGCGAGCTGTTCCAAGCGACGAATTCCGCGTTGTCGACGTACGGCGAGGTGATTGAGCGACTCAATGGGTATCTCCTTGATAGGTCCAAGAAGTACCTGGAGAAGTATGAGAAGGTGAACTCGGCGATGGAGGAGTATTTGATGCGAGAAGGCTTGGGATCCCTCAAGATTGCAGACTCCAGTGTTCCGACCGCCAACACTCTGCCAGAAGCGGGGCACAAAGCTACTTGATCGCGGTCCTGGATTCCCGTGCCTCAAAGGATCCACAGTCATCTGTCCCATCATTCAAACGCTGACGGTCGGCTGGCCGACTTGATACAATCCCAGCGCATGAAAACCTCCATTCCACTTCACAGGAGCAGATCGCATTTCGAGGCATGAAAGGCACCGGTACCTCACCGGTGATTGTCCCGGCCAACGCCTTTGTGCGCCTCTTCTTATGAAGCAGCAGGACGGCGTGGGACTGAACACGGATGCCGCCCCGCTGCCGAGGGTCCGAGAGGATCGGCCTCTTGTGGAGGGTTTTCAGGGATATGGGCGCGAATCGCCTCCGGTCCCTCGAAAGGTGAATGGTCAGGGCGGGTTTAACGGTCGCGCATCACTCCCACAGCCAGGCACCGCACTCGGGACAGGCGAGCCGCCTGTGCCCAGAACCGTTTCGCGGCAATGCGTCAGGCACGAAGTCGTGGCCACACTCGGGACACCAGCGAACCTGGCGATAGCGTCCCTTGCCCAGGAACTCCACGATGCCGTGATCGCGCAGTACCTGAAGCTGCTGTCGCATCTTGTCTCTCACATGCTCGTTCTCGGGATGCAAGGCGGATAGTCTGTCCTGTGAGGCCTCGTAGAACTCCTTCAACGAGAAAGTGGACTTGCCCAGTTGCCGGACCTCTGCAAGGACGTTCGCAGTCCAGCCACGAAGCTCATGCTCTTTCCCCTTGAGGAAGGCGAATCTCGTCCACTGTGCCCTGACCATCTCCTTATTCTCGACGCGGACTTGACGAACGATGTAGATGCGGGCGTCAAACGGCAGTTGCGACAGCAAGATGTTGCACAGGACGTGCCCGCTGCGCCTCGCGCTTGGACCGAGGGGCTTCTGTTCCGCCAGGGCGGAGAGTGACATGAAGAACCGGGGGACGAGTTGGAGGTTCTCCACCCGCCACGCATCGGGATCGTATTGAAGGAAAAGGAAGTTGGGAACAGTTCCGTTGACGACGGCATCGGCTAGAGGCCTGTATGCGGCGTCACGGACCTGTCCCGAAAACGGATAGCTGCGGCTCTTCAACTGATAATGCTCGGAGCATTCCTTGCATGTGAAGTCGATAACTGGCCTTCCGGGACGCTCTGCGGCCACGGCGTCGCTGTCGCAGGCGACGCAGTAGAGATTCTCCCTGCCCCATCCCTCCGTGATGGCTTTCACCCGCTGTGACGGATTCTTGTAGCCTCGCCCGAGGTCGGGGTCCAAATCTATCTGCATCGGCCCCGGAGAAGTCCGGCATGATCATGATCTTTTCTCCACCCTCAGGGATAATCATGATCTTGTGAACTCGCGGACCTTCTTCATCAGCCGGTTGCCCTTTGTGGTTCGCTGGTAGAGTCGGCCTTTTCGTCTTCGCGGATTGCGGCACCGTACAGCCCCGATATCGCGGAGGTCATGAAGCGCTCTACTTATGTGAGGGAGCGGGACACCCAACTTGGCAGCCAATTGACTGGGCGTCCTGGGCCTCTGCAGGGCGAAGAAGACGTCGTGTCTGACCCGGCTTGCAAGAATCACGCTCAGGGAGTCCCAATCGGACATGTTGTGCCTGTGTTCGGAATCGGGTTCCCGATCTTATGCTTTTGGCCACGCTCTGTTTAAATGAATGAGCTGGGAAACTTGCAATGATTATTTGACAGACTCAGCCAAGGGATACCGCGGATGATGGCTAATGAGCATCGAGGAATTTGGCTCTGATTCTCCTCATTCGAACAGGGTCGATCGTATGGAGGTATCGGAACTCAGACGAGCTGAGGATCTCGCGCAACTCTCTCGTGCTGTGCGCCTTGAGAACCTCGCCCTCGAGCCGCTTCTCCGTTGCCCATTTTTCTCCTTGGAGGTATCCCCTGAGGATACCCGCCAGCCGATGTTCAGATGCTCTCTTAATGTCCAATGTTCGACCCCCTTGTAGACCCTGGGTTCTCTTGAAATCGATTCCAGCCTGAGTCGCTTGTCAAACCATATCCTCCGCTACAGGTCATGCGCGTCAGGGCGGTTCTACTCTGGTGTATTCCGCGCACAGGCGATAATCGCACAGCCTTATCTGCCTATCCTTGGCAATCGTCTTGGCCTCGGTTGAGAATCGCGGGGCAACCACGACACCCCAATAGGAGTTGTAACCTGGTTTGTGCTTCTTGCAGAGCGTCACATAGCTAGCCACTTGTGAAACGCCATCGCCCGTCTCTGCGTCAATCTTGATCTCAATGACCCAGAGGGCGTTGTTGGATCCCTTCGCGGCGATGTCGATGTACTTCCCCTCGACCTCGAATTCCGGCTTCACCAGTTGTAGGCTAGTTCCCAGGGCAGGGCCAAGCCTGGAGAGACATCCACACATTATGTCTCGGACTCTCGCCTCCGAGAGGACATCCCTTTCCCCGACAGCGGGAGCCTCCAAAATGGCGTAACGACCGGCTCCGTCCGCCAAGAAGATAGGGGAGTCACGCCCGCGCACAAGGACGGCGGCGTGTTCATCTAGTGCGTGTCGGAGTGCGTCTTCTGAGGCAGGTTTCCTGTCGGATTGACGGGCGATGACCCCTATGACCTGCGCTACGTCAGCCCACACCACGCCGGTGCCAAGTTCCCGCAATGCTGTCCGGCAATCTTCCCACGGGCTTCTCTCTACCATGGTCTTCCCCGCACTACTTGGATGCAAATGATGGTGTAAGTAGCTTTCCGTTGGCCCGTTTTGTTGTGAAATCACTTCTTTTGTGTTGGTATAATCCGTTGACCCATGTCTAAAGAAGGTCATGGGTCGTTCTATGAGCATGCGAAGGGTCGTCTAGTTCTATACATCCCGGCAGACGTGCGAAAGGATTCCAGTTTTCCGTTCAAGGTCGGAGAGCAGGTCAAGATTCGAATCGACGGGAAGAGGCTTGTCGTTGAGAAGACGAGAGGGCCCTGATCTTGTCCTCAGTCGCCATTAACTGTTGAATCTGCCAGCCAGCGGGGATTTCTTTCATAATTGGTTTACTGGCAAATAGGCGCGTGAATCCTGGCCCACGCATCCGTATTTTTCTTGAATGAGGATCCGCGGCGGTGCGACTGTGATGTGGATGGCACGGAGGGGCGGGAAGTCCCTTGATTCAGATCCTACCGACCTGCCCCTTCGTCCCTGACATTGATGAGCAGTTCTCGGATTGCGGTCTCAACATCGCCTGTCTTTGGCAGGTCCCGAAAGGCGGCCACAAGTTGCGGAAGAAAGTTGAGCCCGGCTCTTCCGGAGAATTCCCGCGTCTCCCGCAAGACTATGTCCTCCGGCTGGATTCCATGACGCTCCATGTTTCCGAGGCCGAACGCCACCGTGACCTCGTTCGCAACAGTCTCCCATCGCTTGCTTCGACTCGCGGTTGAACGGCGAATCCAGTCCGTAAAGAACATCCTGGCCCTTTCGCCTCCGATCACGTCGAACGCCAGGTCATCCGCATAGATGTCCTCAACGTGGTTGAGCGCGAGGCGCGCGACTCCGAGGAACTCCCCTCTCCCCTTCCCTCGGACGCCGACGGTGCTGAGCAATCGCCCGTGTACGTCGGTAGAATGCGAAGGATGTCCTTGCTGTATCCGATACATGTGTCCCACTTCATGCGCGATGAGCCCGTCAAGCATCCCGGACGACATGGCCTGAATGCCTATATGGAGGCGGAACGCATCCCCGGCAGGCTCAGTCGCTCCCATGATGGGCAGATTCTCGACAACCAACACGACTGGCCGTGATACGTCGACGCCTAGCGCATTGTACTTGGCCGCCACGCGCTTGAATGTCTCCACGGCACGGTCAAGATTCGCTTTCCCTGTCAAGTCCATCGCGCCGGCAATCTGCATTTAGAACGCGACCTCGACCTTGACTACTGAACCGCATTTGATTAACCTGTGCAGTCCCCGCGCTGACATGTCCTCGTCACCGTTATATATCCGGAGACAGATGAAGCGCAAGGTTGGGTTGCAGATGCAGACTTATCCGATGTACGGTCCGGTCGGCGCCCCGTTCCAAAAGGAGCCTAACTCGCCGAGGGGTGTTCGGTGGTGCATAATCGCGTTCGCCATCTACCTTGGCGTGCTGATTGCGCAGATTGTGTACGGTGTCTGGGGTGCGGTCAATCTTGATAGTCTGGCCTCGAGTTCGTATTACAACTATTCCGCCATGATCATGGTGTTCGCTTTCACCGCCATCACCATAATCCTTGAAATCCTGGTCTTGGTCTTCTATCTTGTCGGGTTCGGCTACCTCTATGGCGGTCGAAATGAATTCAGCCCGAACCATGCACGACACGTCAATGTCGCGATGGGTTTGATAATCGCGGCGATCGTCACCACCGTTGTGGGTTCAATCATCACGCTGGCCCTCCAGTTCCAGACCTTCTTCTCTTACTACGGTCATCCGGATTCCGGGATTTACTATGGCATCGTCGGGGCGGGAGCCGTGATGAACACTCTCGTGGCCGCGTTCGTGGCGACGGCGATCGTCTTGCCAGTGCACGGGCTCGTGGACCAGAAGTACGACAGGCATCTCTACATTGCCGCGGGGCTCGGGACCGCCACTCCGGGAATCGTTTCCGCATTCGCGTTCTGGCAGCTTCCAGGAATCATCGACGCGCTCTCTAATGGATATTCCAGCTCAAATCTAAGCACGTCGACGGGCTGGCCGACGCTCATGGCCGGGATCCTGGGCCTCGTGACATTCCTGATCTTCCTCATGATATACCTGAATGTGTCGACGCGAATCAGGGAAGGGCAGCTCAAGCCAACGCGTCCGCCGGTGTCGCCAGTGGTCTGGATACCTGTGCAGGTGGTGCCAATGATGCCCGCATATCCCATGTACCCGCCATACGCACCCGCGCAACCGGTCATGCCGCAGCAACCGGTCCAACCGGCTGAACCGGGAAAGCAGGGGTCGACGCAGCAAGGCCAGCAAAGGGCGCAGTAGACCGGCCCTAGTGTCGACACGCATCTCCTCGCGCGGCGGTCACTTGGTCGCAGTCCCGCACGTGGGGCATTTCTTGTCGTAGAACTCGAGCTTCGCCCGGCAGACCTCGCACCTCCACCTCTCATCCTGTTCCTTCAGCCACTGCCGCCATCCGACGGCTTTCATTCGCGCGAAGTTGTCGTGGATTAGGCGGTGGTCGGGCGCGGACGCGGCGAACTCCTCTATCTTCGAGCAGGGGAACTCCCCGCACTGGTAGCAGAACTTCACACCCTTCTCCTGCGTGCAAGACTTGAACTCGCAATCGGGCGACCATGAGAACTTCGCGTCGACCCTGCAGCCCGAACACTTGATGTCCTCAGGCTTGCGTTGATATTTCCTCGCGTAGGCCATCGCCTTCTCGCTATTCCGATCGAAGTATGCACGGAATATCCCGCAGTTGCCGCAGTAGAGCCCGCACGGCGCCGCCAAGGTCAGGTCAGCCTCCTCATCGTGCAGCCTGTAGTCTACCTTCATCGGGACCCTATTGCGGCTTGCATGTATTAGTGCCCGCCGCATCCACGAAATATACGAGGGTCCCCGACTAAGCACGGCAAATTATCGATAAACCGCCGACATTTTGCATGCATGAAGCAAATCATCCGAACCTGCGCGAGGAAAATACGCACAGGTTGAGTGCGTGTTGTAAGGGACAGCCCAGCAGACGCAGTCTCTCCTCAGCTTGGCGGCGGGACTTCGGGGGCAGTCGCTCTCCTCGGCATTGTCGGCAGCTGCAAGCTCTGGATCATCAGTCCAAGTATCAGTCCGAAGAAGATGCCTGCGGGCACTCCCGTGATGAACCTCAGTGCGTTCGTGCTCTCATAGGTAGTCACCAGCTGGAGACCCCCATCCAAGGCAATCGGAGCTAGGCACAGGAAAGAGAGAAACCACGTGAATAGCAGGGGTCTGATGCCTTTTTCAAGCCGCCCGCGCATTCTCGCCGGAAAGAGTCGGAGGATCATCCTGCTGATGGCGATGTCAGGCTTGACCACCGCCGCTATCAAGAAACCGAAGCTGAGGAACAGGAACAGGGAGGCATCCCTCGCGCAGACGGGCATCTCGTTGCCGTTGACGTAGATGGTCCTCGAGGCTATCTGGTGGCATTCGATGTCGCCGAGCATGTAGACCGTGCCCTGAGCCGGCGGCAAGGTCGACCACAGGTCGCCGTAGTCCAAGCGGTTCGCGCCGCCGTACAAGCCGCTGACGGTTCCAGGCGGAATAGTCATGGGGGCGAGAACCATCGAAACATTCCAGATCAGCGAAATGATAAGGATGGTCCAGAGGCCCCACTTGGCGTATATCTTCGGAAACCGCATTCTCCCAACACCGGTCGCCTTGGCGTTCAACCGACCGTGCCTACCGCCATGTCGATTCATAAGCCTTCGCCAAAATCGCGCGATCCGCCATCTCGGCACCCTTATTTCCGGAAATATGAACTCGCACGCCAGTGTTCCCACGACGTTGCCGCTGGCGACGGTCGCGACAATGGTTTGAACTACTGTGCCACGCGATCGTCAGCACATGTCTGTTCAGACATCATATAAGCCATATATACCCCGCAGGGATACTCGGATTCCGTAGCGAGACGATCCGATGGTTGAGGAAGAAGAGAAGCCCAAGGAAAAACGCTTCACGAAGGAGTTCGCCGAGAAGTATTCCAGGACTTCTGATGGAGAGTCGACTCCTGAGGACGCGATCCTCGAGAAGCAACGGAAACTGCTCGAGAAGGACCCGAAAAACGAGAGGGTCTGGTTTGCCCGCGGGCTGCTTCTGATGGACATGGGGCGGAACGAGGAAGCGCTGGATTGCATGGATCGCGTGGTCGCCCTCAATTCAGCGCATCCCGGCGTCTGGAATGCGAGGGCGGAAGTGCTCAGGAGACTCGGGCGTGATGATGAGGCTGCCAAGTCCCTCCGCAAGGCCCTCGAGCACATCGGCCCGCAGGTCGATGACAAATACAGGGAGAGGATGGGGCGGCCGGTAAGTGTCGAGCAATTGCTGAAGGCAGTCGGCGTGGAGAGGCCCGCCGAGGAGGAGCCGCGACTTCCGGAAGAGGAGGAGCCGACCGAGGAAGTCTCCGAGGTCCTCGAGGGGCTCGAAACGCTCGGCTCCACTGAGGAAACCTCCGAGGAAATGACGCCTGAGGAGAGGGAGTACCGCGCGAAGATCCAGGCTTGGGCCGCTCAAGGCTTCGACATCTCCCCCCTCGAGCAGATCCTGGACAACGAGCCCTACAAAGCAAGGACGGTGTTCTTCCAGTTCGAGCAGAACGTCGCGAAGATTGTCCTGCTAAAGGAGACTCTGGACGGCATCAAGACTCCCGGCTTCGAGGATGACGTCAGCCGCCTGCGCGAGGCGATGAAGGCGCCAATGAACATATGGAAGGTCGAGGCGGACATGGGCCGGTTGCTGCCCCGCATCGAGGAGAAGGGAAAGGATCTGGCGCGTGAAGCCGCGAAGCTCGCACAGGAGGAGGTGGCGCAAAGGGCAGCCGTTCCGCCGAGGGCGGCGGCCCCCCGCACTGTGGGACCGAAGGTCACGAAGCCGCCATCGCTCAGGCCGACTGAAGGGAGAGTCAACGGCTTGGTCAACGGTCTTGCTGCCGGAGGGCGGGTCAACGGCGTCGCCGGGGCAGGACGCGTCAACGGGCTGGTCAACGGCTTGCAGGCCGCAAGGCGCGGCATGACCAACGGCCTGACAAACGGTAACGGTTTCACCAATGGTCTGGGTTCTAGGCGTTTTAGACGGGAGACGATGTACCGAAGATGGAAATTGGGCATCATTCCCGCCATCGCGGCGATTCTGCTCTTAATCACGGTATTCAGCGCCCCGATGGCTCCGAATGTCGGGCCCCTCGGGGGCATAAACATTGACGGCGATCCATCGGATTGGTCGGGCGTTCCGGGCTATAACCAGACGCAGTATGTCCCGGCCGATAACGTCAACATCACGGGCTACAGTACCGTGCTGAAGGACAACGTGCTGTCGTTCTTGGTGCAGGTCAAGGGGACGGCCCTCGGCGACGCCACGAATTTTGACTCCTTCTATGCGTTCATCGATGGCGATGGTTCGAAGACGACCGGCTACCGCCTGCACGATCTCGGTGCGGACTTCATGATCGAGGTCAGCGGCTCGAACGGCGTCGTGAACATCTCGGCGCTCTCGACCTTCGACGACAACAACCCTGGCGGGAACGACAACTGGTCGGCGTGGTCAGGGGTCGGCAGCGTCAATGCAGCGGCATCAGGGAAGAATCTGGAGTTCCAGGTCGAAACCAGCAGGCTGGCATCGCCGAGGGTCACGTTCGACCCCGCCAAGTTCGAGGTCGACATCGTTTCCGACGACAACAGGGGGACCACATCCACCACGGTCGCCAAGTTGGGCGCGTCGTACGGCGCTCTGCTGGTCCACCAGGAGGGGGGACCCGTGACGCTGAATGGCGGGGGCGTCGAGGCCCTCCTGACAGTCACATTCGAGGCCGTCGGGAGTCCGCTCCATATCAACCAGCTGCAGTTCGCGAAATCCCCGAAGACGGTCATATCCTACTCACCTACGAACCTTGATGTATCCCCTTCGCAACCCATACAGAGCACCATCACGGTCGACACGCAGGGCACGAGTGTCGGTGACTTCCTCACGCTCGAAGTCACAGGAGTCGACACTGACAAGCCGGTGACGATACTCGGCGAATCCGCGAGGGCGTATGTCGGAGCGGTGCCTGCCGGGTGGCGCATCGACGGCGTCTTCGCAGATTGGAATCCGACCTTCTTCATTACCGATCCGAATGCGGTCTGGCCGACCAACCTTGACATCCGCCGATACGCCTCGAACAAGACTTCTACGGATGCGTTCTTCTATGTCGATGTTGGCGGCTCGATCATGACGGGGACGGCAGCGGTCCAGATCCGTCAGCCGAGCTTCCCGTCCCAAGGCGCACCATCCGTGGCGCAGCCCGCGATGCCCAAGAGGGGGGAGGATGTCTTTCGCGTCTACATCGACTCGGACTCCCAGGACGGCCAGGGGACTGCGATCTATGGTCTGCCTGGTGCAGATTACATGGTCGAGATCAGGGGGATCAACGGAAAGATCGCGAACAGGGCGTATTATCGATGGTCAGGCGGGCGATGGCTGCCGCAGGCAGGGGCTCCAACCGCGGAAAATGACCAGAGGCGCATGGAGATCGGTCTCAGCCTCAGCGGCATCACGGTCAACTCGATGCAGGTCGCATTCGAATCGAGCAGCTGGAAGAATGTTGTCGACACGACCGATGTCGGCTCAGTGAGGAGCAGGACTAGGAGCGCAGACGAGACGACGTATGAGACTCTGTACGGCGTCAGTTTCCCGAACGAGCTGTCCGTGGGCAGCTCAATCAGATATACGGCTGGATCGAACTTCCTCGAATGGTCCTTGCCGAGCGAGATAGTGCTTGTTGACGGTTCAGAGACTCGCGTTCTCTCCGAATTGTCGCCCTCGAGACTTGTGGCTGGAGAGAACGGGGCCGAGTACGGCGATGCATACGCCGAAATCGGGACGGACGTGATGTACATAATCGAGGAAGCATCGCTGAAGGAGCAGTTCATCATAAACAGGCCAATCGACTCACTTCCTCCCGGTGGGAATGGTGCGGTCAGAATCATCTTCAGGATGAGAACCGACCCAGCTCTGATGGTCTATGTGGAAGGGACGGGATTGGAGGGCAGAGTCACAACCTCGAAGCCGATTTCGTTCACGGATGGGTACCAAGAGAAATTCACTGTTCCTTCCGCAGTCGCATGGGATTCGAGTGGGCGAAGGATCACGCTTCCATATACATGGGACAAGACAGGGCCGACCCTGTCCGTTGACATTCCCGCGAGCTATCTATTAGATTCTGCCTATCCGGTGTGCGTTGACCCTTGGGTCAACTACACGGTGAGGAATACGGGACCGCTCAGCATGCCAACGGAGCAATTCGGCAATTCGGTAGCACTGGGCGACTTCAACTTTGACGGATATGCGGATCTGCTCGTGGGGGCCTTCGGAAACAGCAAGAATTTCTCGACTGGAGGTGCAGCCTACATCTATCTGGGGCCTTTGACATCTGATATGCAAACGCCAAACGTGAACATCCCCGGTACGGTTGCGACATATAAGAAGGGACAGGCGGTTGCCGCAGGCAAGTTCAACAATGACGATTACTGGGATGTGCTGGTGACCCAGTACTTGGACAAGCCTGCTTTGATTTATTACGGCAGGGCTTCGTGGCCGCTCTGGGTGACGACGGCGGACGTCACCATAAATGCTCAATCGTATGGCGCGAGCCCAGGTTCTCCCAGGTTCGGTTACAGCGCTGCAGCAGGCAATCTCGACGGTGCGTTCTACGACGATGTGGTTATCGGCGCTCCGGGCAACCGCAACTCCGGCAGCACAGCCGGCGTCCAAGACGGATGCGCATTTGTATTCCTGAGTCCGTTCTCGTCGACTGTAACCAGTGCCAACTTCACATTATTGCCGCCCACCAATTCGAGTGGGCAGTTTGGGAATTCGCTTGCCACTGGCCTCGTGGACAGTGACGCCAAGTACGATGTTATGGGCGGGGAGCCCTACTACACGAGTTCGTTGGGGCGAGCGAGTCTCTTCAAAGGGAGCAGCCTCTCATCGGGATCGGGTGTCAGAATGCCCAACGCCGATGTCAGCGGCAGGAAAGGCGGTGAGCGCTTCGGGTATTCCATCGCGATTGGCAATTTGAATTCTGACGGATATTGGGACATCGCGATTGGAGCGCCGTATAACGGCATCAACTGCGATGGCGGCAATCTGGGGAATTGCCATGGCAAAGTGTACCTCTATCTGGCGTCGTCCAGCGGAATAACTACCAATCAGGCTCCAAACGCAGAAGTATTGAATCAAAGCAACGGGGAACAATTCGGCACCGCGGTCCTCATCGGACCATTCCTGGGCTCGGGCACATACAATCTGGCAGTCGGCGCCCCGAATGCCGCTGCAGGCGGTACCAACCGTGGGCGAGTCTATGTGTTCGACACGCCGTTGACATCATCGACCCCGACCAAGACTCAGAGCGGAGACTCCGATGGCGATCTGTTCGGTTCAGCTCTCGCGGGCGGTAAATTCGCAAACGATGACTTTTATCGTATTGCGGTGGGCAACCCCAAATGGATGGCGGGCGGTTCTGCAGGCCGTGTCGTCATCATGTATGTCCCCGAGTTCGGCGACGTGGCAATTGTGGCGGTGACGGTCCTAGGGATTGGAATTGCATTCCGTTCTCGGCGGAGGAAGCCGCGGCGACAGCGAGCCCTAAACACTTAGAGTGTCGGCTTTTCCCGCTATGTCCGTGAACCTCTTCTCCAGGAGATCCAGCGCCGTGTTCAACGCCTCGCTCGCGCTCATCGATCCATCAGTCTCGAAATGGAAGATCATGCGGGACGGGTCGCCATGCACATTGATGCTGCCGGGATCGAACTTCTCCACGCAGGTCATGCAGAGAGTGCACTTCTCTTCTTCCTCGACGACGACCTTCTTGTCCCTGACGTGAAGAATCTTGACCGGGCAGACCTCCACGGGCGCCTTCGCCGGGGTCATCTTCCTGTTGTCGATATCGACGACTGGATAGTACTTGTACCCGACTCCCGACGTCACCTGCCACTTCGCGTGCTCTTTTGCGGTGCCCAAGACGGCGGTCGCATAAACCAGCATCGCCTGTCCTTCTCCAAGCTTGACTATCGGGATGTTCTGGTCGATCGGCTTCAGCTTGACATCGCCGATCGGCTCCAGATCGCCCGACGTGACCGTGCACGGCCCCTTCTTGTTGAGCGAATAGATGATCGTGCAAGAGGGACAGCCCTCGCCGTTGCACGCCTTGCACTCGGACTTCCGCACAAAAAGCTTCAGGTCTGTGGGAAGCGGGATCAGCCCGAGGCGGTGAGCGATGATCTCGTCGAAGAGAGGGGCGATGCTCTCGTATTCCTTGCCGTCCTCGCCCCTGATCGGCCCCAGGTGGAACTCGACGTCCTCGATCGCCATTTTCGGGATGTCTGCCACCAGAGCCCGTCTAATCGCGTTGGCGGTCGCCGGGTCGGTCTCCTCGATGATGAACTTCATGTACGTGGGCTTGGACTCGAGAACCTTGATCTTCATCTAGATTCTGCGCCCCCTGCGCCCTCCCTTCGGCTTCGTGCCGTCGTGCGGGACAGGCGTGACATCCTCGATGCGCCCTATCTTGAGGCCAGCTCGGGCAAGGGCCCTTATCGCGGCCTGTGCCCCGGGGCCCGGTGACTGCGACTTGTTCCCGCCGGGCGCCCTGACCCTGACATGTATCGAATCGATGCCCTTCTCCTTCGCGAGGTCGGCCACTCTCTCCGCCGCCTTCATCGCCGCGTAGGGTGACGCTTGATCCCTTGCCGCCTTGACGACCATTCCGCCGGTCGCCTTTGCGATAGTCTCGGAACCGGTGAGGTCTGTGACGGTGATTATGATGTTGTTGAACGAGGCGAAAACGTGCGCGATCCCCCACTTGCCCATGCCTACTCCTCCTTCTTGGGCGGGACCGCTTCTCCACCCTCCGCGCCGAGGGCCTTCTCTCCCGCCGGCGCCTGCCTCACAGGATGCAGGTCGTTCGAGATCGGCGAGCGCACGTCATAGGACACGGTGGGCTCCTCTTCCCTGTTCACCTGATAGCCGGGGACATTAACGGTCCTCCCGCCGACGGAGACGTGGCCATGGATGATGAACTGCCTCGCTTGGCGCGGCGTGAAGGAAAGTCCCTTGACGAACGTGAGAGTCTGAAGCCGCCTGGACAGGACCGCCTCCACGTCGAGTGCCAGGACATCGTCCAACGTAGCGCCTTCGAGAGGCAATAGCCCCATCTTGCCGAGCTTCCCCATGAGCTCGTCCCTCTCCTTCTCGGCCTGCTTGTTGCCGGCCCTAACGAGGGCCTGGAGGATCCTCGCCCTCTGCCTGTAATGCCTTAGGACATACTGAGTGCGCCACAGCTCCTTCTTGTTCTTCAGACCGTATTTCTTGAGGAGCTCGTTCTCCAGCTTGATCCGTTCGGCCTCCCAGGGGCTCGCCGGCCTCACGTACTTCTTCCTGGAGAACTTGGGGTCGCCCAATCACTCACTCCTTCTTCTCTTCCTTCTTCTCTTTCTTCCTGCCGCCCTCTTCCTTCGCCTTCTCCTGGGCCGCGGCTATCGCCTGCTTCTTGACGACACCGACTGTGAGTCCGGTCCGGCCGTTCGACCTCGTCCTCTGGCCGCGGACCTTCTGGCCTTGCTCGTGGCGGATGCCCTTGTAGCACCTGATCTTCTTCATCAGGTTGATGTCGTCCCTGATTCTCAGGTCGATGTCTGAGCCAAATGCGTGGTAGTCCTCTCCCGTCTCCCAGTCGTTCTGGCGGTTCAGGATCCAGTGGGGTGTGTATTCGGGGAGGTTCTGGAGGACCTGCTCTATGTCGGTGACCTTCGCCTCCGGCAGGTCTCCGATCTTGACGTTCCGGGGCACCTCGGCGAGGTCCGCGACGATCTCTGCGAGGCGCACGCCCATGCCCTTCACGCCCGTGAGCGCATAGACGACGGACCTGTTGCCGTCCAGGTCGGCGCCCGCAATCCGGATGATGTACCTGAAATCGGCCGAGTGTGGCTCGCTTGGCTTCGCCGGCTTTGGCCGTGCCTTTTCAGCCGCAGGCGTGGCTGGTTCAGCATGCTTCTTCTCTTTTTCCTCGGCCATCAGAGAGTCCTCTGCACTGGAGATGAGCCTAAGAACCCATTACTATTTCAACCTTGCGAGGTGGCACAGTATTCCGCAATGGAGGAGATGCCGCGTTGAGCGCGTCGCAGGATGACGCCGACAAACGCCGTCTCTCTCAGTCTCGTCTCTCTCTGATCAAGTACAGCGGGACCTTGCCGGATGAACCGCTCGTGCCTAGAAGCACCGATGCGATTTTCATGTCCTTGCCGCAGCCCGCGTAGTCGCCCTCCTCGTACTCCCTCTCCGCCCTGCTCAAGATCTCTTCTACCTCGTCCGCGAAGGGCACCCCTTCTTGCTTGAGGTTCTCCAAGTTCTGTCTCATTTCGTGGAGGCTCTTCGCTAGGCCCTCGTGGACATCGACTTTCTTGCTCGCACTCTTCCTGCAGTCATCGGCCAGGTCGAGCGCCCTTAGGTACTTGCCGTCCGCCAGGGCTTTCTTTGCCCCGTTGAGCCTTTTCTCTGCTTCGGCGTCCACCATCCCCGTTCTGGACACTTCCCTCAGGGCCTGCTCCGCGCTCTCTATCGAGGCGACTGCCTTGCGGTACTGGTTGCTGACGGTCAGCGCTTCCTTCTCAGCCCTGGAAATCGCATCCCGTGCGCCGGTGACCTTCGCCGTCAGGAGCAGGCTCCTCCCGCCATCGAGCAGCTGTGTTGCCCTGCCGACCGCCACGCCCTCGGCGGTGAGGTTCTTGAGGATGCCCTGACAAGACTCCAGGCTCCTCATGCACTCCATGTAGTCCACGCGGATCCCGTTCGCCTTCTCCTCGGCCTGGGTCGCGAGAACGATCGCCTCCTCCAGTTCCCCCTTCGCGATCAGTTCCGTGGACCTCTGCATCATGTCGTCCATCGGCGCCATGACGACCGTGTCCATCAGCTCCTGGGTGATCGGCCCTTCCATATCCCTCAATGCGTCGAGCGCGAGCTGCGCGGTAAACACAGCATCCGAGGCCTCTCTCGCTTTAATGATGATTCCTCTGGCCTGCTTTGCCGCATCCTCCGCGGTCAACCTCGCATCGAGGTAATTGGGTATCCTGATGCCGTTCTCGAGCGTCCCCTGTCTGATGCGTTCCTTGGCGAGGTCGAGAGCCGCCTGGGCTTCACTCGCGTTGAGACCGAGTTCCTCGAGCTGTTTGATCTCAGACTTGAGGATGCCCATGGCCTTCCTGGCGGCACGGTATCTCTCCTCGATAATCTCGGCGAGCCTTTCCGCCTGCTCCGCGGCCTCCAGGGACTTGCGGTAATCCTTGAGCGCCAGGAGAGTCCTCGCTTCCTCGAGAAGCATCTGAGGGGTCGCGAAATCCGCCCTGGAGAGTTTCATCATCTCAAGGAGGCCTTCGGCTCTTGCTAGAGAATCCATCGCCTGAGTCTTGGCGCCCCAGAAACCGAAGTGCTTCTTCGTTGTCGCGGCCACGCTCCGCCCTTCCTGCCCCGTGCCCTACCCCGTCGATGGAAGCGCCTCACTCAACCTTAGCCAAGCGAGGGGATGCGTCGATGGTAGGTGGCCTAAATGATATGAAAGTCAACGCATAAAAATGTATCGAGCCAGCAAGTATGGCCAGTCGCACGAATTCGTATTCTCTAAAAGTATAATATGGCGGGTCAATCATGCGGACCTCAATGCGGGGGTACATCGTCCTCCTAAGGCCACTGAACTGCTGCATAGCCGCCGCCGCGATATTGGTCGGAGCCATCGTTGCGGTAGGTTTCGCGGGCCTTGGCGGGAGCGCCATCCAGGTCGCCGTGGCGGCAGTCGTCGGCGTCCTGTTCACCGGGGCGGGGAACGCCCTGAACGACTACTATGACCGCGAGGTCGACAAGATAAATCATCCCGCAAGGCCGATTCCATCCGGCAGAGTCTCCGCACCCGAAGCTTTGAGGTTCGCTGCCATACTGTTCGTGACCGCCCTGGCTCTCAGTATCCTGGCGGGTTGGTTGGCCCTCCTTATCGTCGTCATCAATTTGGCGGCAATGGTCTCCTATGAAGTGCGCTTCAAGAGGAAGGGGTCGAGCGGCAATGTGATCATAGGCTGGCTGGTCGCGTCGCTGTTCATCTTCGGCGGCGCAGCAGCTTACAATGGCTCCATGCAGGCTCTGTCGAGGGTCTCGTGGATGGGTCTTCTGGCCTTCCTTGCAACTCTCGGGCGGGAGATAGTGAAGGACATCGAGGATGTGGCGGGTGATGTGGACAGGAGGACCCTACCGATGGTTATCGGAGTTGATAAGGCCGGATTTATGGCATCCGCCGCCTTCGTCTTCGGAGTGGCCTTGAGTCCATTGCCATTCGTCACGAACGTCCTAGGGGCGGCATACCTAGCAGTCGTCACCTTGGCAGACGGCATCTTTATCTATTGTGCTTGGATTTCAACGGCAAACCCGACGTTGGCGAGCAGAGCCGCGAAGTACGGCATGGTGGTTGCTTTGTTCGCTTTCTTGGCCGGAGGCGCCGCCTTATGAAGGTTCTCGAGAATCTCAAAGAGACCCTAAGGACGGAGAAGGTCCACATGACCCTTCTCGACCCCGACAAGCAGCCGCCGAAGGCGACCGCCTCGCTGGCCGTGCACGCCTGCAAGGTCGGGACCGACGCCATAATGATCGGTGGCTCGACGGGCGTCACCCGCCAGAAGGTCGACGCGACTATCAAGGCAATCAAGGCGAGGACGTCGGTTCCGGTGATCCTGTTCCCTTCGAGCAAGGAGGGGCTGAGCAGGTACGCGGACGCGG
>JAFNFQ010000081.1 GCA_017885655.1 Methanobacteriota archaeon | reverse complement strand
CCGGGCAACCCGCCCCCGCTTTCGGATGCCCTCCGCCTGTTCCGGGCAACCGCCCCCCGGTGGCGGACAACTGCGCGGAAATGCATTCCGGTCGTACTGAATCAGGTTCAGGACAGATACGAGGGGATCTCCAGGGAGTGATTACGAAATTCAGCCACGGAGGACCGGCTTCGAGGATGCCGCAGAAGGCTCCGACCCGACCCTCGTTCGGCGCGAACCGGGCGGGGACGAGAGAGGGATGCGCGTGGCAGGAATGGGAGCATCCTGGAACGGATTTGAAAAAGAAAAAGATGGCCCCCGGTGCGGGGGCCTTGGTTGGGAGTCTGTCCGAAACGGATGTCAGCGCTACTTCATCGGCTCCGCAGTCGGGACCGGCACGGGCTGAACGACTGCGTTCACGTCATTCTTCTCCTGCCTGATCTTGCTCCGGATGCGCTGGAAGTTCTTCGCGGCGGGGCTGTCCTTCGACACGGCGCCCATCGCCATGTCCAGGGCGCTCGAACCGACTATGTACGCCCTCCTCGCCCTCGCCTCGACGAGGTCGGTCGACGTCCTCAGCTGTCGTTTGTGCGACTCCTGAACGTCGTTCGCCGCCCTCGCTTCCTCGAGAGCGTGCGCCACCTCGGCGCTCACTAGGTCTACATCCATCCCGCCCTTGATCAGGGCGAGCTTTTCCTGGCTCAGTATGTCCAATATGCTCATCAGAAATCCGAGGATTTCTGTCCATGTCATGGTCATTTTTGTTTTTTCTCCTCCCCCTCCTCCGAAGGGGACTGATGAACATTGGCGTGGTGGTTATTGCCTCCATCGGGAACTTGTGCGGCACTTGTGCGGAACTTGTTCCAGCAAGTTAGATATAGTGGCGCCGGCGCGAACGAGCGTCACTCCATAAGCAATGGTCAGGCCGGCGGTCCCCCGCCCGTCTCACGTCATCGGAAGTTTGACAGCGGGCGGGCGCCGTTCATAGTCATGCTGCCGGCGATCTCCCCGCCAAACCGCACCTGCCCGGTCCCGCCCTCGAAGGCATTCTCGGGCTTGACCGCGGTGAAGTCCTCACGGATGCTTTTCAGGCGCAGCGCCTTATTCATCCCCTTCTTCGTGAGGTGGTAGGCCCGCCTCCTGTAATCAAAGCCGGGGACGCGGGCGAGGGGCGTGAAGTCGACCAATCCCGCCTCTCGCAGCTTCCTCAGCCCCTTCGTGACGTAGGGCCTGCTTATCCCGGTGCACTCGGACATGCCGTCCTGGGTCATCTCGCGGGGGTGTATGTCATCCTTGTCCAGCTGAGGGTACTTGATCAGGTGCATCAGCAGCTTCTCTTCAGCTAGGAGGGGGATTTTTTCGCCGTCCACGAACATAAGACATTGGTTCAAAGGGTATAAGAAGAATTCGGCTGGGCCCTCGAATCCCCGCCTCGCTTCTCCTGTTGCACATGAGCGTTTCGGTCCAATTATCATTCAGCGATTTGAGAACACGATTCGCGGGCGGCGTTGGCGGGATGCGGTGGTGCCTTGGGCAGTCCTGATGAGATCGATTGCTGCGGGAAGTGCAGGCTGCTCTTGACCGAGTGCGATCGTGACAACTCACGACCAGAATGGTCGTGGAAGACAGATAAGGAGAATATCGGCCTCCCGCCTGTCACCGCTTCTGCGTCGTACTCGTTTCCCTTGCTCCCGATTGTTTCGTCCTCACCATCCGGAGAACTGCCACAACTATTCCAGCCAGAAGAATCGCCGCGTCAATAGCTGTTCCTGCCCCGAGCAATGGCGGCATCCTGAGAGGGTCGAACCAGAAAGAAAAGATGCCTGTGAAGGCCTCAGCGAGGATGAAGGGCACCGAAGTGATCACGAACGCCTTCACCGCCGCCATCCTTTCCTTCCTGCCCTTCCACGGCCTCTTCCTCGATGACCACACTCCCGCCACAAGCAGGATGATCGCGAACATCAATGCCACGATCGGCTTGTAGTTCACCGCCACTTCAGTCGTCGGCCTGACGACCAGCGACCTCTCTTGCTCGACGTTGCCCAGGTTGTCGATCGAGTAGTAGTATATGGTGTGCTCTCCCTCCGTTGGGCTGAAGCCGCCCGTGTAGACCGTCCAGCTACCGCCGTCTATCCTGTACATCGTGACGTTCACTCCGCAGCCGGAGTCCGCGGCGGTGAGGTTGAACGGAGCGGCAGGAGAGATTGTCGAAACGGGTGGTGTGTCGTCGAGGATCAATGTCTCGTTCCGGACGACCTCCACATTCCCGAGGAAGTCGAACGAAGGGAATTCGACGAACCATATCCCATCCCTTCCCGCCAGACTGAACGACGTGGAGTAGTTGCGCCAATAAGACCACGAGCCGTTCCAGAGGCGGTAGAACGTGGAGTTTGAACCGACACCAGTATCCACCGCCGAGAAGATCAGAGGAGTGGAGGAGTTGACGTAAAACCCGCCCGTCAGGTACTTCGGTTCACCGATCGAGATGGCAGTGGCGGGCGGAGTATCGTCCACAGTCAGCACCTTCGAGCTGACATCCTCCAGGTTCCCCGCCCAGTCCTGCGACCGCCACTCGACAGTGTGCTCTCCTTCTCCCACCAGGAAGAACAATCCCGTGGCGGTGTAGTTGACAGGTGCCCCGCCGTCGATCCTGTACGTGGTGTTCCTTATACCGAGCCCGCTCTGGTCGAGGACGGAGAGGGAGAAGGAGGTGGTTGACTTGACGTAGGTCGCCATGGCGGGGGTGGTGTAGTTCGGCGAGCCGATGACGAGAGATGTGACAGGACCGGAGACGACCTCAATCGTCCACATGTACACATTGTTCATCTCGTCCCACTCGGTCACTTTGTTGTCATAATCCACGTCGACGGAGACGAGGCAAGTGCCCGGGATGGCGAGGGATATCCATGTGGCGGTGAACCGAGAGGAATTCGTGGCTGGGGCAAGTGGATTCAAGAGGAAAGTGGAGAACGGAGGCGATGATTGCTCGTAGAAGGCCACGGTCGCACTGGCGGTGGCAGTGTCGTTCCCCACGTTCCGGACGGCTATGGAGAGGGTGATAGGCATCGACAGTCCGATCCTCAATGATGGCGATGGTTCGGCCTGGACCGGCAAGTAGTCAGGCTTCGTGATAGGGGCGGACTCGACCACGACTGTGACGCACGCCACGTTGTTCGTCTCATCGGATTCGTCGACCAGGTTATCCGGGTCGGCAATCACGCATATCTCGTGGTTTCCGCGAGGCGAGGCTGTCCACATCACCGAAACGTTTTGCTTCTCGCCCGCCGCGATTGACTCAAGAGACTGGTCGCCCCCTATCTGCGGAGATGGCGGCACGCCATCGTGAAACCTTGCGACGGTTGGCGACGAGATGTCAATCCCGAAGTTGTGGATTGTTGCGTTGACGCCGATGACATAGCCTTCGGCGTACGGTGGTGCGGGAGACAGTCTGAAATCCGCGGAAGAGACAGTCAGGTCAGGCATCGGCAGGGGCAGCACAACTATCGGCGCGCATGCTTGGTTGTTGTCCTCGTTTATCTCGACTATCCTATTGTCCGGATCCACGACGACACAGATGGCGTGCCCTCCCGGCAGCCCGGCAATCCAGACAGTTGAGGCAAGACCCACGCCGCCGTGACCCCATATTCCGGGAATGAACCGGTCGCTTCCGATTTGGTTCGAACCGGATGGCGGGCCGTCGTGAAACCTGACGCTAACGCCGAGTGCATCCCTGCTGCCGGGGTTGTGCACGAAAGCGTTCACGTCCACTGCGGCGCCGGCGACAACGGGGCCGCCCGGGCTAAGTGAGATGTCAAACGGGGTAATTGCGAGGTCCGGGAGGTCTGTGGCGTTGGCGGAATTCAGCTTCACGATGAAGACATCGCCCCCGCCGTTGTAGGATTCGTCCAAAGAACCCGGGGTGACGGGGAAATCCGGCGAGAATGTCTCCCCCACGGCGTATGCGTATCCCGCAAGGTCGACCGCGACTCCCCACCCGATTTCATTGCCTGCGCCCCCGAGGAATGTTGAGTAGAGGAGAGCACTTCCTGCGGCGTTGAGCTTCGTCAGGAAGCAATCGCCGTATGTCCCGCCGCTGAAAATCCCCTGAAAGGCGTCGGTCGTCGCGGGGAAATCCGCGGAATCCGTCCGACCCGTCACCCAGGCATTGCCGGCGTAGTCCACGGCAATCTCGTTCCCCTCTTCGTATCCCGTTCCACCAAGGAAGGTGGCGTATGCGAGGGCACTCCCATTGACGTTGAGTTTCGCCAGGTAGACATCGGTTCCACCTTTGAGAGTGGGCTCATATGCTCCCGGTGTGGTGGGAAAGTCAGGAGACAAGGTTTCCCCAGCAACATAGGCGTTGCCCTCGAAGTCCACCGCGATCGAGTTACCGTATTCCATCAGGGTCCCGCCGAGAAATGTCGAGTATAGGAGAATGTCACCGCTGGCGTTCAGTTTGGTCACGAAGCTGTCCCCGGAATCGTAGGACCGATCAAAGGCATCAGGCGTTACGGGAAAGTCAGGTGCAATCGTGTAACCCGTGACGTAGGCGTTACCCGCGCGATCGACTGCGATGGACGTTCCCCTGCCCTCGTCACCGCCCCCAAGGAACGTGCCGAAGACCACATCGCTTCCATTCCTGTTGAGCTTCACGACGTATGGGGATATAGCCCTCGGCTGGGACGTGTTGAACGCCCCAGGAGTCACCGGGAGTTCGTTTCCGTTCGTCTCGCCCGTAAGATATGCATTGCCAGCTCCGTCCACCGCGACTGAGAACACGTGGATGCTCGCTGCTCCAAGAAAAGTCGCATAGGTCAGAGTGCTCCCCGTCGAGCCCAGTTTCACGACGAAGCCGTCGGCGTATCCCGCGGAGCTGTTGAACTTCGTGTCGAAGGCGCCGGCAGTGACTGGAAAGTCTGTGGACCCTGTTTCGCCAGAGACATAGATGCTTCCGAACGAATCGACTGTGACTCCACGACCTATGTCCTCCTTGCTGCCGCCGAGGAAAGTGGCGAACTCAAGACTAGTTCCATCGCTTCGAAGTTTCGCGACGAAAGCGTCATAGCCGCCGTTAAATGAGGTGTCATTGGCCCCTGGAGTTGCCGGAAAATCCATCGAGTACGTCACGCCGGTGACGACCACATTTCCGTGGCCGTCCTGCGCTGCGGCAAGACCCATCTCTTGGCCGTTCCCGCCTAGAAACGTCGAGTACACGAGGGGGTCGATGACGAGGGCACGAGAGCGATTCCAGTGTTCGCAATCGATACCGACAGTGAGAGGCGCGCGGATCGCGAAGGCACATTCGACTCTCGTGCCGTCCTGATGAGAGAATGGAATGGAGTCCCTGACTTGGCCGATAGGGGTGCGTATCAGAAGATCGCCAGAGTCGATCCCCATCCCGTCAAGAGACTCATACCGCATGCTGATCGCCGATGGGTCGGCTCCCGGTCGCACTCGGAACTCGTATTTCGCGCCCTTCGCGCTGGGACTGTACGCGAGATCTATCCCATCAAAGATATTCCTGTAGACAATGACTTCATAGCTCGACGCGTTCGTCCTCCATGCGCCTGACTCTTTCCCGATGAAGAAGTTGCTTTTGAACGGGAGAAGGCCAACACCCTCGGGCAAAACCTTGTTAGCCCCCTCGAAATGAACCATGTAGGCGAACGATTCCGTCCTGACCCCATAATCGATGGCGGTAGGCAACGGGTCGAGGGAGTCCGGCTCAGGCTTCGCACTCTGCCCGCCAACGTTCCTCTTGACGACGAACATGACCCCGTCGTCCCTGAAGGCGACGGCGGGATTCCCGGTCGAATAGTAGCGGACAAGATCATTAACCTGCCCTCTATTCTCGATGAAGTAACCGCCAATAGAGTCGAGTGTGTGCATCGCCTTCTCGTTCGTGAGCGGGACGGTGAGAGTCGAATTCTCGTCCCTAAGAGGTGGTTGGCTCGTCGCGAATGAGGCTAACAGGAGGAGCGCGGTGAAAGCAGCGACCATCATCCTGCCAACAGGCTCCCTACTACATCCCCAGAGCTTCCATAGGGCTACCACAAACTCCTCGATTTCCACCTATTCGCTCATGTTGTATATGATGGTTGCCGCTCAACCGTCCCCACCACCCTTCTCTTAAGCATCCGGGCACGGACGCCCACGCATCCTTTGGAGGACGCGACATGACGCGACTACGAGGACCGGCGGTTCACCGTCAGTCCGCACGCTGCTTGATGCCGGTGATTATCCATCTCTCGAGGCGGGACTTCAGAAGCCATGACGAGGCTTCGTCAGTCCGTATGTGAGGACGAACGCGCTCCCATCAATTTGATGTGACCAGGTGCGATATCACTCCGAACTTGATGGTGGAATCCGAGGGTAAGGGCTTGGCGGGAGTCCGGGGGCTCCGGGGCCGCGTCACTCATCCTCTTCGAGCTTCATCCGCAGTCCCTCGACGATTTCCTGGAAGAACCCCTTGTACGCCTTGGGATCCGATTCGTACTTCTCGACCTCCTCGCCCGGAAGAGGCTCGCACATCTTCATGGTCTTCCTGTCCTCGAAAAGCTCGGATATCTTGACGTAATTGTGCGGTGCATCTCCGAACAGGCTCCTCTTGGGTTCCTTCGGAATCCCGTATCCCTTGAGGACCTCGAGCACCTGGGTCAAGGACTTGCCGAAGATCTCGAGGTTCTTGTCTCGTTCCACCCCGATCTCGAGGTCCTCGGATTCGATCCAGAAATGCGTGAAGCCGTCGTTGACGAGCTGGAAGGAGTGCCGCGTGAAGGAGTCCAACGCCTCCTCCTTCGCGATGACGTCCGATGCGTAGAGATCCAGATCTGGCGTGGAATAGTCGGCGAGAAAGGCGGTGCATGGCTGGTTGACGAGCGCGCCGAGGGCGGCGAACAGGGGATAGATCCTCTCCCTGCTCGCAAAGACCCTGCAGGCGTAGTCGTAGGGTATGCCCTCGACCCTCTGGAAGGTGTAACTCTCGCTGAACCTGTCGACGACGCATCCGAACCGCTGACCTTCCAAGGCGATGCCGAAGGGCATCTGGAACGGGCGCTTCCCCTCGTTCGAAAGCATGCGTGTCCTCTACCGTCAAGAGGCGATTGCAGGAAGCCTTCTTAAAAGCGACGAAAGGTAATTATTCACGAGTCGTTGATGAGCACATCCGCATCACCTCTATTTGCCGCCCGTCTATCCCAGAGGATTTCTACAAACTCCCATGCGGCAAATCCTCAAAAGTCTCGGAGGCACCGCTTTCTCCCCCTGGCCATAATGACCCCCTCCAGTCTATGAATAAATGCCGACGTCCCAGATATCCGAGCCGCGGGCCAAGACATGCACCTCTGGCCCCGGGCAAGTCCGGACGGAAACCACGGACTCGGTCGCTCGGTCCGAAGATTCCGGAGATCCGTCCGAGGCTCGGTTCGGATGTTGAATTTTGAGGAACGGGCGGAGGTCAAGGAGGAAGGATGGAAGGCGTGACCTGAGATTGTATGTGCATGTGATTGTCGCGATGTGGTTCTTGGTCAGGGATTTGAGAATGAAGAGAAGAGGGGGAAGGAGCTAGGTGAGGAGTATGCGGAGCAAGAAAGGAGGTCGGATGGTATCGGCGGAGATGAATAGACGACGAATCGGATGTCCGATGATCTGGCTGCTTTCCTCAATCTCAAAGGATTCTCCATTGACGGGGAATCACTCTGCAATGTAATCCCACAATGGTTCCTCGTATCGCTCATGGAGGCCGACAGATTGTTGAATCGAGCAGAGAGTCTTCACAAGCCGTTTGCGACGAGCCGCCCACGCTACGGAGACACCGCTACTCCTCGGCTTTCCCGCTTTGCTTTTGGTGTCCCCACCACTCGCTGGGATCGAGTTCTCCTTCGTTGTTTCGAGCCGTGAGCAAAAGGGCCGCACCATCGTTGAAGACTATTCTCTTCTGCTCACGAATCGAGGTTATCTTCCTGGCCTCATTCGGGACTTGTGGGGTACTCATTTCCGCTAGATTTCTTGCGATACCAGCGTCTAGACCCAAACTCACGATATATCTCGGGCACCCCCCAGTTTGAGGGGCTCGAGGAGACCGTATGGGAGTCTCGAGAGTCCTAACGAGGAAGCGACGCCCGTTCAACTCAATCGATGTTGCCTCGGCTCGGTCGATTTCCACGAGGGCACGGCTCGAAAGATCATCCTCCATCTCCTCTCCCTCTCCTCGCCGCCATAAGAGCTCAGCAAGCAACTCCAGTCCTGCCATGTTGGCGACGTGAGCGTAATGAAGCCATACAGCCTTGGTCTTCATCCTCTCGTGGAGTATGATTGAAGGCTCTCTCGCTCCTTCATTCTCGGGATCTCCACACCATATGGTCGGACCTCGGGAATCATCCACCAGTGGAACTAGGGCGCAGGAGAGGCAGCGGGCCTGAACAGTTCCATTCTGCAATTGAGCCCCTTTGACCTGCCTATGCGCGGAGATTATCATGGCATCCGGCTGGCCTCGGGCCGTGGTGCCCTTGCACTCCAGAAGGGTCATGCCGACGCCTGTCATTCCCATGAGATCTGGTCGCCGCTTATTCCACCTCGAGCGCGGTTGGACTAGGTGGCGTGAGTACACTGGGACCAAGGTCGGCCAGGAGAGGTGCAGGTCTCTGTCGATAAGCAAAGCACCGGCCGCCACTCCAAACACCTCTGCCAAGACGCGGCGAAGGTCCCAATTCTCGCGCTCCACATCTAGTCGAAAAGCATTTCCTGTTCCCAAGCCGTAGTCCAATGCAATCAGCACTGTACGCAGATAGAAATCAATGGTGTAGCTAGCTGGACCAAAAGGGGGCGTCCGGAGTTCATTAATTGCAAGAAGGAGTTCTAAGGGGCCGGCAAGTAGGGGCGCAGCAGTGTTGAAGGGACCCGAGCCGCCATGGACTGGATCAGCGGCTACGCGGAATCGAATCCCAACAGGTATCTGAGCAGCCAAGTCCCACCGAACGAGGACATGACTTAGATTTATATAAGAATATGTTGAATGGTTCATGGGCTAATGGAAAGGCGGCACACCGACCGTCGCTGCTGACAGCCTATTGAGATGCCCCTTATGCCAACGCCGAAGCGAACTCGCAGGGTGAGGTCTCGGCCCATCTACTCAAGAGTGGAGGACGGGAGCAACATGCTTAAGTCCCTCTCATGCATGTCGGAGGGTGTCGGTCGAGTCCGCCCTCGCGACGCGCGGCAGGAAACGAGCCATCGGCTTCATGGACTTGCTGGACAAGCGCACGGAAGGTACCCGATTGGGCGAACTCCAGAGGAACGCGATAAACGGTATCCTCCCGTCTGCCGCGGACCGACTGGTGGCCATTGAGGAGTGTGGAGTGATCATAAGGGACACCGAACACGTCAATCCGCAGGGCAGGTTTGCCGCTGAAGAGAGTACGGCGCGGATGCTGCTGCATGACGTTGTCGGAGCATTCAGAGAGAAATCGCCCGCAGCACGGATGAAATGCGGCGACCGACGGCGGGAAATCGGGAGCGACGGGCCTACCACGAGGGTCGTACGATGAAGAACCAATACTTTGGCGACTTGAATGACTTCAAGAAGTACGGGTTGCTTCGTGCCCTCAGCGGGAGTGGACGGCTCAGCACTGCAGTATGCTGGACCCTCACAGAGAACGACTCACGATCGGATGGGAGCAGGATAAGATATCTGAGGGAGCCTACGGTTTGGCGCAACCGCGACCCGATCCTTTTCGACCATCTCCGCGAACAGGTGCTGCGAAAAGGCGTCCGGCGAGTGCGGGCAATCGAGCGCGCCGGAGTCCTTCCAAACTGTCGGTTCTTCGGCGGAATCGTGGGAGACGACGCCACCCTCCGAGACGATTACTTCGAAAGGTTCTTCCGCTTCGCTGAAGGCGCAGAGCTGATCTTTTTCGATCCCGACAATGGGCTGGGAGTGAAGTCGGTAGCTCGCGGAAGGAAGCGGTCGTCCAAGTACCTCTACCAGTGCGAGTTGGACCGAGCGTTCAGGGTCGGCCACTCGGTTTTATTCTATCAGCACTTCCCACGGAGGCCACGCGACAAGTTCTTCGAGGGTTTGGTACACCAGCTAGGCCGCCTGAGGGGCCTCAAAAGCATCTTCTCGTTCAGCTCGTCTCATGTAGCGTTCATACTCCTTCCGCAGCCTCACCACGAGGCCAATCTCATTGGGAATACAGAGGAGTTCGCTCGGCGATGGGACGGCCTTGTCCGCATTAATCGATATCGACTCAGCGCGCCACGGCCCACTCGCGGCAATCAGCCGATGAACATCCAGCTCACCGCAGGAAGGTCACAACGTAGGTCGAACCTCTTTGCGGAAGAGTGGAGATCCGTCGTGCCGTCTGCTTCGGACACTTGGGCCCCTCAGATTGCGGTGTCGTGACGCCGAGCTTCGTGCTATGGGGTGGGTTCTGTCCAGAGCGTCTCGAGCTTTTCGAACGTGGCTGTCAGGCCATTAGTGCCACGAGCAATCCACCGCTCCACACACTTGACAATCCCGCTTAGGTCAGGGATCCCACGCTCCACTACGAGTTCATGTACGAATCGTCCATTGAATTCGGAGATGGGTTTGAAAGTCTGCCGACCCCTGCGGAGGGGACCGGCATACAATTCCGGATTATAATAGGCACTGCCGGAGTTGATCTCGGACAATGTTATGCGGTCTTCGTATCGTTCCAGAAGCCGACGGGTGTCCACGGAAATCACAACATGAGGTGAGTTCACATACGAATTAGCGGAAAGGAAGATCTGAAGGTACTTCCAGGTCGGCCAGAAGAATATTCTCCCGTTGACGAGCTTGTACCATATTGACGTGGTCACATCGGGATCGAGGCAGGGTCGGAGTCGGTCCGGTCGCATTGGGATTTGATCCCTAATGATTACGTCGGGTTGCCCCATTCTCCGTATTCGGACTTTCCGCGACCGCCATTCCGATTCGATGGCGTCACGAGCGGCGCCGATATAGCTGTACAGGTCCAAGAGCTCGGAGGTACTCAGGAGGCCTTGCTTCTGGATGCTCGGCCAACTGCCATCCTCTGCCATGTGAAATAGGGTCGGGTGGCGCCATATGAGTTCTTCTATCTTCATTGCATCTCACCACGCGCGCCGATCGATGACGCTCCTGCGATTGAAACCCGTCGCGACCATGGAGACGGGAACCCCCGCGACCCGCTCCACCTCGTCGATGAACCGTATCGTCGGGGTCGTCAGTTGATCGAATCTGCTTGCCCGTCTGTTGCTCTTATCAATGTAGTCTGTGAATGTCAGCGCCACATCCGTGGTCCCATCCAAGAGAGCCGCCCTGTGGAGGAGGTCCCAAGGAAACTCTCCGACCCTCCTTGACCGATTGGTTGTCGATGTTCTCTCAGCCTTCCGTATTTCCCGGACATTCAGGCCTGACCTACGCGCAACCTCTGCCCAGCTGATCTCGTGCAGCGGACCGGAGGTCCCTCCTCGGGGATTCTGAACACGGATTGGATAGGTGCGGCAGACCATCATGACTTTTCGAACCCAGGTCGGCGGGATTCCGGCTTCGGCGAGACAGCCTCCGGCGGTGGTGTCTCGGCTGGTAACGTACGGGTACGAGCCGTGATACAAACTCAGCCCTGTCCCCTGCGTGCCTTCGAGAAGGACGCGTTGCCCCGTCAAGTACGCATCCTCAAGAACTCGGAATGCGTCCCCTATAAACGGCCTCAGCCGCGGGCTGTCCTTGGCCAGTTTGGTTCGTTTATGCCGACCCATGATACGCCGAGCCGTGGCGGCGCCAGTGCCACTGCAAGTGGATCCGATGTTCCGCTTCAGCTTCCTTTCGGCCTTAATATCCCGTTCCTCGATTAGCATGACGTTGTGGTCGATCACGAGCCTCTTGCTGTCTACACCACATTGAGATATCTCGGTCATGAGCTTGTCCACGTTGACCACGGCGCCGGGACCAATAAGGAGGTTCGCATTACTGTATCTGGTCCCCGAAGGGAGCTGGTGGTGCGTATACGGAGGATCCCCGAACACCTTGTGACCCGCGTTCGGACCGCCGACACGAACGAGTAGGTCATACTCCTTCGCGATGTGAGACACAATCTGCCCCTTCCCTTCACTGCCGAATTGGCCACCTATAACGACGTCCACATACCCAAGGCCCATGTGGGGGTGGGCGCGGATGTGGCTCGCCGCTCTCGCAACCACGTCTTCTTCTGTGCATCTGTCGGTGTCGATTACCACGTCTGCAATGGTCGCTAAGGACTCGACCTGCATTTCCGTTGAATCTCTCTTAGTTTCCGCGTAGCTTACACCCCTGTCGGTTGCCTTCACTTGGCGTCCTTTATGTCTCCGTTCGAGCACATCATCGGGTGCGGTCAAATGAATGTGTATCACACGCGCGCCGAACGCATCGCGGATAGCTTTCACTTGTCCCGCGATTCTTACGGAATCGACAATAACGCAAGGGCCGGTCTTGGGCTCGCCTAGCCAACGGTGCAGCGCTTGGACCACCCAGCCGCCACCTGTTGCCTTGTCCAGCCGGGCCCCCTCGGTTTGGAGGGGCTTTCTGTTCCCCACCCGTCCGATTGCGAGCCTCTTCTCTAAGGCCTCTTTCGTTTTAAAAACAGACATCCCATATCGCCTCTCCAAGCCCCTGGCAAGGGCCGTCTTGCCTGTGTGAATCTGGCCCGAAAGTACGACAATCCGCTCAACCACTAGCCCATTCCTCCAGTGTGCCTCGTTTGGGCGTCCCCAAGGCCGTGAGTGGACCGCCGGTCTCGCCCGCACGTTGGCCAGGCAGTGAATAAACGGTGACAGGGATATTCTCCCGGATGAGGCATTCGTCGATCAGCTCGCAGACATAGCTCCAATTCCCTCCAGCGAAACCTGTCCCGATCCGTGGCATGTGGACAGTTGCGTCTTTCTGAGAGGCAATCTCTCTCACTCGCTGGAGGCAGTCACGCAGAGCGGCATATCGTATTCGCGGTTTCGGGGACGGGCCGTACCCGTGCTGAGCGACCATGCTGACGAGGCACAGCTCGTTGCCAAGCGCTGCGACGTGTATCATGCCGAGCGCGAGGTTCCTTCGGCCGGCTCCTGCCCAACGCTCGAATTCATCATGGGCTTCGGGGTAGCGCTCCCTGGCAGCGCGGGAGAAACCAGCCCCCCATGTCCGGCTCTTATCATTCACAATCTGGGTGATCAATCGAAGCCCTTTCCCTCTCGGCTCCAGCGCGTTTCCATACAGGAAGGTCAGGCGAGGAGCGGCACTTGGCCTGGAAGTGCTCGGGCGCGCGATTCCCAGGACTCGGGGGTAGGTTCTTCCGGGGTACGGTGGCAAACCTACGCACTCCCAGTATAACGATGGCAAATCACCCGACGCAGGCTCAGTCCCTTTCGCCGTGAAGCCGATGGCCGTGCATTGTGAGAACACCGAGCCCTCCAGTTTTGCCCACCGCGAAATCGTGAGGGGGCTTGCGCGCGACGAGACAGCATAATCGATGCGGTATGCCTCGTCTACCCCCGCCTCGTGCCGGCGGGATCCGACGGCCACGATACACGGGACTGCCGAAGTCTGGGCGAGGCGAAAAGCGGCGGCCTCCATTGAGACATCATAGGTCGACTGAAGGTGGATCAGGACCTCAACTGTAGGGGGAATCGTTGCGTCGATCATGTCTCCAGTGGGTATGAGAAACTCAGACGCCGCGATGTTACAAAGGAGTTCCAGCTCCCAGTCGTCGGCCCTCACCTGAGAAGTACCACCTCTATTTCGGACCGCTTGGATCCAGTCAGGGAACAGAGTGTGGGCAATCTCATGGGCCATGGAGAATCGGACGCGCCTGCGGGGCATGTTCGGATTGAACTCTATCTGCGGCTTCGACGCGATGGGGACGATTCGGGCTTCTGGGATATCTTCGCGAGGCGTGACGGGAATCCCCAGGATATCTGCCAGTCTGAAAGGATCGAACGGTGGGCCCTGCCAGCCATCTTGGATGGCCTGCATTACGACCTCTTTGGCCCTTCTCGTAACTAGTGCAAGAGGGTCTGAGCCCCCGGCAAATTTCTGAACGCTTGGATTCGTCCATCGAGATGTCTTGTGGGTCTCCATGGCCATTTCAACCCTCCGCTCGTTCCCTCTGCGGCTCTTGCACCCAATGCTCAAGGTCTTGAAATAGGTTTCTATTGAAATATCCTCTTTGCTGGGGGTGAAGCGCGTACCGAGAGTACGTTCCTCTCCATGGAGCGCAGTTCCTGAAAATGAGTGTTAGGTCTCGGGACGGCTCCAATCGCGGGCTTGAATAAGTTTCAGACTTGACTGCGCGATTGCATGCAGGTTCATGCGCGAGATCGAGATGAATGGTACTTGGGACTGGGCACGAACATGAACTAGAGTGGAGACCTACATGCGACGAAGGGACGACCGTTTCAGAAAGCGTGAGTGTGGCAGCAATGTCCCAGCGACGGCGCGAAACACTCTGCGGAGTATGTGCAGCCCGATGGTCGTTGTCCTGGCCGCAGCGAACGGCGCGCAAGGGACGCGACGAAGCAACTGAGGCGGAGCCCGCTCGGGCAACTGTGCTGGCGTTCCCCCGTGGATCTTCACGCGGTGCCGGGCTTCTCACTCTCGCCATTATCCGCCTCCTCCGAGCTGCGTGGTTGTTGGGCTTCGCGCGCAACTCCGAGAATGTATTCGCGTCCGTAGGGCAGCAGAGTGTACGCGATCTCGTTACCGTGCTGCGCAGCGTCGATATACTGGCTTTTAATGACAAGGAAGGCCATGCCGAGCGCGGCGCGCGTCACCCTGACTGGAAACTTCCTCGTAAGGAATGTTTCCAGTTGCGAGCACGTCATCTCATCCACACCATAATCGTCCTTCGCGATGAGCAGGCCCATGAGCCCCTTGTCTCGGGCCAACTTGAGGTTCCTCACCCACGAGTATGCAGAGAGGTCAACAGACTTCTCCAGCATTCCTTGTACCACGGGGTCGGCCTTCTGCCGGGATGCGCGGTGGTTCGTGCGTCGCACGGGCTCCGGCGGGGGCTCCTCCGAAGCCGCAGCCACGAACGCCTTCGACTGTTCCAGTTCCGCCAGCACCACGTCGATGCGGTGGAATGGCATGGAAACCGAGCCGTCTTCCTCGCGCACCAAGTCTCCGTTGCGCACGAGTTCGGAAAGCTCGGGACTGATGCCGTTGGGCGGGCGGCTCAGGACGGCGGCAATCTCCTTGTAATCCATGTTGGGCCCCTTGATGACCCCGTACCGCCATGCGAAGTAGCGGCCCGTGGTCAAGGCCCGAATCTGGTCCTGCACACGCATCGCTCTCGCCTCCGGAGTCAGGACGACGCGACCCGTCTGGGGGTCAATCTGGAGAAACTTCCGGGCGCGCTGCACGGTGTCTTTGAGACGATTCACGAACGCCGGCTCGTCGAAGAAGAGGTCCTTGAGAATCTCCTTCTCGCCCTCTGTCGGGGTTCCGCCCGACCCGTCTTCTCGCTGGCCCACGGTTGGGGGGATATTGGGATCTTTCATGCACCGTCACAAGAGCATCCATATCCATAGGTGTATCTGCGAGGGGTGAGTGAAACTATCAGCCTAACCATATCCAACAGCTTTAGCTTTAGCCTTTGATGGAAGCTTGCAGTTGTCAGATGCTCGGTTCTTATGCGTAAGGCGCGACTCTATCGCAGAAGGCCGCGACGCTTGTCCTGTTGGTGAACACCTCTCGGCCCCGGACAGGATTCCATTCCGGAAACGCCGAATGTTCTTTCATTGGTTGCCAATCAGCAACACTGCCGCGACGATGGTGTCCCGCGGATGGGAGGCCAGCCAAGGGCCGATGACGGCGATATCGGTGAGGGAAACGCCATTCATGTAGGAAATGGGTTTTCTTGGCAGGATTCGGGACGGCCATGACCGCTTTGAGGATATCCCAATAGTACCTTTGGCGAAGGGCGTCGAATACCTTCGTCTCCCGGCTGCAATGATCTAAATCGGCTCGCCACAACAGCCTCGCTCCCCCGCATGGCAAAATGCGGCGGAGACTTCAACCTGACGGAAACGGCGACATCGCATGGACGGTCGGACCTCGTTCAAGCGGAGTGTGGTGACCGTCGGCAGCCCGCTCATGTAGCGTTTCATGTACTCTGATCGACCGATTTGAGAACGGAGACGGTTGATATTCGCTCTTATAGGCCGAGAGGAATCTAAAGGAGAGAAAGGGGTTTGAACAGTATTAGGCCTCAACTGTCTCGAAAAGGGCGAAGAAGTCGATGAAACTCTACACCGTCGGCAGCCCGCTCATCAACATCTATTATGACTCCGAAAACCCCCGCATAATGCGAAACGCTCCAGGCTCGCTGTCTTGCTCTGTTCCTTGTCCCCCAAGCTCCCGCTCTCCGACCGAGGGCGGGGGCACCTTTCCATTCCTGGTTCAGTATCAATCGAGTTGAATTGGATCTGAACACATAGGGGGGAAAGCATTCATGAGGAATCGGATGTCTGCAATGTCGGGCCTCATAATTAGCCATCCCATGATGGGATGGATTTAGGTGACGAAGGACCGGATTCACTTGATTGGATAGGTCATGACCAGCCACGGCAGCCACAGACCCGGTTCGCCTCTTTGATAGGGATCCTCGTTGACGTAATCCGCGACCCATCTTGCATCTTCCAGTCTGTCGAGAAAGCCGTGCGCATTCGGACGTATTCCTTTCTTCGCGAAAGCCAGTTCAGGTAGGTTGTTGCAGAGCCATGTATGAAACGAACCGCCAGAGCCAAGCACGAGCGGCTCAAAGCCCCGGAGCGTCCCCCCAGGGGCAAGATCGAGACCTTTGGAGATCAACAGGTATTCTCCGCCGGGAGCGGATTCCCGCTTGGGCCTCGACTTCATAAGACGGGATACATCACGTCGATGCAGACCGATTCCAACCAGTACAAGGTCGTCTAGGGGGACATCGAAGTGCCTGAGGAAATCACGCGGTGTGTCCAGGGTGCAGAAAACATAGATCCACCCCATTTCACCAGAGACGTATCGGGATCGAACCCATCCGATGACTTCAGTCGTACGCCCGGAGTCTATGCCCCATTTCCCAACTTCCTTGGCCCGATCGATTCGTTTGTCCCAGTCCTCCCAGACCCAAGTACCTGGCAGGAAATCGGCGAAGCAATGGCTGAGACTGATGAAGCGCTCCGGCATTTCTGGCCCCGGAGATACGCTGAGAAAATCGGGGCGGGCCATAGGCTTGGTGATGAAGTACCCTCCAGTAACAAACTGATTTAGGTCCACTTCCACGGACATGATTCCCCTTTCTTTATCGGGAGAGAATCGCTCGTACTAAATGCCTTCGCAATAGCGGATCATTCACTATCATGCGACATAAATGCACCCCGCCGGGATTCGAACTCCCTGTGTATTGAAGGACAGGTCGAGGAGCGCCGATTATCCAACCATCAACATCTATCAATGCCCTCCCCCCTACGCCTCCCCCG
>JAFNFQ010000080.1 GCA_017885655.1 Methanobacteriota archaeon | reverse complement strand
CGGGGACTCCACGTAGTCCGACCTGCGGATCCTGCTCCTGAGCCTCCGGATGTTCTTCGCCGCCGGCGACGACTTCTCGACCGCCGTCATCAGGGCGTCGACTCCTCCGGACGTCAGGTTGTAGAGGCGCTTCAGCCCATCGTTGAGCTGCTTCGTCTTGTCCTTCAGTTGCCTCTTCAGGTCTTCCTGGTCCGCGCCCAGGGTAACGACCTCGTCGTGGAGCTGCTTCAGGTTCCTCTGCATCGCGTCGGGGTCGTAACCGGCCGTTCTGAGCGCAGCGCCCTCCTCCAGGAAGGTCTTCTGCACGGTCGAAGAGAAACCGAGCGTCTGTGTTTCGGAAAGGGTCATCCTTTTTTTCACCTCCTCTTTTTTTCCTTCCCCGTGGAGTTCGTATGCGTCCCCCCACGGGGAGTGGGTAAGACGTTGGCGGGCGGGTACTTGATTCTCACTGGCACATTCACTGTGAATTAAGTGTGAATTAAGTGTGAATATGGACTCTCAATCGATCAGACATCAAGAGGGCGGAGACCGCCATTGGAGAGTTGCGCGGCCCTCAGGATCGGGGAGCGCCAGGACGATTCTCGGGCTCGTCTCTCGGGAGCTTCGGGGGTCCGGTCGGGGCGTTCGGACGATGCTCGGATGCGAGGTTGTCCATCTCCAGCAGCCATGAGTGCTGCGGCCGGTCGCCGTTCACGGGCCTCGCCCCGAGGTCGACACCGTAGGTCTTGCCGAGGCTCTCAGCGAGCTTCCGCCCCGCAGGGGTGGGTATGTAGACGTTCATCTTGCGCTTCCCCTCTGCGACCCTGGACTTCTTCTTGATCTCCACGAGGCCTTCCCGCGCCAGCTTCTTCAGCTCGTTGGCGGCGTGAGTCTTGCCGATCCCGAGCATCCTGGCTACGCCCAAATGGGTCATCTCAATGGGGAACACGTCGTCTTGGCAATGGTGGCGGAGGCGGTACAGGCGCATGACAATCATGTCAGCTTTGGTGAAGCCGTCCAAAACAAGTCCCCTCGCGTGAGATATTCGCGGGGAAGTATTTGAAAAGATTGGAAGGGAGTCTAGGGCGACCGAAGAGTCTCGGAATCGATAGCGATAACGAGCGCTTTCTATGTGGCATGATACGTGTTATGACGCTCGATATGATTGCTGATAGTGATAGCGGGGAAGCCTTCTCGGATATTCTCATCGAAGGTATTTCTTCAGTCCCCGGCGCGCAAGTATGAATCCGATTCACTTCTCTGGTATGGGTTTTCCTTCCTCCATATCCTGGAAAATGCTGGTCAAGTCAACACGCTCGTCGACGGTGTCGAAGAGCTCCGGCGCCACCGAAGTCTCTCGTGTCTTGACATAGAACAGTCTCACGATTGCCCCCGCATCTCTCGCAGCCCTGACTGCCGCGACATAGTCGCCGTCGCCGCCAACGAGGCCTATGTGCAGTGCCTCCTTCGACCAGGCTATCCTCGTCAACTCCACCGCCAGGAGGACATCGACCATCTTCTGCTCTATGGTCACGACTTGTGTCATGGCGGGCTGGAATCCCCCGCCCTTGAGATAGCCAGACACTGTTGTCTGCGTGCAGTACCCTTGCGTACCGTGAATCGCTCAAGACGGTCGATGGCACGCAACTCCTCCTCTTTCTTGCGATACTTCTCCTGCTGCGAGTTCGAAGGACTGTTCCTGTCCTTGAAGGGAAGTGCGTCGAAATAGTACGTGCGGAAACGCCAGTGATATCTTGGGACGAGTCGGTTGGCGAACGATTGCAGGTCCCACTTGGCGTCAGAGACGATGCCCCGGCGGGCCTTCTCCAACCACCCGCCATCGATGAGGCTGATGGACCTGGATTTGTCCATCAGGTAGCCTCCATGGGGAGGAAATCAACAGAATCGATCAGCCATATTGGGGCCTCGGCGACCCAGAGGGCCCCGAGGCGTGTAATCGATGTGGTTGTGGGTTCCGCGACTCCGGAACCGTGTAATCCAAAATCAAATGGGTTCATGGGTATTTAACGACATTGGCCTCGGTAATCAAGGTCGCTCGTTGGTGTAGCTTGCCGACGAGTTGCTCGGCGGGATTCCGGTGATCACGAGTCGAATCATCGGGGCATGGGAATTGCAGGCGCGAGATTCCTCAGCCCGAATCGCGCAGTCGTTGCGAACCTTGGCTGTCTTACTCCGACTTCGCTCTTAGGATGACTGTCGCGATCCCATCCAGGCACAGCGGCGACAGCCTCCCCTCCGAGCCCTCGTGGACGCACGTCTGCTTCAGGTCGCACTCGGGGCAGAACCGCGCGCGGATCTCGTTCTCCTCCAGCCCCAGGAGGCCCGCCTGGTCGAACATGTCGTGTAGGAGCTTCAGGCACTTGCCCTCGGCTATGCGCGGCACGTCGTACTTCGCCGCCTTCAGCCCCCCGCGCGCGGTCCAGTACTCGTAGAGCCGCCGCGCGCCCTTGGAGCTGTTGCACGGGGCGCAGACCCAGACGGCGTTCTTCTCGTCCTGGGGCCCGTGGAGCGCCCTCGGGATGAGGCGGTCCAGGGTGAAGTCGGCGCTCTTCCCGCAGTATATGCAGCGGCGGGTGTCCTCCCGCTCCTTCACGTACTCCCTGATCGAGTCCCAGGCGATCTCCCCCGACTGGAGCTTCTTGAAGCGGTCCATGACGAAGGGCCACTGGCGCTTGCCCATCCTGGCAGAGTCCGCGATGATCTTGGCGTATTGCCAGTACATGAGGTCGTTGACCGTCCGGACGGCGGAGGGTGGCATGGTTAATCTCTGGCTAGTGATGAAGACGGGGTTGTGGCCTTAAACCCTCGTCCCGTTCTCGATGAAGGAAAGGACGAAAAGGGCATACTTTATGGAATATTCGAATGCGGGGAAGGCGAGGAGCGGCACGACGGTGGTGAGCCTAGGGACGGGATCGCCGGGGATAGTCTCAATAGGGGAGGAACGGAGCGCGATGGCAAGTCCGCCGTGAGAGGCAGCATGGGCAGCAAAGGGAGCCACTGCACTTTCGAACAGGGGGACGGGCGGCTGTCCGCTTCTCCATTAGCCATGTCGCACGCACGACATTCAAGGGAACGGCATGTAGGAGACCACGTCCACAATAAGGCTCAACGAAGCCGAAACGCTGGAATGACCCTCCATGTCTAGAGATTGTGACCCTTGGCAAAGTGAAATATCGATGCTCCCGAGCTGAGGGTAATGCGCGCTCCAGAAATCGATGCTATCACCGCCGTCTTGGTCGACTATAGTCAAGTAAACGCGGACCCGGGTCGCCGAATCCGGGACATCCACCACTTCATCGAAGACAGAAGACACTGTATTGGTGTCCTTGAACGCCTTCTCATATGTCTCGTCCCAGAATCCGTCCAAGTTGGTGTCGATGGACAACATGAACTTCGGCTGACACCTGGGATTGAACAATGGAAGCAAATTTCCGCATGAGTTTTTAGCCTGAAAGCTCTCGACTTGAACGCGAATTCCCGCATCCCCTCTTATTAGGAGGTCTTGGTCATCCGGAACGCCGTCGCCATCAGTATCGGGAACGTGGCGCATGACGGGCGGAACCTGCCGTTCGGGGGGTCGGTTTATGACGATTGTAACGCTCACGCCGATGAGGGTAATCCCAATCATCGTTACGACCAGCAGTTTCGGGGAAAGTGCGATCATCGACTGCATCTATGCCAGCCAATGAATAAAGCCAAGAAGTGAATGCCTCACCATTCAGATGGTGATGCTCTCACCACTTCTTGTTTAATGCTGTGCGCCTCTCGTATCTCCCAGTGACCTACAAGGCTCGGCGAGAAGCTGAAGTCGGGGATCCGTTAGAAGCCCTCTTTGACCTGGCGAAAGTCACGCAGAGATACATTCCCAAACTACGGGCCGTGGTCACCTTCGGTGAGTTTGGAGGTATCTCCGCCGGAGCCATTCTCATCTTAGCGCTCCTAGTCCTCATCAGCATGGGCGCCATTGACGCCTGGGTTGCGGGATTGATATTCGGGTTGAGCATAGCGTGTCTATTCATTTCTGGACTTTCGTTTCGTTCGGAAACGTTTCTTGATTTTTTCGACAGACGGCTAGACACGATTAGCAAAATCCTCACATGGGATCCCAACCCGGCCATCCCCAATGATTCAAATCCCGCGACGCGTGCGCTGATGTGGCTGATTTCATCAGACGACAACTGGGCGAAGGTGCTCAAGGGCCGTGAGGTTCAAAGGGACGCGTGCCCAAAAGGATGCGACCCCAACTTCCATTTCGATATCTATTTCATCAGGCGGTTCGCCTCACCATTGCGCCGTGCCCAGCTTTTCATTAAAGTCTATAACAAAAGCGTGGGAATCGCGGATTTGCGCGTACTCAAGGAACAGGTCGAAAACATTTGTCGAAGACAGAGACTACCCCCCAGACGCATCATTGCGATTCAAACTGCGAACGCCGATGTCCCCGAGAACGTTTCCGATTGGCTGGACATGTATTGGATACTCTTCCCAATCGGGTCCCTGCGTGGGGGAGAGGCCCACGCATGTCCGATTGAGCTTCTGGTTGAAACGAGCGACCGAAAGTATGACATCATCGTCCCGTATGTCGGATGACGATTGTCGGGAGAAAGCTTCAAGAAAATCGCGATCAGTCCGAAGGAAGTCACGCGCCTTTCGCGACATCTTCGTGTGCTGCGTCTGCTATCGAGCGAATGCGACAGGTGGGGCATCGACATGGGGCTGGACGCGGCGATCAAGAAGCATCGCAGTCTGAACAGGATTCGCATGATCGTTGGCCGCCGGCCGGAGGCCGAGCAGCTTATGTCCGAATTGAAGCTAATCGGGGCAGTCATCGAGCACCCAGTCCGAAACCAAGTGGGCGAATTACTCTTCACGTACTATGACATAACGCCATCCGGAAGAGCACATGAACGCCGAGTCGCTGGGATGCTTTCATCCTTCATGGAGGTCATCGACGATGTTGAACGAACGCTGCATTCCAGGGAACCAAAAGACCATTCTCCATAAACAGGTCCGGAGACAAGAGCCCTTCATATCCGAATCATTGTCCGAGAATCGTGAAGTGTCCCCTGTGCCATCACTATTCGCCGCAGTCAGCGTCGTCGAGGGGCGCGAGCCTTATCCTCTCGGGAGAGGGCAGTCACCGACAAGTTGAGCCATTGATTATGGGCTATACCTACCGGGGCCGACCTGACTGCTTGTAGCCTCTGTAGGACTATTCTTCGCGACACCGATATAAGGGTTGTGAGCCGCGGCCATAGAGTCAGGGAACCATTCGAAACCAAGATAAGCTATGAACACCGATAGGGCCGATCATGATTGATGTGTTAGAATCAGCGTTGCTCGTACTCCTTGGTTTCACACTCGGCCTTCTTGGCTCGTTCGTTCAAACGTGGTTCTCGGGAAGAAGCGAAAAAAGGAAAATGGCAGTCGTCCTGAGTTCAGAAATTCAAGCCATCGAAGCAACGGCGAAACACTCGCTCGAGGTCAATATGCCTTCTCTCGAAGAGACGCGAAGAAAATTCCAAGAAGGACCGAGTTCTCCAGCATACATAGAGATCGCCGATGCTGACTTTCCGAAGGATGTCTATGACAAGATGCTCACAAACATTGGGCTCTTCAATACAGATCTTGTCGTGGTTCTGACTGAGCTCTACAGGTGGACTGAATACGCACACCATATGAAGCGGGAGAATCTTCAGCAAGGAGCGGAGTTGAATCGCTTCTTGAGTGCGATCATAGGCAGGCAGTTCACCTCTCAAGAACTCAACTACCTTCGAATGAAAGCTGGAGCGACTATTCACTACGCGACCGCGTACCTACAGATCGTGAGCAACATCGTGACGCTCGCGACTAATGCATTGCAAGAGCTGTTCAAGATCAAGAAAATCGAGGCGAAATACAAAGTCAATGTGAAGCTGGAGAAGGTTCTTCAAGAAACGTACCCCTGAGGCAGATGAATACTCTGCAGGATTTAGGGTCCAGGGCTCTCCATCTTCATACTCTTCTGAATTGGCGATTCCCAACCACGTCGTAGGTAGCCTATCGCCAGACAAGGTTGTGGTTCACGAATCCTCATCGATCGCCAGACGATTGTGACTATCCTACTTTTCATCTACTGTGATCTGTCCGACAACTTGCGGAGGCGATGCTCTGCCTCACTTTCTAGAAGCCTTCCTCCTACCTCCCGGATTCGCTGCTCGAGCAGGAAGCGGTCGTAACCTATCGACCCTATGAAGAGCATGTTAGCGATCATAAACACCCATGTCCCCCCGAGTATCGTGAGAATACTCGGAAACCCGAAGAGCAAGGACCAGGCCACTCCAGCACTAACACCAAGAACGAGCCGCACAAACATGGTTCTGGCGTCAGCCGCTTCCTTCTCATCTTTGAGCCAGAACCATATTGCGGCGAGAAATCCAATCCAGACTGCGAGGATTGCAATACCCCCGGCGGTGTCTATCGTGGCATGAGTGAGCAAGACCGGGATTGCCACGGAAGCCGATAGGGCTATTGCCCAGACCGTAAACATCCACAGAAACCCTCTCCGTGAATCACTCGCGAGCAAACGATGGATGTACCTCGAAGGATAGAGGGTCTGATCATGCTCAATATCCCTGATTCTTGATGTATCGATCACCAAGCATCGATCACGATCGAGCAAAGACCAAACGACTTGCGCATGCTCGCGGTCGTCTGCCGTATGAATTACGAAACGATTGTGCCCCCACAGTCGGAGGTGCTCGACCTGAATTCCGGCTTTTTGAAAACTGTCCATGAGCCACGCATCTCGCCTTTTCTTGTATCCCACCGTTTCCACCCTTGCATCGTTAGGCGGACTGGATATTAATCGATAGCGATGGGCTTTGATCCGCGAAAAGGAGACATCCACTGTCAGTGGCTCTCAACTCTGAAAGGATAATCAAATCGGATGTTGAAAAGCTCTGAGAAATCGTCGCGGCATGAGCTCAGTCTGATTGGACGATGCCATCGCTTTTCGGAGAAGATTCGGTCCCAATCCCCTTCCATCGAGACGAAATCCATCGCCAAGACTGAGAAATCGAGATTCATCATCATATGACGATGGTTTGACAGCGCCACTACATGCATAGGTCAGCTACATGAAGGTCAAGGGATTCTCCGTAAGATTTGAACATGGCTTTAGGATGCCATCATGCAGAATCCTGAGAATCGATGCTTGATTCATTCCTATACAAGACGACAAGCACTAGCTGATGGCACTCTGGTCGACATCTCCAAGCTCGCTCATGAGCTGGGCATCAGGCATCCTGTGGCGGTAACCAGAGCTGTATGGGAGCTTGTTGGAGGATTGGAACCTTGTCAAGTTGAAGGACAATCCCCCGAGGGACGGTTGTGGGACATCTTGTGGATGTTTCGGCTGTGTGCTCTCGGTGCAAGAGGCGAGGTGGTCACGTTCAAGGCCACCATCAAGGACCCATCAACCCGCGGTCAAATCTACCTTAGGGCGAAATACTCTCCCGGCGACTGCGGCGAGCCAGTCATCACGATCATGCTTCCGGAAGAGGATTAACGTTCGATTCTGAATCGGACCTTCCGATGACTCCCTGACGGAAGGCTCAAGAGGAGGACTATCATTACTCATTGAAGGAGACAATGCTTCTCGCTGCATGGTGTGGCAGGATGTCTGGTCGTAATGAACGATTGTGCGACGCTGGATTCTTGAGGGGAAAACATGGCTAGGAAAGCGAGGAGGACAGGGGGCAAGACCAACAATGGAGCGACGCTTGGCTTTGAGACGAAGCTTTGGCAGGCGGCGGATAAGCTTCGTAGCAACATGGATGCCGCCGAGTACAAGCACGTCGTCTTGGGCCTCATATTCCTGAAGTACATCTCTGATGCTTTTGAAGAGCATCACAAGAAGCTGGTTACTGAAAAGAAGAGTGGAGCAGATCCCGAAGATCCTGACGAATATCGGGCCTACAACATCTTCTGGGTCCCCAAGGAGGCGCGCTGGTCGTATCTTCAGGCTAGCGCAAAGCAGCCCACCATCGGCAAGATTGTTGATGATGCCATGGTCGCAATTGAACGCGACAACAAGACGCTGAAGGGCGTACTGCCGAAGGACTATGCCCGGCCCGCCCTGGATAAGCAGCGTCTCGGTGAATTGATCGACTTGGTTAGCACCATCGGGCTAGGGGACAGGGAGAATCGTTCGAAGGACATCCTTGGTCGGGTGTACGAGTACTTCCTCGGTCAGTTCGCGAGCGCCGAGGGAAAGAAAGGCGGACAGTTCTATACGCCTCGGTGCGTTGTCCGACTGCTGGTAGAGATGCTCGCGCCGTACAAGGGCAGAGTGTATGATCCTTGCTGCGGCTCGGGCGGCATGTTCGTTCAGAGCGAGAAGTTCATCGAGGAGCATGGCGGCAGAGCTGGGGATATCGCAATCTATGGCCAGGAGTCGAATCACACGACTTGGCGGCTGGCGAAGATGAATCTCGCGATTCGCGGCATTGATGCCAACCTTGGACCTGAGCCCGCGGACAGCTTCCACCGTGATTTGCATCAAGACCTCAAGGCCGATTTCGTTCTCGCCAATCCACCGTTCAATGACAGCGATTGGAAGGGGGAGCTCCTCAGAGAGGACAAGCGATGGAAGTACGGTGTGCCGCCTGCGAGAAACGCGAATTTCGCTTGGATTCAGCACTTCATACATCATCTCAGCCCGACAGGGACTGCCGGGTTCGTCCTCGCCAACGGGAGCATGTCCAGCAACCAGAGTGGCGAGGGAGAGATTCGGAAGAGTCTCATCGAATCGGACATCGTGGACTGCATGGTGGCTTTGCCAGGGCAGCTCTTCTACTCCACCCAAATCCCTGCCTGTCTCTGGTTTGTTGCCCGGGATAAGATGAATACTCGCTTCCGGGACAGGCGAGGTGAGGTACTCTTCATCGATGCCCGGAAGCTAGGTACAATGATTGACCGTGTGCACCGAGAGCTGACAACTGAAGACATCAAAAGGATTGCCGACACATACCATGCTTGGCGTGGGAACAAGGATGGTGCCAAAACATACGCTGATGTCCTTGGCTTCTGCAAGGCGGCGACGCTGGAGGATGTTCGCAAGCACGGCTATGTACTCACACCGGGCCGCTACGTGGGCGCGGAGCAAACCCAGGACGACGGCGAGCCGTTTGATGAGAAGATGAATCGACTAACCGTCGCGCTGCACGCTCAGACCGAGCAGGCACGCGCGCTAGATGCCGCAATCGCCAAGAACCTGACGGAGCTGGGTTATGGTGAATAGCGCGCGTATTGTCGACCTCTGTGAATTGGTAGTTGATTGCCCGCATTCGACACCTAGGTGGACGGATTCCGGAGTAATTGTTCTCCGCAATCAGAACATCCGCAATGGCCGATTGGATCTTTCAGAGCCAAGTTATACCGATGAAGCCCACTACGCTGAGCGAACGCGGCGGGCCGCCCCTGCTGAGGGCGACTTAGTTATCACTCGTGAAGCGCCGATGGGCGAGGTGTGCATGGTCCCTCCTGGTCTCCGCTGTTGTTTGGGCCAAAGAATGGTGCTTCTGCGACCAAACAGGAGCAAGATAGACGGCCGCTTCCTGCTCTATGCCCTTCAGTCCGCCGAGGTCCAGCACGAGATCCGTGCTAGTGAAGGAACTGGATCAACCGTAAGCAACCTGCGAATCCCGATCCTCAAGACTATTCCAGTTGAGATACCATCTCTCCCAGAACAGCGTTCCATCGCCCACATCCTCGGCACCCTGGATGACAAGATCGAGGTGAACCGCCAGATGAACGAGACACTGGAGGGAATCGCCCGGGCTATCTTCAAGTCGTGGTTCGTGGACTTTGACCCTGTACGGGCGAGGACTGAAGGGCAGGACCTGGGATTGCCCAAGGAGACTGCCGAGCTATTCCCTGATAGGTTCGAGGATTCGGAGTTGGGGGAGATTCCGGCGGGGTGGCGTGCCAGCACTCTCGGCGAACTGGTTGAGTCACAGGTTGAGCGAGTGGAGCCGTCTCCCGCGAAGAACCACGAAAAATACATCGCCCTGGAAGATATACCCGCTAGGTCTATCGATATCACCAACTACCAGTCTGGCTCGGCAGTCAACAGCAGTATCATCGCCTTCAAGAAAGGTGACATCCTCTTCGGCTCCATGCGTCCCTACTTCCACAAGGTCGGCATGGCATTCTTTGATGGCATCACGCGCACGACTACCTTTGTCTTGCGCCCGAAGCAGCGTTTTCTTCGTCACTTCGCTCTCTTCTACTTCTCCAGCGACGAGGTGATCGATTATGCAACTACGGCTTCCGTAGGAACGACCATCCCCTATGTGAAGTGGAAATCGCTGGCCGATTATCAGGTTCCGCTTCCGCAGAGAGAACTACTCGATGTCTTTGAAGCAATCTCTGAGTCTCTGACTCGAAGGATTGCGGCTAACGGGCATGAATTCCGCACACTCGCCACCCTGCGCAATACGCTCCTGCCGAGATTGATTTCTAGAGAGTTGCGGGTTCCTGCCCCCGAGCGCATCATCGGGAGGCCGACTTGATGGTGGGAGTAACGGAATCAGTTGTCGAAGAAGCCGCCCTCGAATGGCTGTCGAGTCTGGGCTTCACCGTCCTGAATGGACCCGATATCGCGCCTGGGGAACGACTCGCCGAGCGAAACGAGTACAGCGAGGTAATCCTTGAACGGCGCCTGCGTCATTCACTCGCGCATCTCAATTCTGAGCTCCCGCCAGAAGCGGTTGACGAGGCATTTCGGAAGCTGACGCGGCTTGATGGGTCCACCTTGGAAGCTCGCAACCGCAAGCTGCACAAGATGCTCGCCGATGGCGTGACTGTCGAGTACCGCCGCCAAGATGGATCGATAGCAGGCGCCCAGGCTCGGGTTCTCGATATCGACACCTTAGACAATAACGATTGGCTCGCCATCAACCAGTTCACAGTGGTAGAGGGCCAACACAACCGCCGTCCGGATATCATCCTCTTCATCAACGGTCTGCCCCTCGCGGTGATTGAACTCAAGAATCCCGCAGACGAGACCGCTACCATCTGGACCGCCTTCAACCAGCTTCAAACCTACAAGCAGCAGATTCCGTCCCTCTTCAACTACAACGAAGTGCTGGCGATCTCGGACGGTCTGGAAACGCGATTCGGATCAATCACCGCCAACCGCGAATGGTTCCTCCCATGGCGGACCGTCGAAGGTGAGGAGCTAGCTCCCGCCACGATGACGCAACTCGAAGTGCTGATCAGGGGTCTTTTCGCCAAGGAGCGTTTCCTCCGATACATCCGCCATTTCGTCGTCTTTGAGGAGGGCAGAGGCGGGCAACTCAGCAAGAAGCTCGCGGGCTACCATCAGTTCCATGCTGTCGCGAAGGCGGTAGAGGCGACGGTCAACGCGTCCCGTCCAAGCGGCGACAAGCGCGCAGGTGTCGTGTGGCATACTCAAGGATCTGGCAAAAGCCTCACAATGGCGTTCTATGCGGGGAGCATCATCCTCCATCCCGCCATGGAGAATCCCACCCTTGTGGTCATCACTGACCGCAACGATTTAGACGATCAGCTGTTCGGCACCTTTGCTCGCTGTCATGAATTACTCCGGCAGAAGCCGATGCAGGCGAAAGACCGAGCCCACCTGCGCGAACTGCTCCAAGTGGCGGCTGGCGGGGTCGTCTTCACGACCATCCAGAAGTTCCTCCCTGAACAGAGAGGGGACAGCTTCCCCAAGCTCTCTGAGCGGAGGAATGTAGTGGTCATCGCAGACGAAGCGCACCGGAGCCAATACGACTTCATCGACGGGTTCGCCCGCCACATGCGTGACGCTCTGCCGAATGCATCATTCATTGGATTCACAGGGACGCCTATCGAAGTGGCCGACAGGAACACCCGCGCCGTCTTCGGGAACTACGTGAGCATCTACGACATCCAACGGGCGGTCCAGGACGGAGCCACCGTACCTATCTACTACGAGAGCCGCCTCGCCAAGCTGGAACTTGACCGTGCGGAGAGACCGCACGTGGACGAGGAGTTCGAGGATATCACGGAGGGTGAGGAAGAAGCGCACAAAGAGAGATTGAAGTCGAAGTGGGCGGCGCTTGAGGCCGTGGTCGGGACAGAGAAGCGCCTCAAGCTGATTGCACAAGATATCGTCAACCACTTCGGGCAACGCTTGGACGCGATGGACGGCAAGGCAATGATCGTCTGCATGAGCCGCCGCATCTGTGTCGATCTCTACAACGCCATTATCGCACTACGTCCGTATTGGCACGACGAAGATGACACGACGGGCGCAATCAAGGTTGTGATGACGGGTTCTGCATCTGACCGCTTAGATTGGCAGCAACACATCCGCAACAAGCCGCGAAGGGAGGCTCTTGCCAACCGCTTCAGGGACCCCGCTGACCCTATGAAGCTGGTCATCGTGCGTGACATGTGGCTGACGGGCTTCGATGTGCCGTGTCTGCATACGATGTACATCGACAAGCCGATGCGGGGCCATGGGCTGATGCAGGCAATCGCCAGAGTCAACCGCGTCTATCATGACAAGCCTGGTGGGCTCATCGTTGACTACCTCGGGCTGGCGGACCAGCTCCGGAGGGCTCTTGCTGACTACACGCAGAGTGGCGGCACTGGCAAGACGGCCATAGACCAGGAGGAGGCGGTGGCGGTAATGCTCGAGAAGTACGAAATCTGCCACGACATGTTCCATGGTTTCGACCGATCGTCATGGGTCAAAGGTTCTCCCACTCAACGCTTGGGCCTGTTGCCCGCCGCGCAGGAACACATCCTTGCGCAGGAAGATGGGAAAGATCGCCTGCTCAAGGTGGTGACCGAACTCTCGCAGGCTTTCGCTTTGGCGGTGCCGCATCAAAAGGCGCTTGAGATACGTGACGACGTCGCCTTCTTCCAGGCGGTTCGCAGCGCACTGGCAAAATCTGGGGCAAAATCCCCAACCCCTGAAGAGGAACTTGACCACGCGATACGCCAGCTTGTCTCGAAAGCCGTCGCCATGGATCAGGTCATCGACATTTATGCGGCGGCAGGCCTGAAGAGGCCTGACATCTCGATTCTCTCCGATGACTTCCTCGCAGAAGTCAGAGGGATGCCTCAAAGGAACCTGGCGGTGGAACTTCTCCGCAAGCTCCTGAACGAGGAGATCACCACGCGCTCCAAGAGGAATCTCGTTCAAGGGCGCTCGTTCGCCGAGATGCTGGAGAAGACCGTTCGCGCATACCGCAACAGGGCGCTTCAGACCGCGCAGGTGATCGAGCAGTTGATCGAGCTCGCGAAGGAGATGAGGCAGGCCAACCTTCGGGGCAAAGACCTCGGTCTGTCCGAGGAGGAGATTGCCTTCTATGATGCCCTTGAGACCAATGACAGTGCTGTCAAGGTGCTGGGCGACGAGACGCTGAAAACCATTGCGAGGGAGCTGGTCGAGACTGTCCGCAAGAACGTCAGCATCGACTGGACGGTGAAGGAGAGCGCGAAGGCGAAGCTGCGCATCATGGTGAAGAGGGTTCTTAGGAAATATGGATATCCACCCGACAAGCAAAAGAAGGCGACGGAAACTGTCTTGGATCAAGCGGAATTGCTGTGTAAGGATTGGGTGACCTGATTCAGAATCTGTTTCTGGCTCGCGACTTCCCCGATTAGGACGGTTACCCGTAGTTGGAGGTAAGCATTTCAGGGATTTCCGCAATGCTTCTTGGTCCGATGTCGCCGCTTAGCTGATTGATTCTCTTGGACATGAGAAGAAATCTCCTTCGCCAGACCAAGCGCATCATTCTCTATGTCGCTGGCCCAAAATCTCAATACTGTCCAACCGTCCTCTTGGAGCGCTGCGTTTACCTCTTCGTCACGTGCCATGTTTCTTTCAATCTTCCGAATCCAAAACCTGCGATGAGTGTGGAATTCTGGATGGTCCTGATCCTTCTTCCAACCCCGGCCATGCCAGAAATCCCCATCGCAGAAGACGGCGACTTTCGCTCCCCTGAATACGACGTCGGGCCGCCCGGGAACGTCTTTCGGAGTGACAACGTAATGCAAGCCGCAATCTCGAAGTGCCTTCCTCAGCCGCAATTCGGGCCCTGTGTTCGCGCCCCGAATCATACTCATCATTTGGCTTCTTGTCTTCGCCGCGATTCGTTTTCTCTTGCCTTTGGCCATTCATGTTCCCCATTAGATTCGATGGGTCCGGCAGCTATTGATCCCAAACACTCGATGGGTTTTGTAATTATGGATTCATCCACAACACGACACTCGGCAGTCTTGAAGGATTCACATTTCACAGGGTGTCCACAAAAGCTTTTATCATAAGGACCCTTGCAGGGACAAGTGCTGTCAGCTAATTGTCTGACTGGTGAAGGGAATGAGCAAGGTTCCATCAGTGATTGACCTCTTTGCAGGTGGAGGTGGGCTGTCACTTGGCTTTGCGGCTGCGGGGTTCATAGGCGTCGCCGCCATCGATTGTGACCAGTCGGCCGTCGATACATTACGTGATAATCAAGTCATATCGCCTCCAGTCATCATCAAGCGAGATATTCGAAGATTCGGACCAAAGGCCATGGCACGGCGACTTGAAAATCTCCCGAAGAATCTAAGGCGCCCATCAGTCATCGCCGCAGGACCGCCGTGTCAGGGATGGAGTCGAGTCGGAAGGGGGAAACTGAAATCGCTTGGGCGCTTGGACCCATCTTGGAGCCCCATGAGAGACCCACGCAATCGGCTCTACAGGTCATTCCTTGGATATGTGAGCTATTTCAAACCTGAAGCTTGCCTGATGGAGAATGTTTGCGGAATGGCGACCTATTTTGGAAGGGACATGGCTGCTGAGATATCCAGCGAAATCGCTGAACTAGGGTATGAGGTGAAAGTGGCGGAAATCGAAGCCGACAGACTGGGCGTTCCTCAGAGACGGAAGAGACTGGTTTTCGTGGGTTTGCGTGATGATTTGGGTATGCGCTTTACCTTTCCGGAAACTCCCCCGGAAGATTTGAAACCGATGTCTCGATGTCAGACGGTCAAGGACGCAATCAAAGATTTGCCGAGAATCAGCGCCGGGCAGTCGCGCGAAACCATCAGGTATCGGCTGCCTGAGTCGCGCTCAGCCTATCTGCGCGCGGTCAGACCTGCTTGGATGGATGGATGCCTCACAGCCCATATCGCCAGATGGCACAGACGAGAGGACATCGAGTCGTTTCGGTCGATGGCGCAGGGTGCGACCTACCTCGACGTGCCGGCGAGATTACGAAGATACAGAACGGATATCTTCCATGATAAGTACAGGCGATTGGTATGGAATGAACCAAGCCCTTGTCTTACCGCTCACTTATCGAAAGACTGCTACTCCCACATACATCCCAGTCAATCAAGGACTATCTCAGTTCGGGAGGCAGCACGGTTGCAGGGGTTCCCCGACTGGTATGTCATCAAGGGCAGCATGGGAGATCGTTTCCGCTTAATAGGGAACTCAGTCCCGCCGTTGGCTGCCTATGCATTGGCGAGCAGACTATATATGATCCTCGATGGAGATGGCAAGGGGAAGTCGAGTTGGCGGGAGCTTTCCAATACGGCAAGGGGGATTGTCTGAGGTAATGAATAACCGAAAGAGATTCCGGATGAATCGACAGATGAAGGAAGAGGAGTGAAATGGAAGGTGCTATCTTGCTGCCAATGGGTATGGGCCAAGTGATTGTTCAGGTCTCGGTGATAACATGCCTGATTTGATATTCCGAGCACGTGCTAGGCTACTTTCAGTTTTAGGAGATCAGCTGATTCGGGACGAAGTAGTCGCACTCATCGAGCTGGTTAAGAACGCTTATGATGCCGACGCAAAGCATGTTACTGTTGAAATGGCAGAGGTGATGGGAGCACCGGAGAAAGCCATGATTTCAATCAGAGATGACGGAGTAGGCATGAAGCCGGAAACGGTATCTGATTCATGGATGGAACTTGCGACATCGGGGAAGACAACGTCCGAGATAATTGACGCCGATGCGGGAGAGTCGAAAGTTGAACCGCGATTATCATTGGGGGGGCGGATTCAGCTTGGCGAGAAAGGTGTGGGCAGGCTTGCGGCAATGAAGCTCGGAAAAAGCATAAAGCTCGTGACGAGGGCAGTCGATGCTGACAAGGAAACGGAAATCCTTTGGGATGTCGCGCAATTCGAGAGGGCGAGATATCTGGAGGACCTGAGGGTACCTGTTTTCGTACGTGAGCCCGATGTCTTCGTTGGCGCCGATCATGGTACTCTTATTGTCATAACCAAGATCAGGCAGATATGGACCAAGGCCAACCTTGAGAAACTCATCTTGGCCCTTAAAAGGCTGGCAAGTGCAGATCTCAAGGGCTTCTCAATCAGGTTCGTATGCCCTGAACTGAAGATAGACGACACACTCAATCCGTTGGAGTTAAGCGGAGCGCCATACGCAATCGAGGGTAGTGTAGACGAACGCGGCAAGTTCAACGGAACCATGAAGATAATGAATTATCTCGGGCCGAAGCCTCTTGAACTGAAATCCGAGCTTGTCATAGATTTAGTTGAAGAAGCGAATAAGACGTCACCTAGGAAAGCGGCAAAGCCTCTGCCAATCCTGCAACCTACGCGTGTGGGTCCGTTCGAACTAGTGCTGCGAGCCTACGACCTAGATCCTGCGGGACTGAGGCAGGCCGGATTGGGAAGTGCGGAAAGAGAGGCTCTGAAGGAAATGAGCGGATTCTCCATATTCAGAGACTCGTTCAGAATCTTTCCTTATGGTGAACGTGGTGATGATTGGCTAGAACTCAACCAGAGGCGTGTCAACAATCCGACGTTGCGTCTCAGCAATAATCAAATCGCTGGGTTCGTACATATCACTAGGAACGGTAATCCTAATCTCAGGGATAAGACCAACCGGGAGGGGCTTATCGAGAATGATGCATATCGAGAACTTAAGCTGCTTTTGATTGGGCTCATCTCGAAGCTCGAGGAGGAGCGATTCAATGTGCGGCCAAGGCGAAAGCTTCGTCTTCGCGTCGACAAAGTGGCTATCGCGATGGAAGAAGCAAGAAAAGTTGCCTCCGATGATGCCGAGGTCTTGAAGGCGCTGGATAAGGCCCTAAAGGAATACGGCTCGGTTGCTGAGGCCATGGAACACCGCAACGAGATTCTACTTCAGGTGGCTGGAATCGGCATGGCAGCTGAGAGGGTCACACATGAGCTTGATAGGGATTTGCGCCTGATAAGCTCAAACCTTAATGCATTGGTGGCTCATGTAAGGGTTGGAGCGGGATTAGCCGTCATAAATCCGATTCTGGAATCTTTGCTGGGGCATGTTGCGGAGATGAAGGAAATCGTCGAACTATTGCAGCCTCTTCAGACGGCCAAGAGACCGCGCAGCTACGAACAAGATGTCGGGCAATTGCTACAGAGTATTGTCAGATTGTTTAGCGTTGATATCACAGAAACTGGAATAAGAGTCAAGGTCGAAGAATCCCGGGATCTAAAGGTCGAGTGTACACGTGCAGAGCTGATGCAGATATTCATGAACATACTGGACAACGCCATCTTTTGGCTAGCCACAGTGAATGACAGGCGTCTCAATTTACGGATTGATGGAGAGAGACGGGAGGTGTCAATCCGAGACAGTGGTCCCGGCATTAGGAAAGACATCGAGGATGCGATTTTCGAACCATTCTTCACTACAAAGGAGGAGGGACGTGGTCTCGGGCTGTACATAGTGGAGGACATCATGATGCGTCATGGGTGGTCTGTTGAGCTGCTCCCGTCTGATGAGGAGTATTCGGGCGCCCACTTCCTGCTCGTTTTCGAGCATAGAGAGAAAGAGGTGGGTTCCAATGATCGCTAGACTTGCCTTGGTCATTGAGGACGACCCGGATGACCGCACGGAAATCACGAACGGACTAATCTCATCAGGGTTCGCCGTCATACAGGCATCGGATTCTAGTGAGGCCCAGAACAGCCTAGATAATTTGCCGGCTGCAGATTTGATAGTATTGGATTGGTTTATTGAAGGTTCGGGCCCCGGGGATGTTCCCGCCCAAAAGCTGGTCGAGTATATCTTGAGGAATTGCTTTGCACCCATCGCCATACTGACAAGCGACGTAGTTCATGCAGCAGACAATGTGCCGAGCGAGTTGCCTGCCGCCTTCTTCAAGGTATTCGGGAAGTTTGAGCTGGAGACGGTCTTGGGGACAATCGACGAATGGTCCCAGAAGAAGGAATTCCATCTTGCCCGGGAGGTCGCAAAGACCAATAATAAGGCAGTGGGCCGTGTGGCTTGGGAATTAGTTCGATCCGGAGAAACCGGAATCGCCGGCTGGCTTTCAGCAATCGACGATGTGCAAGGATTCTTGGAGATGTTTCTCAGATTCACAGCCAGGGAACTCCAACTAGAGGGAGGAGTGCTAGAGAGATTTGAAGAAGAAATCAAGGCAATCGACAGCAAAGGTAAGGCAACCGTGCAGTTGTTGCTTAGAATGCTGTCGATGGATAGGTACTATGTTCCGTCCAAACTGAGCCCTCCAATGTGCGGCGATGTATACCGTCTCTCTGACGGTTCTTTTGCGATTATGGTGAATCCTGCATGTGACCTCATGACAGGACATGGCAGGATTCGGAGGGCTGCCCAAGCTTGTCTCCTCACGGCATCAACGTTTTCTAAGTTTGTGAGTGAGACCAAAATCCCCGACACGTCGAGAGAGAAGTTGGTGAAGTACTTCGTGTCGTTATTGAAGAATCAAGATACGACGGGTACCGGTCTAGCGCGGGTTTATTCGATGCCCTTGGTTCCAACAGGAACGAAGGATCCCTATTCTGATTTCGTGGATTTAGTTGTCCACCTCGACAAGGTCCTCGTAATCGATTGGGGAGAGTTCGATGAGAAGTTGCCTGAGTCTCGCAGGATAGTGAGATTGGACTCACCCTATCTGGAGGCTCTGCTTCGACAATACTCACTATTCGCGAACAGGATCGGGCTTCGCGACATTCCAGACGATGTCTTGGAAAATCGAGCTAAACTAGTTCTTCCCCCTGTGAAATGATACCGAGCTAGCCCCATCAACTGCTCGATATGCGCTCACTTGATTAGGCATCCTTTTGCAGCGCAGCTCAGCCGCAAAGACCTCGTCGGCGCGATCGTCCACCAGGACCTGATGCAGAGGGTGGCGGGAGGAGATGACTACGCCGAGATGGCGAACAGGCCCGTGAGGCACTTCATGCGCCCGCCATCCCCCGTCGTGGACGAGAGCGAGAGCGCAGGGATCCTGAAGATGCTGCTCCTCCACCGCCAGGCTGTGCTCGTGAGGATCGGCGGCAAGGTTGGAGGCATCGTGACTTGGATGTCTACCTCCCCATGATCTATGGCGATCCCGTTCACGCTTCGGATTGGTCCAACGACAATATATAACTGGCGGATTCCAATAACCATTCACGATTGCGGGGTAGCGGAACATGTCACGTGTTTTCCTTAACACAATTCGCTTTCCTAACAGAGTCTCCGCTCGGATGACTCGCAAAGGACCGGCACACGGAGCGAAAGCTCAACTGGTTGTGGCGGGTTATTCGCCAAACGGTACCGTATCGAATACCCGTTCTCCCTCACTTTATTGGAACATTTCGGACTCCCGATTGTCACCGGCTTTTGGACTCGTCAGTCACTTCAGCTTCCGGAGGTCTCGTCTTCAGCGCCCTCTCATGACATTGTCTGAACTAGTAGTCCTCTGACTTGGCGGGATGAATGTCTGCCGGACCCAACATCCTTAGCTGTTCCTCTTGCAGTCGTTTCTCATCTCGCGGCATACTCTTCACGCCGTAGACCCATGCATAGCTCTGCTTAACGCCAAATCTGCGTTCGAACGTGAGAGAAAGTGAGTCCTCCATATCTTTGCGATATCTAATCAGGACTCTCCTGAAGACCCGGGGCCAAGGGAAGAAGACAATGATGGGGCGATCCAGCGAAACGAGCCATTCCTCTTTTCCCTGGAGCGGAGGCTCGACTTTGCAGAGAATCCTCCCCGTTCTCGGCGCGAAGCGCACCGCGGCTCGATCGATGTCAACAAGGATTCGGATGGGCTTGCGGCTCCAATCGGTTCCTGCATCTGGCAAAGAATCTGCTCCTCAGCGCCTATAGAATGAAACCATGGAGTGTGTGAAGCCTGTCTCAAGCACGCCAATGGCACTAACCATGGCCGGCGAGAGTGAGTACAGGGATGACGATAAAGGTATTGGGCTCCCAGAATAGACCCTGAACTGGAGCAGCCCTGACGCGCCCCGGGGACCAGCCTGGTAGACGACATCGTCTCCGAAATATGCAGACGAGCGATACAACGGGTTAAAGAAGGGCCCGGCGCGAACGTGGAGCCGCCCTCCGCGTCCCCGCGTGAGAAATATGCTGCAAACATGGCGCAAGGAGCTGTCGCCGGGCGCGTCGTTCTCAAGCAATCAGGCGGGAACCTGTCCGAGAGGCTCGAGACCGTCCTGGACATGATGGGCTTCAAGGAAGGGAAGCCCAAGATCATCAAGGAGTTCATCATGAAATACTGGGAGGACACGCCCCATGTGCAGAATCCATTCGCGCTGTTCGACCTGCTCACCAAAGTGGCCGGTTTCGGCGGGGCCCTGAACGCGAACATGGTCTGCGGCTACGTCTTCGGCGGGCCCGTCGGCTTGGAAGCCGTCGTAGGTCCCGCTTAGAGTCGTGTCAAAGGCTCCTGGCGTTACAGGGAAGTCTGTGGAGTACGTCCCGCATGAATATCTGAATTGTCGAGAGTGGACCTTTCGGATGAATCGAAGTCATCCAGCTCCTAACGTAGGGGAGAGTCTCTGAAATCCGATTAATCGTCCTAACCTCTTGCTGTGGAAGCACCATGCCGTCGATGCCGACGCTAGGAGTTCGGAATACTAAGGTCGGCACACCGCTCGTAGCGGCAGCCGAGATTTCATCATAGCATGCAAGCGAAAATGATTGCCCCTGTTTCGATCCGCGATAATGTAGGAATCCAATCACGAAGGCGCAATACCGAGATTCAAGGTGCGATTCTTAGCCTAGGACTGATGGTGCTGAATCTTCTGCCTGAAATCGGGTACGGAAAAAGGGCAAAGGTGCTCCGCCCTCTCGAGCGGGGCTTGGGTCCGAACGGAAATTGACTTAAGGCCCGCCCCGCCTGTCGGCATTGGATGAATGCCAGGTTGTCGAGGCTGATCCATCCTTGGGAACGGTCGGTGAAACCATTCACCAAGGTATTCCACGCCTGGCTTCTCATCGCTGCAGCAAGCCTCGGAGTCTTGCTTGTGCAATACGCGTTCCCGGCGCCGGCGTGCACGATTGGCTCCTCTTCGTTCCCGGCGACCATGTGCCTCCTGTCCGACTCACCGAGGACACCCTGGGGGATCGTCACCTCGATGTTCGTGCATGGTTCGTTTTGGCCACACTATCTCTCGAACATGATCTCCTTATTCACTTTCGCGCTGGTATTCGCTGTGACGAACGATTCGATACCTGCGATGGAAAGACGATCCAGGCAGACGGTTTTCATCTTCGGCATGTTCCTCTCCGGAGCTTTGGCCAATGCGGTTTTCTTGTGGACCTACGGACACAGCTATGGAGCCTCGGGCTTGGTCTATGCCGCGTGGGGGATCACATCCGTCTTCTGTCTCTTCAATGCACTGCTAGGGGATCGTCAGTCTCAGGATGTCGTGCCATGCCACTCCGACTCTCCAGATCTGCGACGGGCCCGCCGTAACCGGCTTGCCAACTTTGTTGTCTTCGTGGTGCTCATTGGGGCTGTCTTCCTTTCTCCCGCTCTCTTCCTGTCTGCTGGGCCTGGCGTGAATGTGCTTGTGCATGCGCTGTCGTTCCTATTTGCTTTCATGGGCACGGTGGTATGGTGCCTCGCGCACAATCTCAAGAATCCTGGCCGTCCCCGGGCGTCAGCTGAAGGCAATCATTGATGAACGCGCATCGGAAAGATGTATCATCCGCATCCAGCGGAACCCCACGCTCCCTGTCTCCTTAAAGCTCGCTCTCTATGGGCGTTCGGGCCGGTCAGCACGCCGCATTGTCGGGGGTGCATTTGTCCAATTCCCGGGAGGCTTTTACGCAAACTGACTATTCGTGACGTTGCGGCGGGAAGCGCCTCTGAAGGCCTCGGTGCCATAGAACCTGACTTTCATCTCTTCTCGCGACCTTTGCCTTTTGGTGCGCTCATATGACTGAACCTAGAAAAGGGGAAAGGTGCCCCCGCCATTACTCTGAGCGCGGGAGCTCGGGGGGAACAGCTGGGAGGAAGTACGAACCTTATGGAACGCCAAGTGTTTTCAGAGCCTTACAAGGATTTGAAAAGAACTTTTAGTAAGGACCTCGACAGGCTTTTATACAGGACGGGTAAATGATGCACTCGGCACAAAATATCGGAAGACGAGAGACCGAAGGAAGGGATATGCCGATAACGGAACTCGCTGGAATGCTCGCTGTCCTCGAGCACGGAACGGGGCAACCATTCGACGCGGCCTCCTTTGACAGCCGGCTGCGGATCCAGAAATCGGTCTATGTTCTGAAGGTCTTGGGGTTTGCACCAGCGGCACGATATTCGTTCAATGACTATTTCCACGGCCCCTACTCGCCTGATCTGGCTAAGGACTACTACGCGTTGTTGAATATGCGTGCGCTTGGTCAGTCACTGGAGACGATCCCAGTCGAAATCCCTGAGCACATGCTTCGCATCATCGCCGGGGCCGTTCACCAAGGCAACAACTTCCTCGAAGCCGTGACGACAATTCATTCAATAGCGGCCCATGATTCCTCATTAGATCGTGGCCAGATCAGATGCTTTTTCCAATCAAGGAAACCGCTAATCGCTGACAGGTTCGAGGAGGGTTGGGCTTTCCTGGTGGCAAACCGTCTGATCGGCGAGCGCACCTAGACACGGATGTGCTTCAAGCCGCGCTCGGTGCCGATACGGACCGGGATCTCGTGGATGCGGCTAGGCAATTGTTATTCAGCGGGAAACAACTGACTCCTTGCGCCTGCATGGCCGCACTTGGAGAATTGGTAATGAACTTGGCTCCTGAGCGAGAGCGTATGACTGACGCGCTTCGTTACCTCAGTGACCGCGAGGTTCAAGGCAATCTAGTCCTCTTCGGACTTGGAGAGGCAAACACTGAGGTATTCGAACTAGCAGCGAAAATCCGTAAGGAAGACAAGTTCATCAGTCCAGCCGACGCACTTATCGTCGCTTCTTTTCTGGAGGACCCGCAATCGGACATCCTTTACACAACTGACGGAGCCATAATAAGAAGTCGGACCATCGACGAACTCGCCAAAGAACGAGGGAAGAATATTCACGAGCTTGCCTGAGCTGAACGTCTGCGGGCTTTCGCCGCCTCCTCGACCTCAGTCCGCTCCTCCTTCTCGAGCTTGACCTCGACCCTCTCCCTCGGGTGCACCTTCTTCACATGTATCCCGAGTTTCTCTAGCGAAACGTTCTGTCCGCAGACCGGACAGGGCTTGAGCTTAGCCATTCCAGACCCCCCTCATCCTTGTTTCCTATCGGAGTCCATCGTATTAAATCTAATCCCGATTGGCTATAGGAGCCAACTCATTTGAGCCGGGGGGTGGGTGGCGCACATCCCTGCCATCGATCTGCGTGTCTGCAATCACCCGTGCGGTAATCAGGAGAATCATCGTTCTCCTAAATCGAGATTCAGATGTGTCACCTATAAGAAGTCCTGCCCCCTCAGCAACTTGACTGAAGATGATACTCAGGCCCCCGCCAAAGAGGAAAAACAAGTTCCTGTTGCCTTTCGGCCTCTCCCTGGAAGGAGGGCGGTGCGGGGCCGCGGTCAGGGAATTCAGCGAGTGCTATCTTGTTGAAGGCATCAAGAACGCCCCCTACGACTACCACTTCTTCATCACCGCAAGCAGGGAGAGGATGTTCCCCCTGTTCATGGCCCTCAGCGAGTTCGTCGGCGAGCCTTGCGCGGGATTCTTGGTCCACCACCTCCCCAGACCCGAGATGGCTTTTGTCTCAGAGGGCTTGACGAAGGGGGAGGTGCTGGACGCCTTCACGCGGCACTCCTTCCAGCTCGTGAATGACGGCTTCGTCTCCTTCGGCATCTCTTCCGGCGAGATCGAAATCGCGGTCGAAGATCACAAGAACTTCACGGTCTTCTGCAAATCATCGCGCCAGATCCTACGCGTCCTCGAGGAATACGGAATTCCGATGGGGCCGAAGTCAAAGTGGATCAATATCGTGGAACACGTTCATATCCCCATAAACCTGCTCTTCGAAGATGCAAGGGTGAAGAGCGCCTGCGAGCCCATGCCGAGGGAGGAGATCGAGAAGTTCAATTCGGATCCAGAGGGATACAAGAAGTTCTATGTGGATATCATCTTGAGGCTGCGAATGGGATTCATGGAAGAGTACAAGCCTTCGCCGCAGTCTCATGTCCACCCGGGTTGATCATCTCGCGCTCCTCCGGTCGTCATGGAGCGGCCAGATGTGGCGGATGACGAAGTCGTGGGCTCCCTTCTGCTCATCCGCTCCCGCACTTGCGGACAACCTCACCAACCTGCCCGCTCCCAGAACTCGACGTTCTTCACGGGACGACTTGACAGATTGTCTCTAGTGTCGTATTCCAAGACCTCGATTCCCTCGCCTGCCGCCCAGTCCTTGTACGCCTTCAGCAGAATCTCTCCCCGGGTGCCACCAGTTCCAAAACCCAGAGCACTATGTTTCCCCGATTTCAGAATCATCCCTGCGGCGCGGGGGCTGACCGCGATTCGTTTGACGTCCGCGAATGGTATCCATTCCTCGGAACCGTTTCGTCTTCTCACCGCAAGTCCGTCGCTCTTCACCAGAGCGGAGACGGGGTCTAGGCGGTAGAAAGGTCGGACGCTAAGCCAGATTAGCAGGCAAATCCCCACCCCGAAAATCACCTCAACAGCCGCAACTTCCCATGAAGCGGGCACATCACTGAACCTCGTCACTGTAGTATAGGCGCCCCAAGCGACGAAAAGCAAGATGCTGACCATGACGACCACAAAAAACCAGACCGCCACCATCAGCTTTTGCGCATGCAACTCGGCGATGATGTGTTGTTCGTTGTCCGCCACTTCAACTCCTCTCACAATGGTATTTTGTCGAGTGAGAAAACAAGGTAGACGGTATAAAACAACGCATCTACCCACATGCGAATCGTCATGTGGAGAGGGGTCGAGCGTAATGAACAACACGCACACGCAGCCACGCCTATGAGCGTCTCTCCGCTGACAGGTGCCAATGTATGGGTTTCGCCATGGCATGTTGGGTGAAACACACTGACCCCGTCATTGGAAGAAGGGGAAAGGTGCCCCCGCCCATCCAAGCATAATGTGCTCGTCCGCCGACCATGCAAAGGGAATCTTGAAAAAGCCCACACGCCTTGATGCGGACTGATGCCAAAGAGGGAAAGGGAGAACGGACCCAGACTCACCCCGGTCGGCACGGCGGTGGCAGATCTCCTGGACGATGTCTGGCGGCAAGCAGGCCTGGAGAGACTGAGGGGAAGATGGTTCGGGGTGGACTCTGCCGTGGAAGAGAGAGTGAACAGGGTCATGTCCGGATATCTCGACACTGCCCCCGGAAACGAGATCACGATTTACCGGGGAACGGGGGTCTTGCTTTTCTTCTTTCCAATCTGCTTCATCCTTCTGACGATCGGATTCTTCATCATTTTCATCTCGATGGAAATCCTCATCGCTGGAACCATTGAGGGGCTGTATTTCCTTGGTCTGGGCATCTGCGAGCTTGCGATTTCCCTGGCACTTCTTTGGAGCAATGCTTCGTTACTGAGACCTGCTGAGCTGAAGATAGATGAAGATTGCATCGAATTCGTCGTGGACGGCGTCGTGAGCAAGAGAATTACTTGGAGCCGGAATGTGGAGATCGTCCCCTGGGCGAACCACGCCTTTGGCTACAACTCGTTCTACGGCTTCGTGGTCAGGGAGGGCAAGACTCGGATGTCATTTTCCCCGGATGAGGGCTGGCCTCTGCGCGACCTCAGGCGCGCGGTCCGGGTTGCCCTCACTCATGCCTTAGAGACGGATGTGAAGATCTCGAAGTATTTCCTGCGAGTCAAGGGGTACTGACTCAGCCAGGGGTACACAATGTAGTAAAGTCCTTATTCGTCCGTCCGATTGCGAATGCGACATGACGCGAGAGTGCGACGTCCTCGTGATCGGGGCTGGCCCTGGCGGCTACGTCGCCGCGATCCGCGCCGGGCGCCTCGGCAAGAAGGTCATACTGATCGAGCGCGGGAAGCTCGGGGGCGAGTGCCTGAACTGGGGCTGCATACCCTCGAAGGCGCTCATACACGCGGGCAACATCGTCCACAAGATCGAATCAGGTTCCGAGTGGGGCCTGAATGTCAGGGAGCTCTCGCTCGACATGAAGAAGCTCCAGGCCTGGAAGCAGAAGGTCGTGGACAAGCTCACGAGCGGCGTCGGGCAACTGTGCCGCGGGAATGGGGTCGAGATACTTTCGGGCAGCGCGACCTTCCTCTCAGAGCACGAGGTGGATGTGACGACCGCGGAAGGCAAGGAGATAGTGTCGTTCAAGAACTGCATCATCGCGACCGGCGGGAGGCCCTCCGACCTGCCCGGGCTGGCACTCGACGGCAAGAGGGTGATCAGCTCGAAGGAGGCGCTTGAGCTCACGAAGATACCCGAGTACCTCATCGTGGTCGGCGGCGGGGCGATCGGGCTGGAGCTCGGCACGTTCTACGCGAAGCTCAGATCCAAGGTCACGGTCATCGAGTTAATGGACCAGATACTCCCGGGGACAGACCCCGAGGCGGTGCGGATCGTTTCCAGGAAGCTGGGCAAGTTAGGGGTCGAGGTCCATACCGGCTCGGTCGTCAAATCCTGGCGGGAGGAGGCGGGGAAGGTCATCGCGACGGCGGAGACTCCGCAAGGTCCGGTCGACGTTGTCGGCGATTTCCTCCTGCTGACAGTAGGCAGGAAGGCGAACACAGACGGCCTCGGGCTGGACAAGACGAAGGTCGCCCTCGACAATAAGGGGCAGATCATAGTCGACAGGCAGATGAGGACTAACGTCCCGAACATCTTCGCGGTAGGAGACGTGACCGGCCCGCCGTTCCTCGCGCACCGCGCCTCGAAGCAGGGCATCGTGGCCGCCGAGGTCTGTGCAGGCATGAAGAGCGAGGCGGACTTCAAGGCGATACCCTCGGCGGTGTTCACGGACCCGGAGCTGGCGGTCGTCGGCATGAGCGAGAAGGAGGCGGTGGAGAAGGGCTTGAAGCCAAAGGTCGGGAAGGTCTCCTTCGCGGCGCTCGGCAGGGCGCTCGCGGCGGGAGAAGGAGAAGGCTTCGTCAAGATCATCACTGACGAGAAGTCCGGGCTGGTCCTCGGCGCGGTCATAGTCGGACCGCAAGCGTCGGACCTCATCAGCGAGCTCGCGTTCGCGATCGAGATGGGGGCGACCGCGGAGGACCTCGCGTACACCATGCACCCGCACCCGACATTCCCCGAGGCGATCATGGAGGCCGCCGAGGCCGCGCTCGGCAAGGCGATTCACATCCTCAACAGATGACCGAGATGACCTGGCTAGTCGACCTTGGCACGATGGAATACGGGAAGGCGTGGGAGCTCCAGAAGGCACTCGTCCAGAGGAGGATATCCGGCGAGATCCCCGATGTGCTGCTGCTGGTGGAACATCCCGACGTAATCACCCTCGGCGTGCGGGGGAAGCAGGACGACGTGTTCACTTCCGATGTGCCTGTCTTCAAGATCGAGCGCGGCGGGGAGGCGACCTACCACGGCCCGGGGCAGCTAGTCGGCTACCCGATATTCTCCCTGAAGGAATGGCCCGGGGTCATGGACTTCGTCAGGAAGCTCGAGGAGGTCATCATCCGCGCGTCGAGGGACCTCGGGGTCGAGGCGGGGCGGAGCACTCAGACCGGCGTCTGGGTCGGGCCGAGGAAGCTCGCGTCCATCGGCCTTGCGGTGAAGAACGGGGTGACGTACCACGGCTTCGCCGTGAACGTCAGCACAGACCTCTCGCGCTTCATGCTCCTCAAGCCGTGCGGCATGGAGGGATCGGTGATGACATCCCTCAGCGTCTCGACCGGGCGCGAGGTCGGATTGCGGGAGTTCAGGGAGAAGCTGCTTGCGAGGTTCGAGGAGCTGTTCGAGACGAGGCTCGAGCAGAAAGACGCGTCGTCGACGAGTTGACGGGAGGGAGGAATGAATGAGCGAAATGATGCGCGGCTATCACTTCGTCCGCGAGGACCGCAAGCTCCGCGATGGTCAGAAGCTCCGCGTGGGAAAGGTCTACCGCCTGCCACCCGGGGCCAAACCCATGCTCCGCAAGCAGGGCTACCGCGCTTCGGCGGACGTGCTCGACGCGCTCGGCCATGCCCCAGGTCCGATTCTTTGCCGCGTGGAACTCCGCGGCACCATCATCCACGGCACCGACAAGGCGGTGGCCACCGAATGCAAGGTGCTCTCCGCGCGTGACGTGACCCGCGAGCTGCACGAGTTCGCCCTCTGGTGCGCCGAGCGCGCCTTGAAGGGAGAGCGCAAAGCAGGGCGCGAGCCCGACCCCCGCTCATGGGCGGCCCTCAAGATCAAGCGTGCGTGGCTGGACGGCAGGGCGACGGACAGGGAACTTGCGGCGGCGTATTGGGCGGCGCGCTCTGCGGCGGTCTCGGCGAGGAACTCGGCGGGGCGCTCTGCAGCAGTCTCGGCAGCGCATTCAACGGCACCCTCGGCGGCTGACTCGGTGGCGCACTCGGCAGCGGCATGGGTTCGTTCGGCGGCGTACTGGGCGGCGCGCTCGGCTACGGTCTCGACGGAGCGTAAAGCCCAATCCCGCAAGCTCCGCAGGCTACTGGCCGGGGAAACGGTGAGACGAGGTGGGCCGCTAGGGACGAAGACGAGCGATCGCTGACGTCGTCGCAGGTCCACCGGCCGTCATAGACCCAGACCGGGTAACCGCAGACAAGACTCTGAGGTGGACGATCGCGCGGGACGCGCAATAAAGTGGGGAGAGGTTGGGCTATTTCAGCCCAGGCTCGGCCGTGGGGGCCTTCGGTCGAGGCCCGCTCGGGGCGGCGGCGGGGCTCTTCTTCTCCGTGTCCTTCTGCTCCCTGAACCTCTTAATCTCCGCGTCGAGGTCGAACTGGAGGTCGTCTTTCTTGATGTGGTCCAGGGTGAAGATCATCCCCGGCTCAAAATTGGTCTTCCGCCTGCCCTCAGTCATGAGCGAAGCCTCTGATGTACGTTGTTTTCAGGCATATATGATGATTTCCACGCGAATGCCCTTTTCCGACTGGAAGCAAGGATGATATCAATCTCGATAGCGATTTCGAGCTCAGGCTAGCGCCCGGTTCCCTTGAGCGCCTTGACCAGTTCAGGGACGACGTGGAAGAGGTCACCGACTATCCCGTAGTCCGCCATCTCGAATATCGCCGCGTTTTGGTCCGAGTTGATCGCGATGATCCTGCCGGACTCCTGCATTCCCGCCAGGTGCTGCACCGCCCCGGAGATGCCGATGGCCCAGTAGACCTCCGGCCGCACAGTCTTGCCTGTCTGTCCGACCTGGTACTCCTTCGGGAACCAGCCTGCGTCCACCGCCTTTCTCGATGCGGCGACGGACCCGCCGACCAGCTTCGCGAGCTCGTCAACCATCTTGAAGTTCGCCTGGTTCCTCAGGCCGTATCCTCCCGCCACGACGACCTTCGCGTCCTCGAGCTTCGCTCCCTGCTGCCCCTTCGACTCGACGAACTCGACCATCCTCGTGTCGAAGTCCCTGTCCTCGAAGTCGACCTGCTCGCGGACGATGCTGCCCTGCCTGCCAGGCGTCTTCGTTGCCCTCTTGAAGACGTTCGCGCGGGCGGAGGCCATCTGCGGCCTATGGTTCGCGCAGATGATGTGCGCCAGGCTCCTCCCGCCATAGGCGGGCCTGATCATGTCCAGGTTGCGCTCCTTAGTCACCTCGAACTTGACGCAGTCCGCGGCGAGGCCAGTCTCGATGATCGCGTGCACCCTGCCGCCGAGGTCCCTCCCGTTCTTCGAGGCCCCGTACAGCACGACCTCGGGCTTGTGCTTCCTGATGAGTGTGACCATGACCTTCGCGTACGGCCTCGACAGGTAGTTCTCCAGGCGCTGGTCCTCCACGAGGTAGACCTTGTCCACTCCGTACTCGACAGCCTCGCGCGCGAGGCCCTCTGTCCTCCAGCCAGGCATCACCCCGGACAGCGCGACCTTCATCTCGTCCGCAATGCGCCTGCCCTCGCCGATAATCTGGATCGAGACGTCCCTGAGCCTCCCGCGCCGCTGCTCGAGGAAGACCCAGACGCCCTTGCTCTCTGGCGGCGGCATCTCAGACCCCCGCGATCTTGTCGTTCCTCAGGGCCTTCACGAGCTCGATCACAGTCTGGCTCGGCTCTCCCTTGAATATCTTCCCGCCGCGCGCGGGCAGCACGACCGTGTCCACGCGGTTCACGACGGTCGGCGAGCCCTTCAGCCCGAGCCTCTCCGGCGCGAGGCCGACATCCGCCGCGGACCACTGAGTGACCAGCCCGCCGCGCTTGACCCTGATCTTGCCGGATAGGGAAGGCTCCCTCGGCTTGTTGCACCCGAAGTTGACTGTCACGAGGCAGGGCATCGGGCATTCCCAGACCTCGAAGCCGTCCTCCACCGCCCTCTTCCCGCGGACCTTGCCTTCAACGATCTGCACATCGACGCAGTAGGTGATCTGAGGGAGGTCGAGGTGACCGGCTATGCCGGGGCCCACGTGCCCGGTCGAGCTGTCTGTCGTCTCCTCCCCGCAGAGGATGATATCGAACTTGCCTATCTTGTGTATCGCCTCGCTCAGCGCGAGGCCGGTGGGCACGGTGTCGGAACCGCCAAGCGCCCTGTCTGAGAGCAGTACGGCCCTGTCCACCCCCATCGCCATCGCCCTCTCCAGCGACTGCGTGAAGACCGTGGGGCCCATGGTTAGCGCGATGATCTCCCCGCCGTGCCTGTCCTTGAGCTGGAGCGCGACCTCGAGCGCGTGCCTGTCAGGCGGGTTTATCTCGCTGGGGACCCCGACCCTCTTCAGGGTGTGCGTGACCGGATCCACCTGGATCTCCTGGGCCTTGGGAACCTGCTTGATGCAGACGACCATCTTCGGTCCTTTGGCGGGAGTTGTTGGTTGGATGGGTGGGGTCATGCTCTCACCGAAGGTGTGTGGGCGCCTCGGTGTTTCTGCCGAACATTGAGGCCGCTAAGTAGTTTTCGTCGAGAGAATCGCGGAACGTTGCGATGCCACCTGAAATGGCGCATCATGCGTGTCAGAGCGCATCGACGAATTCCTCGACAGACACATTGGCTTCCCGAATGATGGCGCGCAAAGTCCCACGGTCCAGCTCCGGGTGAAGCGGAACGACGAACGTGCGACCACGCCCCTTCAGGACGACATGGCTTCCGCGCTGCCGGACTGCGACGAACCCGAGTCGCCCCAGGGCCTTGACCGCATCCTGCCCGCTCGTCACGGGCAGCCTAGGCATCCACCGTCACCCGCGCGATCTCCCCTTTCTTAGCTTCTTCCTTGAGGACCTCGAGGATGAGTCTCAGGGCTTCTTCGGCGTTGCGTAGGGCTTCCGCCTTCGTCCGGCCCTGGCTGATTGCCCCGGGGATTTCCAGGCATTGGGCCACGTAATATCCGTCCTGGCCCTTCTTGAGGAGGATGCGGTAATCCATCATGATGGAATAGTTGTCGCCGCCTATTAAATATTCTCGCCGCGGATTCATCGGAGGGCAATCAGTAGCCGCTTCGTCGGTGTTCTCAGGGAGAAGCTGGGCGGCGATGGCTTCAGGTGGCCCTAAGGGTGAGAGTCTATGCCAACGAGAACATCGTCGCGGAGAAGCTCAGCGCGATGGCCGAGCGGAGGCGGGTGAGGGTGATCCAGGACATGTGCGCCAGGGCGAGCTTGATGCCGGCGAGGCTCAAGCCAACAACAGGAACAGGAAGAGCGGGATGGCGACGATATTGTCGCTCGCCCCCAGTTCGTCCTTGGTCACAATGATGCCGAAGGGCGCGGACTTCTCCTCATTGAGGAAGTCGATGACCGGTCTGCGGTCGGCGGGCGTGACCTGCTCCTGGTACTTGACCTCGAGGGGGATTGCCCGCTTGCCAAGTCGCAGGATGATATCCACCTCCTGCCCCCTGTAGTTCCGCCAGTAGAACAGCTCGGGACTCTGGCCCGGATTCATCACGAACAGAAGGCGCAGCGCGTGGTCTGCAACGACGGTCTCGATCAGGCGACCGAAATAGGAAGGTTCGTGGAGGACCTGTGGTCCGACGTTGCCCGTGAGCCCGTTGGCCAAAGCTGCGTTGGCCATGTAGAGCTTCCTCTGCTTCCTCACCCGAGACGCTCGGCTCTTCGTCCAGAACTCCGACCTCGTCACCACGAGGACTGACTCGAGGTAGTCCAGGTACTCGCGGACCACCTGGGGGGAGAGGTTCACGCTCTTCGCCAGCGTCGTGTAGTCGAACCTCTGGCCGGTCTGATCCGCTATGAGCCCGACCATGGCGCTGAGCGCCCTCGGATTGCGGACGTCGAAGAAGCGGAGCAGGTCCCTCGCGAATATCAGATCGACGTACTCGCGCAGCCTGCGGCCTGCCAGGTTCAGGTTCTCGACGCGGAGGAACTCGGGGTAGCCGCCGGTGTAGAGGTATTGCTGGAGTCGCGACTTCACCCTCCGCTCGAACGGCGCGAGTTGCCCAGAGGCGAGGCGCAACGCCCGCAAAAGGCCGTCGGGAGACCCCTTCTCGACGCTCTGCGCGAACGCTTTCCGGAGCGAGAGGGACACATCGTTGTAGTCTTCGCGGCCCTCATGGAACATGAGCACGTCGACGAACTTCATCGGGAGGACGAGCTGGACGTCGCAACGGCCGACGAGCGACGTCTCGATGCCATGCCGGACTGCCGAATTGGATGAATCGGAGATGACGAACTTGAGTGGCAGCTTCCTGTCGTACCAACCCTTCAGGATCCGGTCCCAGTCGGGCAGCTTCGCGATTTCGTCAAGGAACACGTAACAGGTGTCCTTGAGTTCCCGCCACGGCGTTGCAACTATCCGCTCGGAGTAGACTTCGAGCGCGGCCGTGACCGCATCGCCGCCTCCTGTCTGCATCTGGGGGAAGTCCATGGCTAGGAAGAGCACGTTCCTCGGGTTCTTGCGGTCTGCGGCCAGGACGTCCTGGATTGTCTGATAAAGGAGCACGGTCTTGCCGACCTGGCGGGGGCCTACGACAGCCGTGATGCGTTCGGTCGACAGCCCCCCTCGCAGGACATAGAAGTCCTTCCTCCGGAAGGGCGGGGCGAGGACATCGGGGACCCTCCCGGACGCCCACCATGGGTTTTGGTCCGTCAGCATGCGGAGGAGCTGCGCTTCGCCTTTTGCAGACATCATGATTATAATCCCGATGTCAAGTATGCAACATCGACATTATAAACGTTATGTTCGATTATCGACTCCAAGACTGCGCAGGAAGTGCCTCACTCTTGCCCGGGGAGACGAAGTCCCTCTTGGCGGGCCGGCGGCGTGAAATCATGGCGGCGCGGGGACTGCGGGACGGGCTGCGGTAAGGATCGAGGCGATGACTCCTTCGAGATCGGAACGGAAGACCCACTTGAGTCCCGTCCGATGTTCCCGAGGATCACCTCCCGAGTGGTGTTCCAACGTACAGAGCATCCAGTCCACCATCTGGGAATCTGTTCCGCCATTGACACGGTGCATCGCTGGAGTCCTGGGAAAAGTCTTCGACATCAACAATGATATAATCGCACGCTTATCGCCCCGCCATGAGTCGGCAGGCGAGGTGGATGAAAAGTGGCAAGTGGAGTGTCGTCGTGTCAGTGCTGTTATTGATTGGCGTCTCGCTGCCATTGGCGGCGAAGGGACCGCCGGCGGTCGCTCCGATTGTCGGGGAATCAGGGACGCCCCCTCTCCGCGTGCCGGACGGGTTCTTCACGGAGAACGCGGGACAGGTGGAGAACGATCAGGTCAGATTCTATTCCACCGGCGACATGCAGGCGGGCTTCGCCGAGAGCGCCGTGCTCGTCAAGCTCGTAGAGAGAGATCACTCCCGCCCTCTCGACGTCTTCGAAGAAAGGACGAGAGGACCGCAGGTCCAACGCGACGACCCTCCCTCCGTCCGGGGCGTCATGGCCCGCATCACCTTCC
>JAFNFQ010000079.1 GCA_017885655.1 Methanobacteriota archaeon | reverse complement strand
CTCAAGTTCCGCCCGCTAGACGCCAATGAAGGGGATGGGTCGTGATGGGGGGGGGAACCGATATCGGGGGACATCCTGGCAGGGACCGGACATGCCTTTTGAGACACCGCTCTCATCAGTTGTGTCCACTCTTTCGGCTTGTCTGAGGTCATGGAGGAGAGTCTCCTGACTTGGTGAAGACCCAGAGCCCTGGACAGAGGATACAGATGACCGAGGCGACCAACCCACTGAACTTCGACGTGCTCAGGGTGTCGCACCGGGGTGGCAAGCAAGGGACTGTGGCGGAGTGCGCAGAGGTTCCGAACCTGGAGTATGTCATAGTCTCCTGCAGCGGCTCGTCGGCCTATGGGTTCCCGCACGAGATCGCGTTGCTATCGCTGAAAGAGGAGACGGATAGGGTGTATTTCGCCGATTACTCGAATGCGGGGAAGGCGAGGAGCGNNCAATAGGGGATGAACGGAGCGCGATGGCAAGCCCGCCGTGAGAGATAATACGGGTGACAGGGGAAGCTACTGCGCTTCCAGACACAGGGGCAGGCGGGCAGCCGACTGTCCCATATGGAGCAGGGAAATCAATTGGAGCGCCCGAGTCGACTCCACATGGTTCATGCACTCTAGCCTCGACAAGTCAGCTAATCGTATTGTTCCAGCAAGTTCTGCAGTCTTGGAACGTTCTTGAAGTAATTGGCAACCTCGTCAGAGACGACGAGGGGCAGGAATCCTCGTTTCATGCCCTTCTCCGCTTCGTCCATGCTGGACGTGAGTCCAACGACCTTCTCCATGTCGCCCAAGCTCAGAGCGGAAAGAATGGCATGAAGGAGACCTTCGGGGATCGCGTAAATGAACATGTGCCCCTCGAATATCCCGAATGTAGGATTGAGCCTGATCATGGTTCCATATTGCCCCCTCTCCACCTTGACCATGCCAGTTTCGACAAGCTTCTCGGCATACATCCGTAGAGCCCGCGGGGATCTCTCGAAAACTTTCGAAGCCTCTCTGAAAAGGGAAGGCACTGAATAGGTCGAGAGTGTACGCGAGACATCGAGCCTGAACCACCACAGATCGTAGCTGAACAAGGACCTGCGCTTTGCAACCTCGCTTGATTCGCCTAAGTACATGTTCCGAATGTACAGCATGTCCGGGTGGTCGTAGATGGTCGATGGTTTGAGGTGCGGGCAGTCCTCAGACTCCGTCAGGACCTCCGCTATCTTCTTCTCCTGGAGTTCCTTGTTGCGGAAGGATATCAGACGATCGAGAATCGTTGCTTCGACACGGAGTCCATGCACCAGGACTTCAGTTCCTGTATTCCTCATCGACGACCTCCCGAGCACGGCGTGGAGTTTCGGGTTCTCAGATTCCTTTGGGACGAACGTGAACTTGAATATCTTGCCCTTGGCGATTGCATAGACGGGGAGACCGCGCAGTGCGAAGTACCCAGCTGCGAGCTTCAATCCCTCGCCGTAGTACCCCCTCATCCAGCACGCCTTGTCGCTCGACCCCATCGAAAGAGCCTCGACTGGCAGACCCCTCCCTTTGTCGGCAACCCAAAGCCCGAGCTCATCTTGTCTAAGGTCGATGTCGGGTCTGCCCAGCACGGCCTCAGCCTCATCGAGGGCGTTCTGCACAATCTCTCTCAGCGCCTTGAGTTCGTCAATGCCTCTCCGCTCGACATACTCCTTCGAGATTCCGAGGGACAGTGCAGCATCGTATCCCTCGACGAGATTCCTGATCGCAGGTGGGTCCGAACTCATCTCCGCCGCGAGCGAGGGGTTAGTCAGCTCAACGTTGCGGAGCGAGACAACCGAGAGACGCATGTCTTGTGGTATGTCGTACTCAGTGTAGATGTCCTCCTCGACCACGGCTGGGCGGAGCGCCGCCCAAGCTATTATATCTTGGCGCCTCCAACAACAACGTGGACGCCATGAAGGCGTTCTGGGACAGGGCATCGGGCGGGATGTACCTCACCTCCTCCGTCGGCATCGGAATCGACCCCAGGGCCAAGCCCTCGTTCCTCACGCCGTACATCGCGCGAGGCGCGGTCTCGGCTATGATCTGCGAGAAAAGGGAGCTTGGCGGGAGGGTGCAAAGCGGCTACTCGTCCGGAGGCACCCTTGGCACCGCAACCCTGAAGGTCGCCGGGAAGAGGATAGTCGAGGGCATGAAGATAGTCGTCTAGACTGCCTGGCCACGCTACCGCGGAAGCGACGAACCGCATCGGTCAGATGGAGTCTCAGTTGGTCTCCTGGCTGGCTATCGTCATTGAGAACTAGCGAGGGAGGTTTATCTCCCCACACCGCCGCTTCCGGATGCAGGAGGCAGACTATCGTGGACAGCAAATCGATACTCAGAGCGAAAGTCTGCTTGGTCGGTGAGTCCGCGGTCGGCAAGACGTCCCTGATCCGCCGATACGTCCTCGACCAGTTCAGCGACGAATATATCTCCACCTTAGGGACGAAGGTGACGAAGAAGCAGATGGTGTTCGATCTTCCCGCGAAGCGCAGGGTCAACCTGATGATGACGGTGTGGGATATCATGGGTGAGAAGGAGATCATAGGCGTGGTGAAAGAGTCGTACTTCCACGGGGCGAGTGGCATCCTCGCCGTGTGCGACCTAACGAGGGAGGAAACCCTACGGGCGCTGAGCCGCTGGATGCAGGCAGCCACCAAGGTGGTCGGCACTGTGCCTATCATGCTGGCCGCGAACAAGCTCGATCTTATCCCGCCACGCAGCATCAAGAACCTCGCAGCCGGTCTCAGCGTCTTCGCGAAGGACTACGGCGCGAGCGAGGTGCTCACGAGCGCGAAGACTGGCGAGAATGTTGAGCTTGCGTTCAAGAAGCTCGGGGCGGACATAGTCAGCAACCTGTTGGAACAGATGACAGAGAGAGCGGCGGTAACCTGATTCTGACTCTTCAGCCCGCTCTTTGAACTGCCATTCCGATCAGAAACACTCCCATTCTCTTTCCACAGCATGATCGCCAGCATGATCGCGAACATCGTCGCCACGAGAGGCGCGTGGTCGACCTCTGCATTTCTTCAGACGGCGTCAAAGGTGACACGACTTCCACCACGTTTCTTCTCGACAGTGTTGTCCAGGTGGTAGGATGACTTGCACCTGACGATGTGGTGTCCCACCATCAGGGTGAAAGGGGAAAAGCGGGCTGTCCACGCACCGCCATTGATACCGAGTTCGAGCCCCGCTATTCCGCCTCCCTGACAGTCGTCCGTGAAAAGAGGGAATCAGGTGTTGGGAGACGCTTTCGACGGCTTTGGCTGAATCTACGGCGAGGCCAGCGCCTCTTTGACAATCAGCCGCTTGACCTCGATTTCAGAGCCGACCAGAATGGCCAGCTATTTCCGAGACTGGGTCACTGCTCTTCCGCGGAAGGCATAGTCTCTGTGCTTCTCACACCTGGAACCTTGTGGACCCTGGTAGTGAGGAACTTGGATAGGTCGTTGAGCCGCTGCGTTCCAATCTTGGCAATGACGTTGTGCTCCCCGCTGGTCGACATCAGCCACTGGACTTCGTCGGCCTTCTGAAGGTTGTTGAAAAGCTCATCCACTTTGGTCGTCCTTATCAGCGCCCATCCCGTGGTCGGAGTCTTTGGTGTAGTCGTTCTGGTCCAGTCCTTGAAGTTCGGATAGGTGCTGCATTTCTCGCAGTAAGGCTTCGAGTCGACTTTTTCTACAAAGCTTCTCAGACCCTCGTAGTTGGGAAAGGCTGCAGTCACCACCAGATCCCACTGCCCAAGGACCTTGTGCACATCTTTCACTTCTTTGTTCTCTCTCAGCTCTCGGGTTGCCTGTTCAAGCGACCCTGGCTTCACCTTGACAAGTAGCGCGCTGTTCCCACATAGTTCTGCCATTTTCTTTTCCCCTTTATCCTGTGTGACAGGATGAGCTTCCCTTCCTGTCCGTCATAGGATATTATCGAACTTGATATTAATTCTTTGTATCCTGAGTCTTTTCGAATGCCAGAGGGATCCTTCCTCCAGAAGCTTGTCGGGTCGCTGTCCTCTCTGATGCCGATTCTCACATGGAAGGGAGGCCGGAGTTTTAGCAGCATATGAAGGAGGATGTTATCGACGATCTGCACGAGTGACACGGTCCACGAGAGCCCGGACCTTGGCAGAATTACTTTTGTGTCCTACGCTATTAGCGGTCTGAGAGATCCTGTACGACTAACGAGGAAGCGGTGCTCTGGGCCATAGTGGTATTCATCATCGTCGCAGGAGTGTGGCTTGCGGGATTGACATATCTCATGTGGCGTGCACACCAGCAAAGAATCAAAGCATCCGAGGCGAAGAAGCCTGCTGAGGAAGTCTCGTCGCCAGAGGATGTCAAACCCACGTAGCATCTGTGCCATGACGCTGTTGCTGCCGTAGCAGAAAACGTCTGCAAATGATTAGACCCGACTCGGAAGCGGTATCAGCTTTGAGTGGAATGAGTGCTCGATTGCGAAGATCTGCACCGCTCTCTCCATTCGATTTCCTACCTAGTGTCCAAGTGCGAAATCTGACATGCTGGAAACCTGCTACCAAGACTGTCCGGGCGAGAAACCACTACCATGCCTCAGCCGCGTGACCGCAATCTTAGCTTCGCCTTCGCCCGCAGGGACCGCCGGGCTCGCGTAGCGACACACGCCTCTACCCGCCGATTGCTAGTTCGGCGGCTGAAAAGGCGTGTCCTTTCATCCAATCAGGGGAATAATTATACGTGCGTTCGCGCATGCAGGTGGCGGGTGATGGGATAGCACCGCTCAAGGATATGGCCAGATACGAGGACGAACGCAGACAAGCGAAGTTCGCCATAACGGAGATACACAGCGCGGAGTCGGCTGTGAACGAGGCGCGCAGAAACAACTTCGACATCGCCAGTGCTGCTCAGATGCTTGAACAGGCTAAGGCTAGGTACGACTTGAACGAGTACCGGAGTGCCGTGGAATTGTCCCTTGAGATAAAGAAGATGGTCTACGGTCAGATCATGGCGAAGAAGTAGGATAGGCGGGGGTCGATTCTTGGCTCAGCAGAAGACGAAGGACCAGTTAGAGGAAGACCTGAAACTGATTCCCGGGAGCTTCTCCGTGCACATACTGATTGACAAGAGGAAGTTCAAGGAAGAGGATCGGACAATGCTCATCGGCGCGATAAAGGACGTCGTGCACGCGATGAAGGTGGAGAACATAGGGCACTACCCTCTGGAGTTCGACGCGCACAACGCGCACGTCTCGATAAGGAAGTACCTCTCCAGTCAGGGCGAGAGGATTAGGGTGTCGTTCGCCAAGTAGCTGCACAGTAATAGCTCCGTGAGTCACGTCCATTTGGATTCCAACATAACGCGAATAGCGCCCAGGAAGCCCACGGA
>JAFNFQ010000078.1 GCA_017885655.1 Methanobacteriota archaeon | reverse complement strand
GGCGGGTAGATCCACTCCTTCTGCGCCTGGTACTCCTTGAGTATGTCGTTCTGAATTGTGCCGCGAAGGCGGCTGAACGGGATGCCGCGCCTCTCCGCATTTCCGAGGTACATCGCCCAGATCACCGAGGCCGGCGCGTTGATCGTCATGGAGGTGGAGATCTCGCCTATATCGATTCCGTCGAACAGAACTTCCATGTCTTTCAGCGAGGAGACCGCGACACCGCAAGTGCCGAACTCGCCTTTCGCCTCGTCGTCATCGGTGTCATATCCGTACAGGGTCGGCATGTCGAACGCGACGCTGAGGCCCGTCTCCCCGTGTTTTATGAGGTACTTGAACCGGCGGTTCGTGTCCTCCGCACGCCCCAGGCCGGAGAACATCCTCATCGTCCACAGGCGTCCACGGTACATGGTCGGGTGCACTCCCCGCGTGTAGGGGTATTCGCCCGGCAGTCCGACCTTCTGGTCGAAGTGTCCTGGCGGGATGTCGAGAGGTGTGTAGAGGCGCCTTATCGGCACGCTCGATGTCGTGATGAACTCCTTCCGCGATTCCGGTCTCTCCTTCATGTAATCTGCGAGAACGGTCTCATCCCACCGCTTGAGGCGACGCTGCAGTTCCTCGCGGTTTTCTCCCATGGAGGCCCCGAACCGTTGAGAAAGTTGCCAGCTTAATTAAGTTTGCTACCTTGAGCGCATCCTACCGGGCGCGGATCATGTGGACGGCCAAGTCGCGAAACGCTTCTTCCACATTATCACCTGTCTTGGCGCTCGTCTTGCGCCACGGGCACGCGTAGGTCGAGCAGAATCTCTCGATATCCGAGTCGGAGAGCCCATCCTCGGGGCGTATGTCTTGTTTGTTCGCCAGGATGAATGTCGGGACTTCGCCGACGGACGACTTGATCCCGCCAATCCATTCCTTCAATGAGTCGAGGGTCTTGGGCCGGGTGATATCGAATACCGCCAAAACCCCACGGACGTGCTTGAAGTACGCCTCCTTGAACAGGTCCATGAAGTCCTTGCGACCCATGATATCCCAGACGATCAGGCTAGCCTGGTGGCCTATCTCCGGGAGTTCAATCTCGCGCTTGGAGACCATCGTGCCGACCGTCCTGATGTACGCCTCGTCGTAAATGCTGTAGACGTAGCGCCTGATGAGACTAGTCTTTCCGACGCCCTCGTCGCCGACCATGCAGAGCTTCAGCCTTGCGAGTCTGCCTGCTGATTCCTGAGCAAGAATCCCCATCGCGGGGCGGCGCATTACCGGACGTTGGCTTAAACGTTTCGTTGAAATTCCATCAATGCTCCGCCGGCTCGAACGCCTCGATGTCGGTGATCTCCCCTGTCCTGAGAGGCTGGGGCTTCAATCTTGGCCGGACCTCGAGACCCCGTTTCACCTTCTCCTCGGGAGCGGCGACAATGTGTACGAACCCACCGTGAATGCCGGGGAACTTTATGAATGCCCAGACCTGAGGCTCCGGGGCCTCGTGGCCTTCCTCGTCCAGCCTAGCGACGGTGAACGCTTCGACCCGCCCCGTGGCGGGGACCTCCTTCCAGTCCCTGAGCTCCGCCAGGCACCTCTCGCAGTACATCCTTGGCGGGAGGTAGGTGAGGTCGCACCTCGGGCAGTGCGTCGCGAGAATCCTCCCGTTCTTCCTCAGCTCTGTGAAGAACCTCTCGCCCGCGAGCCCGCTCGTGTAAATGTAGTCGGCCTCGATGTTCCCTTCCCAGCGCCTCAGCTTCCTGTGGTCGGTCGTCTTCTCGATGAACGTCATTGCTCTCCCTCCTTCAGGGGTCGGAAGTATTCGATGTCCAGGATGGATCCCGTCCTCTCGAGCGGCGGCTTCCACTTCGCCTTGACCTTCATGCCGATGTGTATCGTGTCCTTCGTGACCTCCCCGAAGTAGTGCATGATGCCCATCTTCTCCGAGGCCCCGTCGATGCTCACGACGCCGACGTAAATCGGATTGGTGATGCGCTTCGCGTCCTTGTCCAGGTAGGAGATGCTGTAGGTCTGTATGGTGCCCGTGTCCTTGATGTAGACCCACTTCGACGTCGGCTTGAAGCACTGCTCGCAGAACATCCGCGGCGGGAAGAGGATCTTGTTGCAGTGCTTGCATTCTCGTCCGATCAGCCGCCCCTCCTTCAGCTCGTTCAGGAATCTGCTCATGGCCTCGCCTGCCGACCAAGAGAACTTCGCCCTCGGATGATACCGTGTCTGCGTGACCTTCTTGTTCAACAGGTCGTCGTTCGACAGCTCGATTCCGGGCCACTTCTGCGGTGTCTGTCCCATGTCATCACACCCCCATTACGGCCACAGCGCCATATTGCATCAGGTCGCCCCACGCGTTCGTGACCCCGGTCTTGATCTCGTGCGGTATCTGCCTCTTCCCGGCCTGGCCAGAAAGCTGCCAGTACAGCTCGCCGATCTTCACGCCCATGGTCGCCGCGATCGGGTTCCCGACTCCCAGGAGTCCGCCGGAGGGGCATGTTGGCAGGTCGCCGTCCCTCTGCGTCACCCCTTCCCTGGTCATGATTGGTGCCTCGCCCTTCTTTGCCAGAAGGAGCCCTTCCATGTGGTGCAGCTCCTTGTAATCGAACGGGTCGTACGGCTCGGCGAAATCGATCTGCTTCCTCGGGTTGTCGATCTTCGCCATCTTGTACGCCATCTTGGCGGCCCTCGCGACGTACTCGGGGAAGTAGAGGTCCCTGTCCGTCCACATGGTGCTGTCGATGCACCACCCCACCCCTTTCATCCAGACGGGTGTCTCGACGTGCAGCCTCTTGACGGCGTCCTCCGACGCCATGACCAGCGCCGCGGCGCCATCGCTCGGCGGGCTGATGTCCAGCCTCTGCACGGGCCATGCCAAGACCTCGCTGTTCAGCACGTCGTCCACCGTGATGTTCGGGTCTGCGAGCTGGGCGCACGGATGGTCGACCGCGTTCCTCTTGTTCTTCACCGCCACGAGCGCGATGTCCTCCTTCTTGATCTTGTGCACCGTCATGTAGCGGTTCATCTCCATGGCGAAGATCCAGATGAGGTTGGGCTTCAGCGGACGGTCGAGTATCGGGTCCCAGATGTGCGCGAACACGGATTGCGGGTGCGGCTGGCACGACGACATCTTCTCCTCGTTGACCACGAGCGCGATGTCTGCCAGACCTGACGCGATGTGGTACCAGCCGGATATCGCGGAGAACACTCCTGTGCCGCCGCCGACGAACACCCTCATGTACGGCTTCCCGTAGGCGCCGCATCCGTCAGAGTAGTACTCTCCCTTCATGTGCACGCCGTCGAAGCCGTCAGGCGCGGAGCCGCTGATGACCGCGTCCACGTCCTTCAACTCGATCCCCGCGGAGTCCAGGGCCATTCGGGTCGCCTCGAAGCACAGCTCTTTCGGCGTCTCCATGAGCCGCCTGCGGAAAAGAGTCATCCCAGCGCCGATCACCGCCACCTTCCTCATTGGTTCACCCCCATTATCGCGACAGCGCCGCTAGTCGTCGGGATCCCCCGCCACGACTGCGCGATGCCGACCTTGACTCCATCGAGCTGCCTCTTGCCGGCGTCGCCCCTCAGCTGAAGAGCCACCTCTGCCACGCGGTGCAGCCCGGAAGCCTCGACGACATCCCCGCAGCCAAGGGAACCGCCAGACGCGTTCACTGGGAACTTGCCATCGAGTGCCGTGTCCCCATTGGCGGTCATCTTGCCCGCCTGGCCCTTCTTCGCCAGACCGAGCGACTCCAGGTGCTGCAGCTCCTTGTAGGAGAACCTGTCGTCGACTTCGGCGAAGTCTATCTCCCTGGCGGGGTTCTTGACCTTCGCGATGCGGTAGGCCATCTGAGCCGCCAGCTCCGCGTACTTCGCCCTTTCCCACTCCCTCGTTTCCAACGACGGGCTGTCGTTCGCCCAGCCCACACCTTTGATCCAGACGGGCTTCCTCTTGAGCTTCTTGGCTGCCACATCCGACGCAAGGACCAGCACAACCGCGCCGTCGGCAAGACCGCTGATCTCGAGCTTCTTGAGTGGGTCGAACGCTTTCTCCGAGGTGAGAATGTCGTTGAGATCCACGTTGGCCCCATAGGCCGCGATCCCGTTCCTCAGCGCGTTGTTCCTGTTCTTCTCCACCACGGCCGCGCAGTGCTTCTCCGTGTTGCCGCTCGCGCGGAGGAACGCGTTCATCTCGAGTCCCGCCACGTAGAACGGATGGCCTCGCAGCGGTTTGTTCCATATCGGGTCAAGTGCGTGCTGGACCACTCCCTCGTAAGTCAGCAGGTCGGAGATCTTGCTGTGGGCCTCCACCGCAACGACATCGACAAGGCCGGTCTGTATCTGCATGAATCCCGTGGCGAGCCCGTGTATGCCGTCCCCGCAGACCGTGCAGACGGGCCTGAGGGCCCCGCCGATCTGGTCAGGGGTGAACTCGTCAAAAATCCCAAAGCCCTCCCAGTAGTCTTCGGCGCATGTGACGAAGGCCTTGACGTCCTTGCGCGGGTCCACGCCGGCGTCCTGATAGGCTTTTGCCGCCGCCTCGTAGGTGAGCTCCTTCCAGCTCAGCTCGGGGGTGGTCGTCCTGAATCCAGCGATGCCGATTCCGATGATTCCAACTTTCAAAGTGAGGCCTCCTTTTCTTGCCGCCAAATCCTCGCGGCGGTGAACGAGGATACGGATAAAAACGTTCGTCAGATGCATGCATATCCGTGTCAAGCATGAAACCCCTGTCACATTCTGTTATCAGCAGGCCACGGGATACATCGAGTCACAGAGTTGAAGACCGTAGTCGCTCTGACTATCACTTGCCTGCAGCAAAGCTCAAGGTATTCTGTGCATATGTACACATACATGGCGACCAAGACGATATCAATCACCAAAGAAGCATACGACCGGCTCAAGATGAGGAAAGAACCTGGCGAAAGCTTCAGCGACGTGATCGTTCGGCTGACAGATCGAAAGACACTTTCCGAATTCGCCGGGATCCTCACTCCTTCATCGGTGAAGGCGCTGAGTGAAGCGATCGCCGAGGGCCGCCGGGAAAGGAGAACTGCGGACGCGCGAGCATGATCCTCGAGACGAGTTTCATCCTGGACCTCTGGGCCGGAGAAAGCAAGGCTGTCGCGAAGGCTCGGGAGATTGACGACGAGGAAGAGCCGGTCTATGTTCCAACGCCCGTCCTCTTCGAGCTGTGGGAGGGAGTCGCCCGCTCCCGCCGCCCGCGCGAGGAAATGGAGAGAATCCGGCACTTCATCGAGAGCCACGATGTCCTTCCCTTCAGCGACTCAGATGCGCGCGAGGCCGGACTCATCTCAGGGAAGTTGGCGGGCGTCGGGAGGATGATGGGGACAGTCGATGTTCAGATTGCAGGGATGGCCAAGGCACGAGGAGAGACCCTGCTGACGTCGGACCGTCGCTTCCGAGAATTATCCAAGGATATCGACATCGACCTTTGTGAGTGACAGATCGAAATCCCGACTCACTCTCGCCAATCAAGTAAAAGAAGCAGTCTCTCCACTTCTCGATTAGCTTTAAGATGCATCGTCATCTTGCTCGGTTGCACGGCCCAGAGAAGTGATCGATGCTGCACCTCGCCTTCGACGACACTGATTCCCTGAAAGGGATGTGCACCACATTCCTCGCCACGGAGATGATCAGGGAGTTCAGCGACCTCGACCTCATCGGTTATCCCCGATTGGTCAGGCTCAACCCGAATGTCCCTTGGAAGACCAGAGGGAACGGAGCGTTATGTCTGCGCCTTGGGCGGGGAGTTGGCGGGAAGTTCAAGGTCGGCGAGCTGGAAGGGCGGGACATCTTCGCTTGGACCGGGAGCAAAGACCACCCGCCACCGGAAGAGATCCTGCCGCGGGCGGCGGCGGTGCTGGAGAAGTGGGCGGAGATCGAAGACGTGCTCACGAATCCCGCCGTGGCGGTGTTTGACTGCAAACCGCCGCCATCCATGTACTGGAAGGCGGTGAGGGACATCGTGCCCATCGCCGAAGCCAGAGAAGCCGCCAAGATGGCGGGAGCTTTCAGGGCGTACAAGAACGGGCGGGGGATCGTTGGCTGCGTGGCGGCTGCGGCATGGCGGCCCCAGGACAGGACCTACGAGATCCTCACCTACCGCCAAAGGGCGCGATGGGGGACGGAGAGAGACATCGATTCTGAGTCCGTCATCGAAATGGACGGGAGGTTCCCCGAGACCTTCAACAACTATGACACCCTCAACAGGAAGGTTACAATCGCGCCCCGTTCTTCCTGTCCGATCCTGTTCGGCATCAGGGCGGAAAGACCGGATCGACTGGAGAGGGCGATGAGGACGATTCGGAGCGAGACACCGGACCGGTGGTTCATCTTCGAGACGAATCAGGGCACCGACGAGCATCTCGTCAAGGCGGGGAAATCAGTGAAGCGCCATACCTCCGTCATTCTCCGAGGGCTGGTGGCGGGACCGCCAACGGTGCACCTAGGAGGCCACGTCATCTTTCCACTGAACTCTGGCGGGAGGATCGACTGCGCCGCATACGAGCCATCGAAGCAGTTCAGGCGGGTGGCGAGGGCACTCATGGCGGGAGATGAGGTCGTCGTGTGCGGCTCCGTGAGGGATGAGCCGAAGACGATCAATGTCGAGAAGATCCGCGTCGTCAAGCTCGTCGAATCGAAAGTGAAGGTGGCCAATCCTTCGTGCCCCTCTTGCGGGAAGCGCATGAAGTCGATCGGGCGGGGAGCGGGCTTCAGGTGCCTCGCATGCAGGACTAAAGCCCCCGCCACCGCAGGAGTCTGGAAAAGAACGGAGAGGCAATTGAAAATCGGATGGTACGAGCCGCCGGTCTCCGCCCGCCGCCACATCTCGATGCCGTTGAAGCGACTCGGTCTGAAAGAAAACGCCTATCCGTCTAAATAGAAAGGCGGGGTAGGCGGTCGTCGCCCACGAACGTGCCTCCCCGATTGTCGCCTTGCGGAGCCAAGAACTCCGCCTATCCCCGCAAATCATACAACAACGCCGTTGTATAAGAGAAGATTTGAACGGTATTCGTTACATCGGCCCTCCTTGATTCCCTCTTCATGGCTTCGTGATCTCTCCGCGATTGCGGGATATTCAGTCCGGTTAGACTCCATATCAACTCCACACCAACTCCAGTCTAAATCTATATATTTGCCATTACAAATCCGCCCGAAATTGGTAAATACCTCGTACGTCCTCGGGACATGCTAGGGAACAGCGTCGATGACGGGATAGACATGAAAATCACCAACGTTTTCGGCACCAGATTCAACGGCGCGATAGGCAAGACGATGATCGCTTCAACCTGGAAGGGGAAGGAGTACATCCGCGCCTACGCCGTCCCGCACAACCCCAGGACCGAGCGTCAGCAGGAGCACAGGGCAGTCTTCGCCGAGGCGGTGAAGGCGTGGAAAGGGCTGAGCCTGAAGGAGCGGAAGAAGCTGGACAAGGAAGCGAGGGAGATGACCGGGTTCAACCTGTACGTGAGCAGGTACATCAAGAGAAGGTTGGAGGGCGGGGAGGCGGAGCCATAGTCGAGTGATCGCAGGCGACCGGGCAGAATGAAGATCGCGCCGAGCCCTTGGCGGTGATCGATTCGGTCGCGGAGGCCTCCTTGCCGTTCGCCTTCACGCCGGCGAGGGCGTTCTCCCCTGCAGCAGGCCAGCTCGCCTTGCCGCCACTCGTTGGGACGGGAACGAGCGTGGAATCCTCTGTCCTCGTCACTGATCTGTCAATCGCCATGTTGAGGACATGCAAACATCCATCCTCCGCGACGCTGGCGAAATATCACACCATTGGTTGGCAGACAACCATCATATACACCGTGAGCAGATGAGGGGACGGGAGAGGGAACGGTGGCGGTTCGAGGCTATATCCGCGGGCATCGTGATGCGCCGTCAGGCAGGGCGGTTGCCGCCATCTTTTCCGTGTTCTTTGTGGCGGCATCATTCCTGACGGCTCAACCGCATTCAGAGAGCAGCGATGCGAGATCTCCCGCGCCGCCCACCGACGAGACCGTCGTGCACGCCCTCGGCTCCATCGGCGGCTACTTCACAGAGAACAGGGGACAGGTGGCGGACGGTATCCGGTATTACTCGAGAGGCAATCCGTCGGTCGGTTTCAGATACGATGGCGTCATGTTCGTGATCAGGGAATCCGGCGGGGGAGAGAGCAGGGAAGCGTGGCGTAAGCCGATCGACCATTTCACCGCCATCGACGAGGCGCCCACGGTGAAATCGTTCGCTTACATGCTCCGCTTCGAAGGATCAAACAAGGTCACGCCAATCGGCATCGACCGTCTCTCGTTCAACAGCAACTTCTTCATAGGCAACGATTCGAGCGCGTGGAAGACCGACGTGATGAACTTCAGGGAGGTCGAGTACGACAACCTATACGACGGCATCGACCTAGTATACGGCATGAAGAACGGGCATCTCAAGTACGAGTTCCACGTCAGCCCTGGCGCGGACCCCGTGCAGATAGAGATGGAGTACGAGGGCGTTGACGGCCTTCGCCTCGATTCCGACGGCGGCATGAGCGCATCCACCGCGGTGGGAGACGTGAGAGATATCGCCCCCGTGGCTTACCAGGGCGAAGACGAAATCAGGTGCCCTTTCTCACTTCACGGGCCCTTTTCCTTCGGATTCGCTTGTGAAGGGCGGGACGATTCCCGCGCCCTCGTCATAGACCCGCTCGTGTATTCCACGTTCCTGGGAGGTGATGATGATGAGACTCCATGGGATATCGCGACGGACGCCACTGGGAATGCGTATGTCGCAGGCTTCACCAACTCCTATGACTTCCCTGTCACGCCTGGAGCCTTCGACGTCTCGCTCAACAAAATGGACGGCTTCGTCGCGAAGCTGAATCCCGACGGAAGTTCTCTGGCGTGGGCGACGTTCCTGGGCGGCTCTGATGTCGAATGGGCGAATGGTATCGCTATTGACCCACTTGGGGATGTCTACATCGTCGGCGACACAGGATCCACGGACTTCCCTGCAACCGCGGGGGCTTTTGACACTTCTTTTAACGGTTTCCAGGACGCCTTCGTGGCACGGTTCGCAGGAGACGGCGTGCTGAAATGGGCTACCTATCTGGGCGGCACTGAGAGCGAGCAAGGCCACGCTATCCTCCTAGACAGTTCGGGCAACGTGGTGGTCGCCGGCAGTACATTTTCTCCTGACTTTCCGGTGACGCCCGGCGCCTTCGACGTCTCTCACAACGGGGATGATGACGGTTTCATTGCGAAGCTGAACTCCGCAGGAAGCCTTCTTCTCTGGTCCACATTCCTCGGCGGCAGCGGCGAAGACTTCCTGCCCAGGATCGCGTTGGGTGCAGACGACAGCGTCTATGCGGCCGGTTGGACGAGCTCAACCGACTTCCCCGTCACTCCCGGCGCCTTCGATGTGAAGCTCGATGGTGACGCAGATGGCTTCGTCGCCAAACTGAGCCCAAGGGGGAACACGCTCGTCTGGGCTACCTATCTCGGGGGTGCCGATTCAGATGCCAATGGAATGTTCATCCTTGACAGCTCGGGAGACATCTACGTGACGGGTGTAACAGAGTCGTCAGACTTCCCCGTTACTCCCGGAGCCTTCGACATGACCTTTAACGGCTGGACCGACGCGTTCATCGCGAAGCTGGACTCCACGGGCAGCGACCTCTTGTGGGCCACTTTTCTTGGTGGCAGCGATGGTGATGGATGTGGTGATATCGCCCTTAACGTGGATGGCGATGTCATTGTCACAGGCGGGACGTACTCCACAGACTTCCCTGTAACGCCAGGAGCCTTTGACACGACTCTAAGCGGGACCTACGACGGCTTCCTGGCTAGGCTGAATCCCGATGGCACATCTCTCCTGTACGCCACGTTCTTTGGCGGCAGCGATATCGATGTCGTATACGGAATCGTGCTCGACTCCTCCGGGTACGTCTACCTGGCCGGTAAGACCTGGTCAGCGGACTTCCCCATCACTCCCGGCGCCTTCGACATGACGTACAACGGCGGAGGCGACGCATTCGTCGCGAAGTTCGGCCCCGTCGGCCCCGCAAACACTCCTCCCGTCCTCGCGTGGACGGGCGAGACGAACTACGTCTCCGACGGCCTCGACCCCGAGACCGGAACGACCTTCACGGATTTCACGTACCGCGTCGCCTACTACGACGCCGACAACAACCCTCCCTCGCAGATCAAGGTGAAGATTGAGAAGCCATTGGGCAATCGATGGGTGACGTCACTCATGTCCATGGCCGGATGGATAGGGGCACCAGACAACTACACGACCGGCGCGATCTACTCGTTCTCCACCAGGTTGTTCGCAGGCACCAACTACTGGTACTACTTCCAGGCCTCGGACGGATGGGAGTGGGCGACAGGACCACCTACTGTACCCATCGACGCTCCTGACGTCATTTCCGACAATCCACCGGTAGCCGTTGCCCAAGCCTCCCCCACGTCAGCGTTCATTGGCGACACCGTCACATTCGACGCCACCGCCTCGACTGACGACTTCGGCATCGCCTCTTACCTGTGGGACTTCGGCGACTCTTCGACCGACACGAATCCGGTGACGACCCACTCATACTCTTCCCACGGCACCTTCCCCGCGACCCTCACCGTCTGGGACACGGCCAACCAGAGCGACACCGACACGGTGTCCATCTCGATAGGCAACAGGCAGCCCGTCGCGGACGCGGGACCAGACCAGAGCGTCAACAAGAACGACATCGTGACGCTAAACGGGACTGGCAGCAGCGACCCTGACGGCAATCTCCTGACCTATGCTTGGAACCAGACCGGTGGTCCTCCGGTCGTCCTGGCGGGAGCAGACACAGCCACGCCGACATTCTCATCCGCTGTGTCTGACACGTACACTTTCCTCCTCACCGTCCACGACGGCTGGGGAGGCTCGTCCGATGACGCCGTCAACGTGACGGTGGTCAACCGCGCGCCGTTCGCGGACGCCGGTCCCGACCAGACCGTTCCGAAGAAAACGCTGGTCACCCTCAACGGCACAGGCTCCTCGGACCCCGACAACGACACGCTGACATTCGCATGGGTCCAGACGGGTGGTCTGACAGTGGTCCTGTCAGGCGAGGACACCGCCAATCCGACATTCACGCCGCCAAGAAGCGGTCTCTACGCCTTCCAGCTCACGGTCAGCGACGGAGATGGAGGATCGTCATCTGACACTGTCGGTGTCACCGCCACGAACGCCAATCCCGTGGCTGACGCAGGCTCTGACCAGACTGTCACGAAGAAGACGCTCGTTACCCTCGACGGTAGTGGCTCGTCCGACCCGGACGATAGCTCATTGACGTACGCCTGGACGCAGACAGGCGGTCTGGCCGTCGCGTTGGCGGGCGCGAACACCGCCACCCCGACGTTCACGCCGCCGAAGAGCGGCCTCTACGCCTTCCAGCTGACGGTGGGCGACGGAGACGGCGGCATCTCATCCGACACGGTCCAGGTGACCGCCACCAATCAACCGCCAACCGCGAATGCGGGAGCCGACCGGACAGCTCGGAAGAATACGCTCGTCACCCTCGACGGCTCCCTCTCGTCCGATCATGACGGCGACACCCTGACTTTCTCGTGGACACAGCTTTCCGGGCCAGCCGCTACGCTGACCGGCGCTGACACCGCCACCCCGTCGTTCACGCCGACGAAGGCGGGGACGTACGCTTTCCGCCTGAGCGTGAATGACGGTGACGGCGGTACATCGGAGGATTCCACGAACGTCACCGTCTGGGGACTCCCGCCGACAGCGGACCTGGTGGCGAAGCCTCCGAGCGCCAATGCCGGCGTGCAGATAGAGTTCGACGCCAGCGGCTCGACGGACCCTGACGGCACAATCGTGGACTACGCGTTCTCGTTCGGCGACAACACATTCGAGAGCGGAAGCGATGCGGTGAGGAGCCATTCGTACTCCTCCGCGGGCACGTACACGGTCACGGTGACGGTGACTGACGACGACGGTAACACCAGCACCGCGCAGGTGACGGTCGAGGTCACTGAGATGCCGCCGCCCGTCGAGACGAACTACAAGCCCCTAGTGGCGGTGATATTCGCGATCATCCTGGCGGTGGCGGGAGTGTGGTCATCGAAGAGGAGGCCTTGGAAGGGCGGAAAGGAGAGGAGTGTGGTGTTGAAGTCCTTCGTTCTCACGGCGTTACCCTTCGTTCTTGTCGAGGCCGCCACGGGCATCCTCTCCATCTCGTTCGAGCCGCTCAGGATCCC
>JAFNFQ010000077.1 GCA_017885655.1 Methanobacteriota archaeon | reverse complement strand
GGCGGCGGGGGTCACATGATTTTCCTGTGCGAGTTCGAGAAGAGGCACTTGGTCGCCAGGGAGCTGGAGGAGGCCGGAGCCGTCATGTCCTCCTTCGCATTCGACCCTCGGGGAATGAGGACATGGATAGGGGTGGAGGCGAAAGAGCGATGAAGGAAACAGATGTGGTCAAGACGCGACTGAAGGAAAGCGCGCGGCTCAAGGAGAAGATGGCGATAGATGCCGAAATGATCGTAAGGGTCGCGGACGCGATCAGCAGCGCGTTCCGCGCGGGCCACAAGGTGCTCCTGTTCGGCAATGGAGGCAGCGCTGCCGACGCTCAGCACATAGCCGCCGAGCTCGAGGGTAGGTTCAAGAAGGACCGAAGGCCGCTCCCCGCCATCGCTCTGACGACTAACACATCCTCGCTCACCGCGATCGGCAACGACTACGATTTCGACGATGTGTTCTCGCGGCTCGTCAGGGCGCATGCGCGCGAGGGCGACGTCGTCATCGGCATCTCGACCAGTGGGACCTCGGAGAACGTGGTCAGGGCAATCAAGGCGGCGAACGAGCTGAACGCGTTCTCCATCGCCCTGTGCGGGGAAGGCGGGAAGCTCAAGTCCCTTGCCGACCTGACCTTGGCGGTCCCGTCGAAGGACACACCGCGTATCCAGGAAGTCCACATCACCCTCGGGCACATCATCTGCGAGCTCGTGGAGGAAAAGCTGTTTGGCGGGAAGTAGACGGGCGGTCTTCCTCGACCGCGACGACACGCTCTGCAAGGATGTTCCGTATTGCAGGAGACCCGAGGATCTCCACCTCCTCCCTGGAGCGGGCGAGGCAGTCAGGAGGCTGAACAAGGCGGGATTCGCTGTCGTCATAATCACCAATCAATCGGGCATCGGCCGGGGTTGGCTGACCGAGGACACCCTCAAGTCGATCCATGAGAAGATGAAGAAGGACCTGGCGACTTTCGGGGCCAAGGTGGACGGCATCTACCATTGCCCGCACATGCCGGACGAGGGGTGCGAATGCAGAAAGCCCAAGCCGTCGATGGTCGTCAGGGCCGTCAGCGAGATGGGCTTGGACCTGAAGCGCTCGTACACTATCGGAGACAGGCTCTTTGATGTGCAGCTGGGAAGAAACTCGGGGACAAAGGCGATTCTGGTGAGCGCGCACACTCCTTCACAGGAGTTTGCCGAAGCGGAGCAGCTCGCCGACCATGTCTCACCCGACCTGGCCGCGGCGGTGGACTGGATCCTCTCATTCGAGCGCAAATAGGTTTATGCACTCCGCGTTTCTTCGCATCCCGTCGACTTCCTGAGCGCGTGGTTGAAATGCGAGTCGCAATTGTCAGATCGAAGAGCCCCGCGGGGATCGAGCCGCGCGTGGAGAGGGAAGCCAAGGCGCTCGTGAGGGCGGGGCACGAAGTCCATGTTCTCCTGTGGGACAGGAAGCTCGAGCACCAAGCGAAGGAGACGCGCGACGGATTCTCGATTCATCGATGTCGCACTCCTGCCCCCGAGGGTCAGATCGGCCTCGTCCCGCGGATGGCCCAGTGGTGGTGCTGGGAGCTGAGAACGCTCCTGCGTCTGCGACCTGACGTCGCGCACGCCTGCGACTTCGACACTGCGCTACCCGCCGCCGCCTATGCTAAGCTCCGGGGGAAGCATTTCGTCTACGATATCTTCGACTTCTACGCGTATATGATCGCGCAGCCCCTCGGCCCGGCCACTCGAGGCGCGTTAGCGAGGTTCGAGCGTTTCGCAGTGAATCGGGCAGATCTGGTGATCCTCGCGGACAAGGCCCGCGTTGTCCAGCTCGGGTCTGGGTTCAGGGGACGAAATGTGGAGATAATGAACGTCCCCGAAGATGTCCAAATCCAGGAAGCCGAAGAGCCGGACTTCACCGTGTTCTATGGCGGGATGCTCTCCGAAGAGAGGGGGCTGAGGCAGCTGGTCGAGGCGACCGCGATGGCGGAGGTGAAGCTCGTCGTGGCGGGACACGGCGCGGATGAAGCATCGCTCGTTCCTCTCTTCCAGAAGAGCCCCCATGTCAGGTTCCTCGGCAGCATACCGTACGCGGATGTGCTGAAATGGACCGCGAGGTGCCAGTTGATCGCCGCTCTCTACGACCCCGCCATTCCGAACAACCGTCTGGCATCGCCCAACAAGCTCTTCGAGGCCATGATGCTCTCCAGGCCGGTCGTGACGAACAGCGAGATCATGCCGGCCGAGACGGTGGAGGGCGTGGGGTGCGGCTTCGTGGTGAAATACGGGGACGTTCGGGGACTCGCGGATGCGTTGCGCCAGCTGGCCGCCAGCCCCGCGATGCGGCGGGAGATGGGGGCCAGGGGACGGATGGCGTTCGCGGAGAGGTTCAACTGGCCGGCCATGGAGAAGAGGCTCGTTGCTGCCTATGCCTCCCTCTAGAGGACTTCACTTTCTTATAGCCCCTCGAACCTACCATCAGCGAAACTGGGAGACGGCACTTGGAGCGACTGCAAGGGGTCGAAGGTGTCAGGCCAACAGCCTTCTCGACCGCGTACACCTATCACAAGATGAAAACCATCGTCCAGGATTTCGTAAGCGAGGCAATCTCCGGCGGCGGACGAGTGCTCGACGTCGGCTGCAACAGGGGATACGACCTGTTACGCCTTTCCGAGAGGTATCGATCGCCGGACCTGAGGTTGTATGGCTTGGACGTGTCCCGCGACGACGTGCGCGTGGCCGTCGAAAGGGCGAATTCGACCAATAAGCCCGAGTCCTTCGCTTTTCTTCTGTCAGTAGTGGAGAAGATACCTTTCCGCGATGACGCGTTCGATGCCATAATCTGTTCCGAGGTGGTGGAGCATCTGCCCGATCCCGATGCCGCCTTGCGCGAGATCTCCCGGGTGATGAGACCGGGCGGCGTGCTGGCTTTGACGACTCCGAACCCGGGCAACAGGCTGCACAAGCTCCGCAAGTTCCTTCCGGGGAACCTCAGGGCGAAGACCGACGAGTGGCGGGAGATGCAGCACGAGATCGACAGGAACAGGAGGATGGCCGTGGGGGTGAACCTCCCCCATATCTCTGAGCTAAGCGCGAAGGAATGGTGCGAGAAGTGCCGCGTGGCAGGGCTCCAAGTGACGGACGTGAGGAGAGGCAGCCTGCTCTTCGGCGACCCATACCTGGAGAGCCGCCCGGTCCAATGGGCGGCGGCGGTGATGGCGGACAGGCTGCTTGACCGCATCTCGAACGACTGGTCATGGCAGGTTCTTATCAAGGCGAGGAAGGGGGCTAAGACAAACGAGGCGGCACGCGTTGTCTGAGGTGCGGTGATTCGATGAGAGTCTGCATGATCCTGCGGGCCGACCTCTACCGTCCGTGGCCGATTCTAAGGGCGACCCGGGAAGTCGACCTCCTGAGGTCACAGGGAAAGGATGTGACCGTCGTCTCGTGGATCAAGGATGAAAACTCCACACTCCCGCCACTCGAGGTCAACGCAGGGGTCGAGACGAGACGTGTCTTCCTTGTCCCGCCAAATTCGATGCTGCTGAGGTTCCCCGCGTTCCTGAAATCAAACAGACTGCTCGCCGGGGAGGCCATCGACGCGAGGCCGGATGCTCTGGTTGTCCACGACCTCGAAGTCCTTAGGGCGGGGGTGATAGCAGAGAAGAGGCTTGGGGTGCCACTGGTGTACCACGCGCACGAGGATTGGCCCGCCATGGTTTCGGAGAGGAGCAGAATGGAAGCGAAGGTCTTCTCTTTCCTTGAGAAAAGGTACTGCAGGAGAGTCGAGAGTGTCCTCGTCCCCAGCGAAGGCATCGGGACGAAATATCGCGAATGGGGTCTGAAGGTGACTGTGCAGTATGCGTCTAAGAGCTTGGCAGACCTGCCGGACATGACACCGGACAAGCGAACGAAACTCCGGGCGCGATATGGCTTCATTGGCAGTGATATGGTCGTCGGTCTGGCTGGTTCACTCGGGCGCGCTGAGGCATTCAACAACATCCTTGCGGCCATGAAGGAGCTCTCGCCTGCGGTGAAGCTGCTCGTCGTCGGCGGGCTGGAGGAGAAAGTCAAGGCAGCCGAAAAGTCAGTAGCGTCCGAGGGCCTGACGGAGCGTGTGCGGTTCACCGGGCTCTTGGACCCGGTCCCCTACATGGAACACGTCGGAGCCCTCGACATCGGTCTCGCCCTGTTTATCGGCGGGACGCTGAACGTCGTTCAAGTCGCCCCGATCAAGCTATTCGATTACATGGCGATGGGCGTGCCCGTGGTCGTGAGCGACTTGCCTGCCATGAGGAAGATAGTCGAGGAGTGCGGTTGCGGAGTTACCGCCAATCCGGAGGACCCTCGCTCGATAGCCTCGGCGATCAAGAAGTTCCTCGAGCATCCGGATCAAAGGGCGCAGGCGTCCCGGATGGCCGGGCTTGCCTTCGAGTCCAGATATAGCTGGGAACGGCAACAGATCGCGTTGAAGGAATCAAGCCCTGTTTTCAGATAGCGTCGGTCTGATTGCGGGATTGATCAGGCAATGGTCGAGAACCTCTTGACGAGGAATTTGAACCAGAACGGGAATATCGCACCACGCGGAATCATGCAGTCCAGCGCCTTGATCCAGCTTCCCCGCCAATTGGTGCGCCTGACCTGAGCCGCGCAGAGCGTCTTGTAGATGCTCATCTTCTCCGACGAGAAATCGTGCGAGTCGCAAGCCGCCCTGCAGACGACCGCCGCCTTCTCCGAGGCCATGACGCCTTGGTCGATGCCCGAGCCGGTCCATGGATTGACGAACCCGGTGGCATCGCACGGTCCTTTCAACCGGTCCAGACGCAGTCTAGCCTAGGTGTGCGTATGCGTCTCCTCAGGTCTGCCCCAGTACTCGTCCGGAAGGGAATTGTAGAGGGGTTCATGGCCAAGTTCCTCGACCTCTGTGAGCACGCGTTCCAGATCGCTCTCGTTGAGCTCCCAGTAGAATATCCGCCAGTGCTTCCCCGAAAGGAGGAGGATGGTCTCCCAGGATGTCCTGAGCAGTCCCGCGTCGTGAAGTCTGTAGAACAGCTGCCTGTCCGGCTGGTCCAGCGCATTGTCGACTATGAAGTTCTCGAATCCGAAGTAGTTCATGACCCGTTGTGAGATCTGACTTGATTCGTCTTGCCCGATCTTGAGGCACTTCTGCAGTGCCTTGCTCAGCTTGTCTATAGTAACGCTCATTTTACTCTGCCCGAGATAAGCATATTATATTGTCACCGCGGACTATAAGGATTTTGCCAATACATGTCAGCGGACGGCCCTTTGGCGGGCCTGAAAAAGGAATAAAAGGTAAAGGTGGAGAAGGCTTGCGTGGCCTTCTCCTTCATCCGTTTTCGGTGTCTACATGTCTATCGGGATGACTTCCATGTCCATTCCTGAGTACATGAAGGTGGACGGGTACGGGTTTGTCACGTCATCGTCCCTATCAATGTAACATACAGGAAGTAGGGCATTTGGCCTTCCGCGAATTGGTGGTTCACGCTGTCGAGGGCTCTGATCGGGTCGTACTCGGGTGTCCTGATGCTATTGTCAGCGAAGATGAACTTCTGCTCCATGTACGGCAGCAGGTCGAACATGTCGCTCGCCGCAAAGGTGTAGAAGACGCCCGGGTGCGCGAAGATGTGGATGTCGTACGGCGTGAAGTCGCTCCAGATCCAGGCGAATGCGAGGTCGTCGCTGCCGGGGTCTGACGCCAATGCCTCGAAGGTCAGCGGGCTGCCGATCGTCAAGGCCTTGAACTCCTTGTTGCCGATTGTCCACAACATCGGGCCGTCGTTGCTGTTGAAGGTGTGCCTGAGCTCCTTGATCTTCCCGTCGGGGAACGTCCCCTCGAAGATCCACTCGGGGTTGGCACCGCTGTCACCGGTCGGGTCGTACGCGATGTCGAGCTGGTACTTGGTGCTCGGCGTCATGTCCACCTTTATCGCCGGTAGGCATCCGATGTTCGGCCCGCCAGATACCCTGGTCGTCGTCACCGAGTAGTAGCTGCCGTCCGTGCCCATGACCGTCAACGTGACGTCGTTGCCCTTGTTGCCGGACAAGCGGATGCAGAGGTTGACCTCGGTGTACGCTGCTGTGCTGTGTATCGTCGGGTCGACGTTGTACACTTCGACAGGTACGTAGTGGTGCGCCTCGGACTGGTCGTACATCGGGTCGGCCATGGGTTCGTCGTTCGCGCGGGCGGAGAGTTGAACGATCGGCAAAGGGAATCCTTAAATATGGAGGGCCGGCTTGTCGCGGCACTCTTCAGAGCAACCTGTGAATCATGAAGTTCGCAAGAACTGGAGGAGGTTTAGCATGGCAAAGCCGATGTACGTGAGATTCGAGATGCCTAAGGAGCTTGTCGACAAGACTTACGAGGTCGTCGAGCTCGCGAGGGACAGCGGGAAGATCCGGAAGGGGACGAACGAGGTCACAAAGCTTGTCGAGCGGGGAGAGGTGGCCATGGTGATAATGGCCGAGGACGTGCAGCCGGAGGAGATACTGGCTCACATGCCAATGCTCTGCGAGGAGAAGGGGATCCCCTATGCATACGTCCCCAGCAAGCAGGAGCTCGGAGTCGCTTCGGGCCTGGGCAAGGCGACCGCCTCGGTCGCGCTCGTGGACCCCGGTAAGGGGAAGCCAGCCCTCGACGACCTCGCCAGCAAGATCCGCGCGCTCAAGAAGTGAGGGCAATGCCTGAGGAAGAGAACATCCCGGCGGAGGTAGTCGAGGTCGTCGGTCGGACAGGCATGACCGGCGAGGCGACGCAGGTCAAGGTCCGAGTTCTGGACGGCAGGGACAAGGGGCGCATCATCACACGCAACGTGAAGGGCTCCATCCAGGTCGGCGACGTCCTCATGCTGAGGGAGACTGCAAGGGAAGCGAGAAAGCTCTCGGTGCGGTGATGGATAATGGTTCAGAAGAGAGCCTGTTCCTTCTGCGGCGGGGACATCGAGCCGGGGACCGGCAAGATGTTCGTGCGGAAGGACGGCACAGTGTTCTTCTTCTGCAAGCATAAGTGCCAGAAGAACATGCTCGACATGGGCAGGGCGCCGAGATGGGTGAGGTGGACGGACGTCTACGCCAAGGCCAAGCATGGCGCTGTCGGGACCGCGGAGAAGGCAGAGGAGGCAGCAGTCGTCCCGCCAGCTGAGGCGGGGGAAGCGGCTGGAGGCGAAGCCTCCCTGGATTTCAATCTCCATGCGCCCAAAGGCAAGGACATACCGCACGCCATCAACGATCTAATCGATCACAGGTTCGGTCCAGACCTCTCGGCGAGCGGGATTGAGAGGAACTTCACGGAGTTCACCGCGGCTGAACCGTTGAGGCATGCCCTCGGTTTGTGGTATAAGAAGAGGCACCCGGGCAAGAAGCTCACAGAGGTCGCCACTGCAGAGTATGTCGCGTTCCTCGATACCGCTCAGGCCAAGAAGATCCTAAAGGACTGGCTCGATGAGAAAGCGAAAAAGGAGAAGGGAGGCAGGTGAGCATGTCGGGCGAGAGGACATTCGCCCTTGTGAAGCCGGATGGCGTGAAGCGCGGGCTGGTAGGAGAGATCATCGGCCGTTTTGAGAGGAAGGGGCTGAAGATCGTCGCAATCAAGACCATCCGAATCACCAGAGAGCTCGCGGAGCAGTACTACTCCGAGCACATCGGCAAGCCATTCTTCGACGGCCTGATGAACTACATAACCTCGGGACCTTCCGTGGCGATAATCTTAGAGGGGAAAGATGTGGTCCCGATCGTCCGGAAGATGATGGGCGTGACTAACCCCGTGCAGGCGGATCTAGGCACGATTCGCGGAGACTACGCCGTCTTCACTGGCAGGAACGTAATCCACGGCTCCGACTCTCCTGTATCGGCAGAGCGGGAGATCGCCCTGTTCTTCAGGAAGGACGAGCTGCACGACTACGTTCGCGCGGACGAAGGACTGCTGTACGACTAGCCGCCAATCTAGCGAAAATAGAAATAGGCAGCCAAGGTTCGACCAGCCGACATGGCCCGCCAACCCATAGTGAGCGTCCTCGGTCACGTCGACCACGGGAAGACGACGCTCCTTGATTCGGTCAGGGGTACCAAGGTTGCCGCCAGGGAATCGGGCGGCATCACCCAGCACATCGGGGCAACGGAGGTGCCGTTGCAGGTCATAATGGATGTTTGCAAGGACATCGCGGGCAAGAAGCACTTCAAGGTCCCCGGGCTGCTGTTCATCGATACCCCTGGGCACCACTCGTTCACGACTCTCAGGGCGCGCGGCGGAGCCCTCGCGGACCTGGCGGTCCTTGTGATCGACATCAACGAGGGCTTCAGGCCTCAAACGATAGAGTCTCTGAACATCCTCAAGAGGTACAAGACGCCATTTGTCGTGGCGGCAAACAAGATCGACATGATCCCTGGGTGGAGGAAGCATCCGAAGGCTGCGTTCGGCGCATCGTTCGTCGAGCAGACCGAGGGCGCGCGAGACGAGCTCGACCGCCGCCTGTACGAGTTGGTCGGCAAGCTGTTCGAGCAGGGTTTCACCGCGGAGAGGTACGACAAGGTCGCGGACTTCACGACGACTCTGGCGGTGGTCCCGGTGAGCGCCAAGTTCGGGGAGGGGATACCAGATCTGCTGCTGATGCTCGTCGGCCTTGCGCAGAAGTTCCTCGAGTCGCAGCTCGAGACTGGCGAAGGACCGGGCGAGGGCACGATACTCGAGGTGAAGGAGGAGAAAGGCCTCGGCCCCACGCTGAACGCGATCATCTTCGACGGGGTGATTTCCAAAGGCGACACCGTGGTCCTCGGCGGCATGCCGAGGCCGATAGTCACCAAGGTGAAGGCTCTCCTGAAGCCGAAGCCGCTGGACGAGATCAGGGACCCCCAGGACCGCTTTGACTCGGTCAAGAAGGTCGTGGCGGCGGCGGGGATCAAGATATCCGCGAGCGGGCTGGAGGGTGCGATGGCGGGGGCGCCGATCAGGGTCGCGACGCGGGACACCCTGGACGAGATCGTCGCGAAGGTGGAGGCGGAGAGTTCGATTCAGGTGGCGACCCAGGAGGAGGGGATCCTCGTCAAGGCCGACGCGATAGGCTCCCTCGAGGCTCTCGCCTTTGAGTGCAAGGCCTCGGACATACCGATTAGATTCGCTCGCGTCGGGCCGGTCTCGAGGCGCGATGTCGTAGAGGCCGCGACAATTCTGAATCCGCTGCACAAGGTCATGTTCACGTTCAATGTGCCCGTGTTGCCTGATGCGAAGGAGGAGCTGCTGAAGAACCCCGACGTGAAGATCATCGAGAACGATGTGATTTACCGCCTCATCGAGGACTACCAGAAATGGCTGGAGGAAAGGCTCAGGCAACTGGAGGAGGAGAGGAGGCAGCAGTTGGTCTTCCCCGGGAAGATACTCGTCCTCGGCGAGTATGTGTTCAACATCAGCAAGCCCGCGATATTCGGCGTGAGGATTCTGGCGGGAAAGCTAAGGGCGGGAGACTCACTCTTGAAGGACGACGGAAGGGTCGTCGGGCGCGTGAAGAGCATCCAGGACAAGAAGGCGAGCCTGAAGGAAGCGAAGATGGGCGCGGAGGTGGCGGTGGCCATGGACGGGATCACCTTCGGGCGTCAGGTAAAAGGGGACGATGTGCTTTACGTGGAGATGCCCGAGGCCGATGCGAGGGCGCTATCGAGGCTCGAACTCACGATGGACGAGAAGGAAGCGCTCGACAAGGTCTGCGAGATTAAGAGAAAGGAGGACCCGTTTTGGGGAATGTAGGCCCGTCGGCACACCACTGCAAGGACTGCGACAGGTGGTACGGCTCCGAGGACGACGAGTACGGCCCGTGCCAGTACAAGCACCTCAGGAAGGACAAGAAGTACATCACGTACGGGTACCACGAGTGCGACGAGCCCGAGGAGCTGGAGAGGAGGCGCAGGTTCTGGGAGCAGCGAAGATCAAGACAATGAGCCAGGCGGACATACCCACCGCCATCGCGCTGACAGACCTCGAGGACTGGGGGTGCACGCCGGGGATTTTCAGGAGATTGATGTACCTCGACCCTGGCGGTTGCCTGAAGGCTGTCTTGGACGGCGAGATGATGGGGTTGACAACCGCCACCTCGTACGGGGATGTAGGGTGGATCGGCAACGTCATAGTCCATACGAGGCATCGCGGCAAGGGCATCGGGGTTCAGCTAGTGGAGAGCGCGATCGAATATCTAGAGGGGACCGGTGCGGAGACCATGCGCTTGAACTCCTACATCCATGTGACCTCTCTCTATGGGGCTCTTGGTTTCAAACGGGAGTTCGAGAACGTGCGGTACAATGGCGTCATCAAGCCCAGCGGGGACATGGCCCCGCCGTCACCGTCGCGCTTCGGGGACGTGGTCTCCTTCGACGAGCGCTACTTCGGATGCAGCCGCAGGAGACTGCTCTGGCGGTTGAGAAGGGAATTCCCGCGAACTTTCATCTCGACAGGGAATGGCGATGTAAAGGGTTACATCGTGGGCCAGGTGGAGGAAGGGTCCTGCGAGATAGCCCCGTGGGTTGTGGACCACCGCAGCAAGGAATGCGCGCGGGAGCTCTGGCGGGCGCTTGCCGCAATAGTCGGCGAGACCCGAGTCGCGCTCACGGCACCAGTGCCCTGCGAACAGGCTTCTTCGATCGCCCGATGGGCAGGCCTCAGGAAAGGCTTCAGGACGCTGAGGATGTACCGCGGAAGGCGGGCGCATGGCGGGAGACCTGCCGGCACAATCGCACTTGGCGGGCTGGAGAAAGGCTGAGTTCTGCCGTATTCGCGGGAAAAGGCTGATATGAGTGAGCATGTTTCGAACTCACCGACATGTCCGAAAGACGCTTGCTCGCGGTGCTCGCATTGCTTCTCGCGCTTGTCGCCGGCCTGCTGTTGATTTTCGATAACTTTCACCTGTCTGGAGAAATCACGCTGAATTGGATAACCAGCGTGGCCATCGCAGTCATCCTCGGCGTCGTCCTCATCGTGGCGGGGCTGATTGCGTACGAACGGCGATACATGGAGGGAGCGTGCTGGCCATCGTGGTCGGCGTGATCGTGGTCATCATCACAAAGGAGCTCGTGCCGGGCATATTGGCGTTCGCCAGCGGTGTCCTGGCCCTCGCTGCAGAGAGACCGTGATAATGACCTGACAAGTTTTATCCTGAGCGCGTCGCCATGAACCGCCGAAGGCAGGCGCTATGAAGGAAGAGAGGATCAAGACATACATCAGAGGACTCGACGACCACATACAGGGCGGAATCCCCGCCAGCCACGTCATTCTCATCACCGGGAAGCCGGGCACGATGAAATCGTCCTTGGCTTACAACATCCTCTACCGCAACGCCCTCGAGGAAGGCCTCAGCGGCATGTACGTCACGCTAGAACAGAACAGGGAGAGCCTCCTCGCCAATATGGCGGGCCTCGGAATGGACATCAAGAATGTGGAGAAGCTCATGTGCGTTTTAGATCTCGGGCTTATCCGGAAGAAGCTGAAGCAGCTCGGCAGCAAATCTTGGATCGAGGTCTTCAAGATGTACGTGGACAACATGCACAAGACGATGAACCTGGACCTCATGGTCATCGACTCTCTGCCGGTGCTGGAGGTCATGTCGAAGTTCATGGAGCCGAGGGAGGACCTGTTCCGGCTGATGGAGTGGCTGAGGGACCTGAACATCACGACCCTCATCATCGCAGAGATGGACCAGGGCTCGGACAAGTTCTGCGAGCACGGCGAGGACTTCCTCTCTGACGGGATCATACACCTCGACCTGAGGCGGGAGGACAACAATGTCAACTTGTTCCTTGGCGTGGCGAAGATGAGGAAGACTGCGCACCGCAGGGGCTATTTCCCGCTGATATTCGATGAGTCTGGGTTCGAGGTAGTGACTCATTAGCAGGATTGTTGCGGCGTTCACGGCACCGACCGTTCCCTTTATTTAATTCAGGACTTCTCCACGAGTCGAGGGTTGACAGCGATGAAATTCAGCTCGATAGCGCTGGTAGTGTCGGACGCCAAGAAATCTGCTAAGTGGTACATGGAGAAGTTGGGGTTCGAGATTCGGTCGAAGGACGGACACTGGGTGACCGTCTCGCAGAAGGGATTGCCGGTGGACATACACCTCTGCGAGGGGTTCTGTCCGCTCGAGCCTGGAAACACGGGTTTCAGCTTCATCAGCAAAGACGTCGCGAAGGAACAGAAGGCCCTTGAGGCAAAGGGCGTGAAGTTCACGCAGACCACGAAAAAGGAGGACTGGGGAACCTACGCGATGTTCGCAGATCCCGACGGGAACGAGTTCTGGCTCGTGCAGGAGTAGGCTCTAATCGAAAAGATGTCTATAGCTGCTCTCCACCGCCTCGTTCTTCCCGCCAACTATGCGGGCGACCTCCTCGTCCAGGCGCTTCCGGGCATGAGTCCGCAAGTCAACCCGTCCCGGCATGGACTTCTCTGGCAGTCTGCGGAAGGACTTTGAGTAGTCTTCGAGCCAGCCGACGACCTCCTCGCGGTATTCCTCGATGGTGGGCTTGGACCAGCGCATGCACATCTTGGTGTGAGGAAGCGCGTAGCATTCGACGAGGTCGCTGATTATGCGGTCAATATCGCGATAGGTCTCGTTGAGTGCCTCCGAATCTCTATCGGGGGTCATATCGGCGGCTGTCTTCACAATTCGCTGAATGGCGTCAGCCCCCTTGACGTTGCCGGTTGGCCAGAGCGAGGACGGGCTGCAGTTTCTTCTGCTGCTTGACTAGCAGGTCGAGCACGGCTTGGCTCATGACGCGGCAGGCTGAGGCTATCTTCGGGTCAGCGAGGCGGTAGTGGATGAAGTTGCCATCCCTGGTGGTCTCCACGACGCCTGCCTTCCGCATCACAGCCAGGTGCTGCGAGGTGGTTGCCTGTGCCAGGTCGAGTGCGTCCGAGAGCTCTGACACTGTCTTCTCTCCGTCGCTCAACAGGTCGATGATCTGCAGGCGCTTCGGGTTGGCCATGACGGCGATCATCCTGGCCTTGACTTCATAGAAGGAGGAATCGGAAGGTTTCATCGGAGGATGAACACGAGCTTCGAACTATATATGAAATTGCGTATATTCATATATGCCAGTATGTTTAATCGTGTCCGCATGTCTTAATCATACGATGGCAAAGGCAGGCATGGTGCAAAAAATGCCCAACAAGATGTCGATAGTGGTATTCAGCGGGACGGTGGACAAGCTCTACCCAGTGGCAATCATGACCTCCGGGGCGGTCGCCATGGGTACGAACGTCGAGCTTTTCCTGACGTTCTACGGCTTGGACGCCTTCCGCAAGGGTGAGCCGCAGAGGAACCAGAAGATGGACGTGAACTACGCCGAGCTCGCGCCCATGCTGGCGAAGCTGATGAAAGAGAAGAACGTGCCCTCCTGGTACGACATGCTCAAGCAGGCCAAGGAGATGGGCAACGTCAAGGTGCATGCCTGTGCCATGACCCTGGATCTCATGGGCATGAAGAAGGAGCACCTCGATCCGATAGTCGACGACGTGGTCGGCGCGGCCGAATTCGTGGACAACGCCAAGCAGGGCGAGATCACGCTGTTCCTCTAGGACGGTGACCGACATGACTGAGGAGCAGAAGACGGTCCTTGACGCCCGAGGCTCATTCTGCCCGGGGCCGCTGATGGAGCTCATCCGCGGCATCAGGCAGGCGAAGGTCGGCGAGCTGGTCGAGGTCTGGTCCTCCGACTCTGGGTCGAGAAGTGACATCCCCTTCTGGGTTCAGAAGGCCGGACATCAGATGGTCGGCGTCTACGAAGAGACGGGCTACACAAGGTTCATGGTCAAGAAAGTGAAGTAGGTGACGGTGCCCAGATGAAGAAGGTCGTCGTCCTTGGCGGTGGCGTAGGCGGGACCATAGTTGCCAACCTGCTGGCGAAGCGTCTGAGGAAGGATGAGGCCGAGATCACTTTGGTGGACATCTCTGGCAAGCATATCTACCAGCCGGGTTTCATCTACGTCGCATTCGGCAAGAAGAATCCGAAGAAGCTCGTAAGAGATGAGCGTAAATTACTCAGGACGCGAGTGAAGCTCGTCATCGACGAGGCAGTGAAGATCGACCCCCTGAATCACAAGGTGCATCTCGCGAAGGGACCGGTCCTGGACTACGACCGCCTAGTCCTCGCTCTTGGCGCGAGGCTTGTGCCAGACGAGCTCCCGGGGTACAAGGAGGCCGCACAGCACTTCTACAGCATCGAGGGGGCACAGAGGCTGCGAGAGGCGCTGGAGAGCTTCCAGGGCGGCAGAATCGTCGTCACGGTGGCGAGCGTCCCGTACAAATGCCCGCCAGCTCCTTCCGAGGCGGCCTGCCAGCTGGACTACTACTTCACCAAGAAGGGCATCCGGGACAAGGTCGAGATACACTACCTCTCGCCGCTCTCGAGGGTCTTCCCGCTGGAGCCCGTGAACCCGGTCGTGGAGAAGATCTTCGCCAAGCACGACATCAAGTCGACCATATTCTTCAACGTTGAGTCGATCGACCCCGCCAAGAAGGCCGTCAGCTCGATCGAAGGGGAGACGTTTTCTTACGACATGCTGTTGATGATACCGCCGCACCGCGGTGCGAAGGTCGTGGAGGATTCGGGTCTGGGGGACCGCGGCGGGTGGCTCCCGACCGAAAAGTACACTCTCAGGACGAAGGCCAACTCCGACATCTTCGGGATAGGCGACTGCACCGACATCCCAGTCTCCAAATCCGGAGCCGCGGCGCATTTTGAGGCGAAGGTCGTGGCGGACTCGGTCGTCGCGGACATCCGCGGAGAACAGGCCACGGCGAAGTACGATGGCAGGGTCACCTGCTACTGCGACGCCGGGTACCACAAGGGCTTCTCGATGACCTTCGACTACGAGCACCCGCCGGTCCCGCCGCCGCTGAGCCTGAGGGGCTGGATCGGGAAGCAGCTCGTCAATCTCGGGTACTGGATGCTGGTCCCGCAAGGTCGCGTCTGATCATAGAAGCCAGGGGCCGAAGACCTGCCAGAGGATGAGCGCGAGGATGAATGCAGCCAGCGTCAATGAGACCCGATTGACGATCCTATCCCTGCTCTCAGGCTTGATCCCTTTCTTCACTCTCTCGAGGAATGCGTCAAGTCCGTCTTTGAAGATGTAGCCGCCATCGAGGGGTATCGCGGGTAGCGCGTTCGTCGCACCGAGCATGATGTTCAGCCAGAACAGCCAGTATGCGCAGTTGGCGAGCGTCCAGAAGACAGACCCCGGTATCGAACCCCAGAATCCTTCGACGACGAAGAAATCGGTGAAGGGCTCCTGCAAGGGCTGGAGGCCAAGGAAGGGCAGGGTGACATAGTCGAGAATAGAGCGCACGGGGCTGCCGAAATAGCCTGCGCCGCCAAGCGGGTGGAAGTATGCCGTGGTCACCGTGATGAGGCGCACGCCCATGACCCCCTTCTCCGTCGTGCTCGAATTTGTCAGCGTCAAGTGGTACGTGTCCACCGCGCCCCTATAGTATGCGGTGACATTGATCGCATCTCCCGGTCTCGTATTCTCCAGCGCTGTCGCCAGGTCTGCGACAGACGTGACGTTGGCGGTCGTGACATTCATGCCCTCTACCCTGAAGATGATCATGCCCGGATGCATTCCCGCGTTCTCTGCGGGAGAGCCGTCCATGCTGAAGCCGGTGACGCCGGCGCCGTCGTGCGCCGCCCTGACGCTGCCCATCATTACGGTGGAAAAGATGATTGCGAAGACCAATGCAAGGATCATGTTCGTGGCGGGACCGGCCGCGAATAGTCGGGCCCTGTCCCTGCGCTTCATCTTCTGGAGTCCCTCTTCATCGGGCTCCACGAATGCGCCTATGGGGAAGACGAACAACAGGATGCCGAGTGACTTCAGATTGACCTTGGCAGTCCTCGCCAGGATACCGTGCAGGAACTCATGGAGGACGATAGCGATTGCGAGGCCAAGTATCCCGTAGCCCAGGGGGATAATTCTGTTGAGCCCCGGGACCCCGAGCAGTAGGTCGGGGGTGGGCGCGCTCTCCCTCGGGACGCTGGGGACGAGCGTGGCCTCCCAGATGAGCAGACCCATGAGTGCGAACATGGCGACCAGGCAGAGGACGATGGAGAAGTCACCGTATGCCCGCCAGAACCTCGCAGGCCTCGCGAGCCTGTCCAGGAACTTCCTGCCTCTGACGGTCTTCCACATTAATATGGGACCGACCGGGGCCATGTTCAACTTGGCGAGGATGCCCTTCTTGTGGAGGATGTAGACCATCAATGTCCACAGGCCGATGATTGCTAGGGCGACAAGCAGCCACTGGAGATCGTCCATGGAAGCCCTTTTTCGATTACGGGCGCGCTATTTAAGGCATTCTTGGCCTGGCCCACGTCTCTTCAGGCATCTCTTCGTAGACAGCCACGAACTCATCGCGCTTCTTGACGGCCTTGGCGTTCGCGAGCTCCTTGATGTAGTCGACCCGCAAGACCCAGTAGTGTATCCGCCAGAGCCTGCCCTTCTTGAGGCGAACCTCTTCCTGCTTCGTCGTCAGGATGCCCTGCTCCTCCAGCATGTAGAAGACATCGCGGTCCTCCACCTTGAGCAGGTTGTCCACGACCTCGGTGCCGAACCCGAAGAAGGACATTACATAGTCCGCCAGAGTCGTCACCTGGTCTTCCGTCAAGCCCTTTCGACCGAGCGTCTCTCTCAATGCCGCGGTCATCTCGGGAAGCGTCACCACTGGCATGCATTGGATTGACCTCGGGGAGCGGATAAAGAAGTGTCGTCACGGTTTTCGTCGCTGATAACCGCGGTTGGTAGCGGAAAACGCCTAAATGTCTGGAATGGATGCAGCCGGCATGCACTCGATGCTGTACACGACAACGGCGAGCGAGAGAGAGGCCGTGTCACTTGCGAAGTCCCTCTTGGATAAGAGGCTCATCGCGTGCGCCAACATCTTCAGGATCCGATCCATCTATCGTTGGAAGAGTAAAATCCTCGACGAGGGCGAGTTCGCCGTAATCATGAAGACTAGGACGGCTCTGGTGAAGAAAGCGATCGCGGAGGCGGCGAAGATACACTCCTACGAAGTGCCGTGCTTCGTTTCATATCAGATGACCGAAGGGCTCCCCGCGTACCTGAAATGGATCGACGGAGAGACCCGCCCGCCGAAGAAGTGAATCAAGCGCGGATTGCGATGCTGCCATATCCGACGACCTCTCTCACCGGAGCGACGTCGCCAGAGCTAGCGTACTTGAGGAGCTGCGCTTTCCCGCCCTCGGCTGCGGTCATCATGGCGATGACCGGGCCATAGCCGCACATCGTAATGTCGTTCTTCTGGATCGTCTGGTAGAGGCCCCTGCTGTCCATCTTGACTATCTGGTCGATGGCCATCTTGTCCTTCTTCGCCGCGGTTTCCTTTGAAACGTAGTGAGAGAAATCCGTGGATGCGATGACGACAACATCCTTCCCTTTGATCGCATCGCGGATGATCTGTCCGACCTTCTTCGCTGTCGCGATCTCCTGGTCCATCATGCAGATGGGCACGAACTTCACGTCTTCCCTGAGGTGCTGCAAGAAAGGAAGCTGCACCTCTATGCTGTGCTCGAAGCGGTGCGCGGCCATGTCCTCGTAGAGCACGTCTTTCAGCAGGCGCCTCGCGAGTTCCCTATCCACCTCAACGACCCCGAGCGGCGTCTCGAAGTCCTGAGTGCCCAGCGCGACCGAGGCGCCCAGTCCCGAGTGGTTCGGACCGAGGACGATGAACGTCTCGGGCCATCCATCCTCAGCCAAGGCGGCGTAGGAGTGCGCCGCGACGGGACCGGAGTAGATGTATCCGGCATGGGGGCAGACCAGGCCCCTGAGAGTCCTCTTCCCATCGCGAAGTTGCGGGAGCCTCCCGGGCCCCACCTCGTGCAGGTAGCAGTTCTCTATCTGCGTGATCAGGGTTTCCCTGTCTCCCTCGTAGAACTGACCCGCCACTGCAGGGGGGCGCATCGAGATCACCTATAACGGCGCCTCGTAATCGTCTATCGTTTGCTTGAAGTCTCCGTCTTCCTTGACTTCCCCTCTAGCCTTGAGCACTTCCCGCGTCAAGAGCCAGTAGACGGTCGCCAGCGCCCGCCTCCCCTTGTTGTTCGTGGGCACGACCAGGTCGACGGCCCTCGTCTCGTTATTGGCGTCGCACAGGCCGACGACGGGCATGCCGACGTTCAGCGCCTCCCTCAGGGCCTGCTGGTCCGCGGCGGGATCAGTGACGAAGAGCACCTTGGGCTGGACGAACTGGCGGAGTTCGGGGTTGGTGAGCGTGCCAGGCACGAAGCGGCCGGCCATGACCTGAGCGCCTATGGTCTTCCCGAAGAGCCTGGCGGGCTTCTGGCCGTACTGGCGCGCAGCGACGATGAGTATCTTGTCCGCCTCGTACTTCGCGAGGAATTTCGCGGCCTCGCGGATGCGCGTGTCTGTCTTCTTTATGTCGAGGACGTAGAGGCCGTCCGCCCTGACTTTGTAGATGAACCTCTTCATGCTCGAGCTCTTCTGCTGGGTGCCTATGTGCACGCCGCTCGTGTGGTAGATGTCCTCGGGCACGAGGAGCCCCTCGATTCCCGTGCTCTCTTTCTCTTCGACCTGCTCCTCTACCTGTTCATTCTCCTGGCCTTCCATCCTATTCTCCCCTTATCTGTGATTGGATGCGAGCGAGCTCGTTCAGCTTGGCGATCCTCTCGCCGCCGACGATCCCCGTCTTTATCGCGTAAGAGCCGAAGGCAACGGCGAGGTGCGCTATCGTGGAATCGGTCGTCTCCCCGCTGCGGTGCGACACCACTGTGGTGATGCCTTCCTTCCGCGCGAGGTCGACAGCTGCCTTTGTGTCGCTCAGAGTCCCTACCTGATTTGGCTTAATAAGGATAGCGTTGCTCGCCTTCTCGGCAATGCCCTTCTTGAGTCGTTCGACCTTCGTGACGTAGAGGTCGTCCCCGACCACGAGGCACTTCCCGCCGACCCTGCGGGTGAGTTCTGCGAAGCCAGAGAAGTCCTCCTCCTGCAGCGGGTCTTCGACGATCGCGAGCCCGAACTTGTCGACGAGCTCCTCGACGAACGCTATCTGCTCCTCAGGGGTCTTCTTGCCTTCCTTGTACAGGTACATATTACGCTTGAAGAGGCTTGAGGCGGCGATGTCGAGCGAGGGCCTGCACGGGAACCCGAAGCGTTCAGTCATCTCCTTGCAGATCGAAGCGAGCGTCTGAAGGGCGTCAGTGTTGCTCAGGCTGGTGACCCAGGCGCCCTCGTCTCCCTTGCCGAGGGGCATCCCCGGAAACTTGTTGCTGAGCTTCTTGCCAACCGCCTTGTAAACAGCCACGTTGGCCCGCACGTTCTTCCACGAGTCCTCGCCGGAGGCAAGGCAGAGGAACTCCTGGATGTCGGTCCCGCCAACGGCGTGTTTCCCGCCGCCAATGACGTTTCCGAGGGGCCGGGGCATGTGCTCCGGAGGACGGGGGTTGAGGTATCGGAACAAGGGTAGGTCCAACGCTGCGGCTGCGAGCTTGGCGGCGGCTAGCGAAGTGGATATCGACAAGGAGCCACCAATGTTCGAGAGGTTATCGCTGCCATCGATCTCATGGAGAGTCGCGTCGATCTGCGCTTGGTCCTCCGCGTCCATTCCCTTGAGGCGCGGGGCGACCTTGTGCTTGAAAATCTCCAATGCGGCGTCGACGCCGTCCGGAGGGAAGGCGGGGACCTCGTGGATTCCCGTACTGGCGCCACCGGGAGCGGAGGCGGAACCTCTCGTTCTGCCGGAGGCGAGGATGACCTCTATGGTTACGTCTCCCCGGCTGTCGAGGATCGGTCTTGCGTTACACGAATCAATTGTAGTCATCGATGGTCCTTCTTGCGGTAATCGGTATGAGGTCGTTTTCGAACTCCATCGTCGCGATGTCCAGAGGGTCGATCGCTTTGCCGCCCTCATGAAGCAACTGCGGGGCGCCCATCGAAATCTGCAACGCCCTCGCGCCCAGGATTCGCGCCTTTTCAAAACGAGTGTATTCCTTGGATTTCATGTGGAACAAACGCTACCCAAGATTTCGATATAAATGTTTCCTTAAGTCCCGCACGAGCGGGATACAGTTATATCGGGGGAAGATGCTATGACGACATGGGCAGAGACATGGACAAGGAAGCGAAAATGGTCCTCAAGATTGTGGCCGTCGTGGCGGTGGCCACAATCGTTCCCGTGGCGGTGGCTGCGGCGCTCCTGGCGAACTCGTCGAGCCACTCTGGCTGGCCGACGAACTGGCACGGGTGGGGGGACTGGGAGGCCTGTGCGGAGATCGCTTCGGTCAAACCTCAAGAGGCGGTGGAGACAGCCGCCAGCTCGCTGGGCCTCAGCCAGATGGATGTCTGGGGCAAGGCGATTGACATCGGCCCCGTCTTCGTCAAGCAGAACGGCGACGTGTTCGGCCTGACTTGTTCAGGCGGGATAGAGATCGGGGCACAGCGCTATCCCTGGGAACGCCCGACGGTATCGCAGGACACCTATGCGTGGGAAGTGAGCATGAGCACGCCGAACACCGGCTGCATGGCGAGCTTGGCGTGGGTCGAGTGGGATGTGTCAGCTTCGCTGTACCATGCGCATGGATGCTGATCCGGCTATCGTGCCGGCGTGTGCATCGCTCGCATTGTGCAGAGTCCCTCTGAAAGCCATATCGTTCCTCCTCATCCGCTGATATATTCGGCAATTGCGATATCGTTAAGGAGAAAGCCTCGATGTGATGCGCGGTGCGACCATGAAAGTCCCCTCAATCAGAGTGACCCCTCCGGGCCCGAAGGCGAAAGAGATCATCAAGAGAGACGAGACCTACCTCGCGAACACGACGAAGACATCTCCGATCGTCGCGAAGAGAGCGCTCGGCTCGGTCATCGAGGATGTCGATGGCAACCTCATCATCGACTTCACGTGCGGCATCGGGGTCGTGAACATGGGCTTCAGCCACCCGCGCGTGGTGGAGGCGGTCAAGCGCCAGGCAGGGGAGCTGATGCACTTCGCGGGCCAGGACTATTACTACGACCTGCAGGCCAGGCTCGCACAGAAGCTCTGCGAGATCACGCCGGGCAGCTTCCCCAAGAAGGCGTTCTTCGCGAACAGCGGCGCAGAGGCGGTCGAGGCGGCGATGAAGGTCTCGAGGTACTATAGGCCGCGGGGGATGTACATCGCTTTCCTGAAGGCGTTCCATGGGAGGACGATGGGTGCACTGTCATTGACTGCCAGCAAGGCGGTCCACAGGGAGAAGTTCCACCCCTTGGTTCCCGGGGTCGTCCATGTGCCATATGCGTACTGCTACAGGTGCGTGTACAGGCAGACCTACCCTGAGTGCGGCCTCTACTGCGCGGACATCATCAAGGACCTCTACATGAAGACGATCGCACCGCCGGGGGATGTGGCAGCCCTGTTCATGGAGCCGGTGCAGGGAGAGGGCGGCTACGTCGTCCCTCCGAAGGGCTGGACCGAACGCATCGCGAAGATCGCGAAGGACAGCGGCATCCTCCTTGTTGATGACGAGGTGCAGGCGGGCTTCGGGCGCACGGGGAAGATGTTCGCCGTGCAGCACACGAAGGTCGTGCCCGACATAATCACGATGGCGAAGGCGATGGGCTCCGGCATGCCGATTGCCGCGACCGTCTTCGACAAGAGGCTGGACTTCCCCACGAAGGGCGCACACAGCAACACCTACGGCGGGAACCTGGTGGCCTGCGCGGCCTCGCTCGCGACGATCGAGGCGATAGAGGAGGAGAAGGCGCTGGCCAACTGCACGAGGATGGGCGAGCATATGCGCAAGCGGCTCGAGGAGATGAAGGGCAAGTACGATATCATGGGGGACAACAGGGGCCTCGGGCTGATGCGCGCGACTGAGTTCGTCGAGGACAGGAAGATGAAGAAGCCGGCGGCGAAGGCGCGAGACGCGATAGTCAAGGACTCCTACGAGCACGGACTCCTCATGCTGCCATGCGGCGAGTCGAGCATCCGGTACATCCCCGCCATAAACGTCTCGAAAGAAATGTTGGATGCTGGAATGGACGTCCTGGAGCAGAGCATCAAGAAAGCGTCGAAGTAGATCGTTTCCTCAGCACGAACATAATCGCCACCGCCAGACCGATAAAGAGGACCGCGAGGTCAACTGCGGTGCCCGGACCGATCAGCGGCGGTATCGAAAGGTATCCGGTCGCCAGTGAGCCGAATCCGGTGACCGCCTCGGCGATGACGAAGGGCAGCGAGGTGAACGCGAAAGCCCTCATCACCGCCATCCTGTCCTTCCCGCCCTTCCACGGCCTCCTCTTCGAAGACCAGATTCCAGCAACCGCCAAGATGACCGCGAAGACGAGAGCCACCAAGGGCTTGTAGTTCGCTTCAACCTCAGGCGGTGGCGGGGGCGCGATGATCTCGACCGTCACCTGCGCGGTGCTTGTGTTCCCGTCGTCGTCCGTCACTGTCAGCGTGACCGTGTACGTGCCGGGGGCCGCGTACGAATGGTTCCTCACCGCGTCGCTTCCGCTCTCGGATATGTTATCACCGAACGAGAACGAGAAGTCCACGATCGTACCGTCGGGGTCCGTCGAGCCGCTGGCGTCGAACTCGATCTGCACGCCGGCATTGGCGCTCGGAGGCTTCGCCACCAGGTCCGCTGTCGGCGGGAGTCCCCAGACGGTGACGTTCGTGGAGTCCTCCGATGTACCGCCGTCACCGTCATTCACGCTCAGGCGGAAAGCGTACGTCCCCGCCTTCGTCGGCGTGAACGACGGGGTGGCGGTGTCCGCACCGGTCAGGATCACGGCTGGCCCGGAAAGCTGTGTCCACGAGAATGTCAGGAAGTCGCCATCAGGATCGGAGGAGAGTGAGCCGTCGAGAGCGACTGGCGTCTTCTTCTGCACGGTTTGATCTGGTCCTGCGTCTGCCACAGGCTGCGCATTCGTCGCTGTCACCTGCACGGTGTCCGACGATGTCCCGCCATCACTGTCGTCCACGACCAGCTGAAACACGTAGACGCCGCTTCTCGGCGGTGTGAATGTCGGCGTGGGAGTGTCTGCTCCCGCGAGGATGACCACGGGACCACTGGTCTGTGTCCACGCGTACGTCAGGGAGTCGCCATCGGGGTCCGAGGAACCTCTGCCGTCGAGGGTGACCAGGGTCTTCTTGGGGACTGTCTGGTCCGAACCCGCGTCAGCGATCGGGACGCGGTTGACCACTGTGACGTTCACTGTGTCGCTCGAGGAGCCGCCCCAGCCGTCCCAGACCGTGAGGAGGAACGTGTACGTACCCGAAATCGCCGATGCGAATGTCGGCGTCGCCGTGTCTGCTCCCGCCAAGACGACTGACGGTCCGCCGGTCTGGTTCCACAAATATGTCAGGGGATCGCCGTCGGGGTCGCTGCTGCCCATCCCGTTCAGCGTCACGAGGTCGTTCTTGAAGACGCTCTGGTCAGGACCCGCATCCGCTACTGGCTGCCTGTTCCCGATCGAGATGGACACCGTGTCCGTGTCGTTCTGACCGGCGGTGTCCCACACGGTCAATGTA
>JAFNFQ010000076.1 GCA_017885655.1 Methanobacteriota archaeon | reverse complement strand
GCAGTTCCCCGGGCTGGTCTACAGGCTCAAGGAGCCCAAGGCGGTCATCCTCGTTTTCCAGAGCGGGAAAGTCGTGTGCACTGGGACGAGGACGCTGGAGGACGCCGCCCTGGCGGTCGACAGGTTCCTCGATGCCGTCAAGGGCATCTATTGAACCGTCGAATGCACGAAAACAAGTCTCTGCCCGGCTTCCCGTCGAGATTTGCGGTTCCGTGGGCTTCCTGGGCGTTATTCGCGTTGATACATCACGGAGTAGTCGAAGCGCAGGTCCATTCTCCATGGGCTTTCGGCCCGCACCTCAGCCTGCGCAGGACGAAGTACGAGACGCATCGCGGACACTTGACACGCCGCCTGACTCCAGCACTCTCCCGATGTCGCCAGAGTCGACGACGCGCTGCCATCGGTGACTATCAGGCTTGATAATTCTCTCTGGCTAGGCGGGCGGCTCCGCGATCGCATCGTTGACATGCGAGTAGCGCGGCTTCCGCTTCTCCAGGAAAGCGCTCATGCCCTCCTTCTGGTCTGGCGTGTCGAACATGAGCGCCCATTCCTGCATCTCCTCTTCTAGGCCCTTATGGAGAGGCATCTCCTGAGTCATGTTGATTGCCCTCTTCGCCGCCATCAAGGCGGCCCTGCTTTTCGAAGCGAGGACTCTCGCGAGCTCCATCGCGGCTGAATCGAGCTGTCCATTCGGGACGATCTGGTGTACGAGGCCCAGCTCGAGCGCCTCTCTGGCCATGACCTTCCTCCCCGTGAGTATCAGGTCCTTCGCCCTGGGAAGGCCGACTATCCTGGCGAGCCGCTGGCTCCCGCCCCATCCGGGGAATATGCCTATGTCGATCTCCGGCTGGGCCAGCACGACGTCCTCGGACGCGATGCGGAAGTCGCACGCCGAGGCTATCTCCACGCCGCCGCCCATCACGTACCCGTTCAGTGCAGCTATCGTCGGCGGGAGCTCGGTCTCGATCTTGCGAGCGACGAGATGCCCCAAGGCGGAGAAGCCTCTCGCGGTTTGCGGCTTCAGCTGTCTCATCTCGGTGATATCCGCTCCTGCGGTGAAAGCCTTCTGGGAACTGCTCCTGAGCACGACTGCCCTCGTGTCCTCGTCCCCGGCGATGATGGACAGCGCCTCGCTAATCTCGTTGAGGATGGCTGAGCTGAGAACGTTGAGCCGCTCTGGCCTGTTGAGCGTCAGGCGGGCGACGCCGTCGGTCCTCTCAAGGAGAATGGACGTCCACTTCTCATCCATCGGTTCACCTCTTCGAGCTGGGCGTCTTCGAATGATCGAGGAACCACTTGGCCACCTTGGGCCAGAGGTCCTTGTGTGACCCGCTGCCAACCGAGAGGCCTATGTGGCCGGTCGGGAATGAAAAGGTCGTCTTGTCTTTTGACGGCGCTACTTTGAGCAGCCCGAGGGTCGATGATGGCGGGACGATGTGGTCCTTCTCCGCCACGATCGCGAGCATGGGCATGGTCAGGTTGTCCACGCTCGCCTTGCGGCTGTTGACTCTCAGCTGGTTCTTCACGAACAGGTTCCTCTGGTAGCCGTCGCGGATCAGGTCGATGTAGAACGCTCCCGCCACGGGTATCCCGTCGGAGAGCCACTTCTCCATGCGGAAGAACATGTCCACGAACTCTTTGTCCTCAATGTTTTCCGCGAGGCCCATGTACTTGATGACCGTGTTGCCGATTGGGTCGAGCATCGTGAAGCCACTGTTGAGGAACTCGCTCGGTGCGTTCCCGAAAGCCTCGACAACCAGTTCCGGGTTGAAATACTCCGCCTTTGTCCAGAGGTGCAACATGCCTTCTTCAATCCCGAAATCAAGCGGCGACGCCATCAGCGCGATGTTCCTCACCTTCTCCGGGTGGAGTGACGCGTAAACCGAGGCGATGTAACCGCCGATGCAGTAGCCGAGCACCGAGATGGACTTCTGTCCGGACTTCTCCATGATGACGTCGAAGCAATCGTCCATGTACCTTTCGACATAGTCTTCGAGCCCCAGGAACCTGTCCCCGTCCGTCGGCTTCCCCCAGTCGATCATGTAGATGTCGAGTCCACGCCCGAGCAGCGTCTGCACGACGCTCCTGTCCTGCTGGAGGTCGAGGATGTAGGGGCGGTTAATCAGAGCGTAAACGAGAAGCACGGGCACGGGCGCCTTCTTTTGCGGCCCTCCGGTGTAGTGCAGGAGCCTCATTTTGTCCTTCTTGTAGGCGACCTCGCACTCGGAAGTCCCGACATCCGCAGCCGGTGGATTGGCCAGGAGCTTCATCCCTGCAGCTGCCTGTCTGTACCGCTTTTCCACGAGCACGTCGAGGCTGTTCATCCAGCGCGACAATGCCGAATCATTGGTGGCCATCGATTCACCTTCCTAACGTCGCCTCTCCCGCCTTCCGCGTGCGCCTCCATTCTCGAGAGACTTGACCAGGTAGTCGACCCTCTTGCTCAGGTTGTACAGCTCTTCATGAATCTCGTCGATGTCCGCCTTCGAGGGGATGCGCATTGCTTTCAGGGTGCCGTCCATAGCTTCGTTCCATGCTTTCACGCCCTCCAGCAAACCTCGAACCGAGCTGCCCGACCGCGCGGCGAATGACTTGGACAGGAAGACCCTCTTCAACATCTCGTTGTAGTTGGCGAGCAGGTGCTTGGGCAAGCCCTCTTGGATCGCTAGGGGGTTCTCGCTCGTCTGCATCATGGCGGCAGACCGCGATAGCTCGTCGAAGATCTTCGCCCAGTGCTCCGCCACTAACGGGGCCATCTCCTTGGTGGCCTCGCCGACGTCCGTCCCTTCCTTTGTGTTGAGTCTCCTCCAGAGATCCAACTGGGACTCCATTATCTCCCGGAGGGGCGAGGCTGGCTGCGGCTCCTCCAGCTTCCCACGCGGCTTCGCACGGGCTGCACCCGTTCGCTTCGCGGCCATATCACAACTCCGGTCTGCGTTTCCGAGGGTGACGCAGCGATTCTAGCGTTTCGTGTCCCTGAGCCTCTTCTCAATATCCTGCAACCTGCTCTGCATATCGTCGAGCTGCTTCCTCGCCGTTTCGGCTGCGGTCTGCCACCACTGCCCGAGGCTCTTCAGCGCATCGTTCTGCTGATCGAAGAACCGTATGTAGAGCTGCTGGTATCCCGTGCCATCGTTGTCGGCGATCTGCACTATCTCACGCTCGACCTTGGAGTAGTAGTCGTTCCAGGTCTTCTGGAGCTTGTTCATGTCCTCGCTTGTCCCGTTCACCACGGACACCACAGAGCCTCCGATTTCCTTGGAGAACTTCTGCCAGAGCTCCGCGAGACTGGCGGAGTCTGTGCCCTGTCCACCGGCATCTGAGACAAGCTTCTGCATGCGGTTGCTGAAGTCGAGCCACGTCCTGGTCAGCTCGTCGGCCTCCGCCCACTCCTGCCCCATCGCGGCCTCCATATGCGTCCTGACGGACGTCCCGAACCCCTGCCAGGCATCGTAGAGGTCATCGAGGTTGTGCGGCTCCTCCGGCTTCGTGAGGATTCCCTGCGCCTCGTCTCTCATCTTCTGAGTGTACTTGTCCAGGCTCTGGGCGATGCTGCCGTATCCCTGCATGCCCTCTGCCATGGCCTTCTGCAGTCTCGGACCCATCTTGTTGGCGTAGTTCCTCCAGACGTCATAGAATTCCCTCACGCCCTCGTTCGTCCTCTCCTTGCTCAGGCGGCTGCCGACCTCCGCCGAGAGCTTGTTCCATCGCCCGAAGAAGTCGCCGTACATATCCTGCTGCTTCTTCAGGTTCTGGCTCACCTGTTCCTCTATGTCCTGGCTCATGTTCGACCAGGTCTGGAAGAACCGGTTGTAGTTCTCGGGCAGTCGCTGCGCATTCTCTTTGTCTTGAGCTGGGGCCTTTCTGCCACCTACGCTCCCTTTTGTCGTCTGCTTCTTGGTTGTCATGTTATGCCTCTTTCACTCGAAATCCTGATGATTCGTGAGTGATCGTCATAGATATTGGCCCCCGTTCACGTTCAGAACGTGGCCGGTGATGTACGAGGCGTCCTCGGACGCGAGGAAGGAGACGGCCTTGGCCACCTCCTCCGGATTCCCGAACCGCTTCATCGGTATCTGCTCGAGGATTCTCGCCCTTATGTTCTCGGGGACTCCTGCTAGCATCGAAGTCTCGATGAACCCCGGCGCGACAGCGTTGACTGTGACCCGCTTCGACGCGAGCTCCTTCGCGAGCGCCTTCGTCATCCCTATGATCCCCGCCTTGCTCGTGGCGTAGTTGACCTGGCCGATGTTCCCCATCTGGCCCACGATGCTCGTGATGTTGATGATCCTGCCCTGCCTCGACTTGACGAGGTCGTCCAGGAAGACCTTCGTGCAGTTGAAGACCCCGATGAGGTTCACAGAGAGCACGCGGTTCCAGTCCTCGGGTTGCATCTTCATGAAGACCCTGTCGAGGTTGATGCCCGCGTTGTTGACGAGGATGTCAATGGGCCCGAGGTACTTGTCCAGGCTCGCCTTCATCGCCTGGACCTGAGAATAATCAGATATGTCGGCGGGGTAGGTCCACGTGTTCTTCCCCATGCCCTCGATCGCGATCCCAACGAGGTCCGCTTCATCGTCCGCGCGGGTGTAGTTAATCGCGATGTCTGCGCCCTCCGCGGCCATCTCAATCGCAATCTCCCTGCCGATACCCCTTGACGCCCCAGTAACGAGAGCCTTCAGACCCTCGAGCTTCCCGTGCGGCCTCCGATGCACTGGAAGTGCCGGTCTGGATATTTCCATCTCTGGTGATATAAGTGGCAATTGTTCCATCGAAACCGCGCTCTCATTTGAAGTATTTAGAGTAATTACATACCACAGTGAACGTATTTAAAGTTATTGTATCTGCTAGCTCCGTCCAATATTGTGATTTGAAGCATTTCCATGTGGTTTCCGGGATGGGAATTGGCACACGGACAGGCAGGTCTGCGGGAGGGCATCCAGCGCTGAGGAGAATCTCCTAATCAGGAATGCCATGTCATGAACTACCTTGGCCTTGAGTGCAGGGACATGGCCTCCCAACTCAACTCCAGGCCAGAACTGCTCAGGAAGCCGAACTTGGAGAAGGCTCCAAAGAAGTCCGACATCCACAGGGCGCACCAGTGAATGAGCGATGCGCGGCTGAGAGATCTGAACGAAAGAGTCGTTGTGCGATTCAAAAAGGGGGCCGCCCGTCAAAGAAGCATGTGGCGGTGGACTCCCCTATGCTCGTTGGGCTTGTTGGAGGGGTCAGTGGAAAACTGGGGTCCGTCTTTGTTGATTCATCGCACTGCTCCCGCCACGCCGACGCTGCATCCTCCCCGCTCTCAAGACGCCCATTCAGACAGTTCTCTCGTTGATGGCGTCCCCCTTCCGTCTCCACGGCTTCCCGGTCGCCGTCCCTGCGCTCATTGTGTCGGTTTGTCTTTTCGCGAATATCGTCTTCGTGCTCGCTGGCGCTTCTTTCGTGCCTGTCGACGGCGTTCCAGTCCTACTCCCGTCCGCGCATTCATGCCCACGCCATGCACATCGTCCCTACTAAAGGCTTGTTGCAGTGGACCGCGAAGCTGAAACGGATGGAATACGCGATTGCGCTCGACCGACCTTCATCGCATCGTAATCCATTCGAGAGCCCGCATGCCCGACAAGGCTTACCGGTTCTCACCAGCGCATCCAACGCAGATAATCCGCTTGGACCCTTTCGCAACGTGCGCGTTGCAGGCCTCTCTCGTGCAGGTCTCGCACCTGAAAAACGCTCTCCTCCCGCAGATGTGGCATTTGGCGGTGAAGGGGAGGATCAGGAAGTTGACCACCCTGCCGTCCCACTTCTTGGAGAGGAACTCGATTGGCGTTCTCCTCTTCATCAGCAGAATGGCGACCGCCGCTGACCAGGCGAAGATTTCTATGGCGGGATAGACGACTCCGTAGGCGACATCGAGGGATAGATATGGAGAAGTCGAGAAGGATGTGGAAATGAACGGGGCGAACAAAGGGACGCCCCAGGAACCGATGATGTCCGTGCAAACGTGAGCGATGAAGCTCGAAAGGAAAAGTGAAAACGCCAGCGCCTTCTTCTTGACGAAGGCGCAGAGGATGGCCGAGACCATAATGCCAAAAACCAGGGTGTGCGCGAATGTGTGATGATACGCACGAAACAGGTCATTGCTGAAGAGTATCGGGAAGCCGTCGATGTCCGATATCGCCCCCGCCACGAGGGCGAAGCGGCGAGTACGGACATCCGTCTCGACAAGGTTCACAATCAGCCAAGCAATCAGCAGGTGATCCAGAGGACTCATCGGGCGAATGCGAATGGGCAGGCCATCGCATTATTGTTTCTGCCCGAAGGGCCATTTGCAGATGGAGCATGTCATGTGCCCTTTGCGTTTGTGGAAGTGGCGATGGCCGTCACAAACCCGACAGAAAGGCTCGCGAGAATGTCCTGATGAAACCTTTTCAAGAGGAAAGGAATTCCTGGAAACGGCACGTTGAACTTTAAATCTGCAGTCACATACCGAGCACGAATCATGAAGTCTGTTTCGAATCCGAAGAAGCTCGATGAAGCCTGGTCCCTGCAGTACGAGATGTTGGCCGAGCAGTTCGCCGCCCTCGTGCCGCCGGGTGATGTCCCCCTCGTCGAAATCGGATGCGGGAGCGGACAGCTGACGGTTCCCTTGGCGAGGCTCATCGGCGGCCGCGGTCTTGTCGGTGTCGACAGATACGCAGGTCCGTACGTGAACAGTCGCGAGAAGCTCATGGCCGCCGTCGCCCGCCATGGATTGGAAGGCAGCGTCCGAGTCATCCTCGCCTATGGTCTGAAGTGGCTGTCTGACCAACGGGATGGCCAATACGAGGCGGTGATATCGAGCGAATTCCTCCCTGAGCTCAGCTCCTACGAGGTCGAGTCATTCTTCTCCGACTGCTACCGGGTCTTGAAGCCCGGCGGTGTCACGATTCACTCGTTCCTCTCGCCCAAACCGAGGAACCCGAGGCAGAAGCTGGTGATCGACGCCGACTCGGATACACGATGGACCAGATTCCCCCCCAAGGAGTGGTTCTCGCCGCCGCCGAGGTTGGCGGCAGCTCAACTCAGGAAGGCGGGATTCAGGGAGCCTCAGACCATCGCCCTGAAGAGTGGGCTGACCGTCCGGGCAGCCGCTGCTCGAGCGCTATTGTTGCGCTGGGGTGTCAGGGAAGGTTTCTGGGATTTTCATAGGAAGAAGTTGACGAAGGGCGGTCTGGAGATCCCCGACTGGATTGTAATGACAGGACGAAAACCGGCTCGAAAGGCGGAGGCGGCTCGGCGGAAAAGCGAGTGAACTTCTTAGTCTCGGCGGCAAACGGCGAATCGCCTCGCCGGTCGTCAGGACACCGACGGGTTCGGCCTTCTTCATCTTGTTGAAATCGGTGCCGGAAAACCTTCTGACCGAGGAGGAGAGAACAAGAATAAAGTACTCGTGGTGAATCGAGACGCCGAGGTCAGGATAGGGAATGAGGGGCTCGATCGCGGTTGGCTTGGCGCTAGCGTTCTTCATCCTGTCTCCAACATTTTCTCCAGGAATCGATATCGAAGAGTCCGGCGTCTCTGATTCAACGCAATTCGGCATCGAGCCCATCCATTCGAACAGAGTCACCGTGGGTGCGACGAGGAGCCCGGCCACGTTCGACTTGATCCACTATGACCTCGATGTCACCGTTCAGCCGACCTCGAGCAACTTGGACTGCACCGTGAATGTGACAGTGGTTTTCTCAGAAGACACCCAGAACCTTACATTCGACCTAGCCCTGACTCCTTACATCGTCTCGCTAGCTGATGGGGAGGGAATGAATTACACTTACGCCGCCGACAATGCTGGAGATTACCATCTGGTGGTGAACTCGAGCGGGCGCTTTATTCAAGGGACCACGTTGGAGCTGGTGATTAGATACGCCGGCTCCCCCAATATGGGGAATATCGACCATGTGGGAATCGAAGGTTCCTGGCTCCAGCGGGGTGAATCTTGGTATCCGAAAGTCCACAGAGCAAATCCCAACGCGTCATTCGACAGATTCACCGCGGACATCAACGTCACAGTGCCGGATGGACGCGTAGCGGTGTCGAACGGTGAATTGATTGGGACTCGCGTGCCCTCGCCCGGCAACCTGACATTCCAATGGAAGACCCTGCAGCCAGCCACAAGCCTGAGCTTCGCAGAAGGAGTGCTGAACAAGACGGCAGTGATGCACAATGGCGTCAGCGTCGAGGTCTACTTCTTCCCCCGGCACGATCAATTAAAATGGAGCTACCTCGCCGAAATGAACAAGACGCTGGATTTCTATGAATCAATTTTCTCGTCTTATCCATATCCCAAACTGGCCTTGGTTGAAATCCCGTCAGTCTTCGCCTACGGATCCTCCTGCCTTCAATCTTTCTTCGTGATTCAGACCAGAATCCTCGATGACTTCACACTGGGCGAGGGCCCTCTCCCACATGAAATCGCTCATCAATGGTGGGGACAGATGGTTGCGGGGCTTGGTGACGAGGCGCTTTGGCTGCAGGAGGGCTTCGCGCAGTATTCTGCAGACCTCTACGGAGAACACCAGTACCAGAACCGAAGCAGATTGTGGGAGCAAAAGAGTGCTTATTACATGACGAACCCAAGTCCTTCCGAAGGTGCGGTCGCCGGCGGGTACAGCGCTTACTACAAAGGTCCCTGGATCCTCCACATGCTTCGCTACATCCTCGGAAATGAGACGTTCTTCGATGCGATGAACCGGTTTGCGACCGAGAACACTTTCTCGGGGGGAGTGATGATCGCAGATTTTCAAAGAGCTTCTGAGGAAGTGTCAGGACGAGACCTAGGATGGTTTTTCCAGGAGTGGCTCTATGGAACCGGGCATCTGAACATCGAAGTCACCAGCGCGAGATGTCTTCAGCAGCGTGACGGAACCTGCCTCGTGGAGATCAAGATTCGCCGGAACGAGGATGTCGTCATGCCGGCAGACGTGGGCTTCACCGCAGTCAATGGCAGCACGACCGTGATGGAGAAATACTTCAACCTGTCCTCCACAGACATCACCTTCTCGTTCTCCGCTGATGCACAGGTCACGAACGTGGAATTCGACCCACAAGGCTGGCTGCTTGCCAGATTCTCGATGGTGAACGTCAGTTTCGTTCAGTATCAACGTCCCATATTCGAGGAGCCAATATTCTGGATTTCAGCCATAGTTGCCATGATCCTCGTCATCGCATTGATCATAATGGTGAGACGAAGGAGAGGATGTAGAGAGCTATCACAGAAGCCCTAACTGGCGGGAAGCAGGGACTGACGAACGCGTTTTATCACGAGTCATGCGAAGTCGCCTTCGAGCAGAATCTATCGCGGCTTACCTTTATTACACCGCCATCCATTCGCAACCCCGCATGTCCGACAAGGACTATCGCGTCTCACTTTTCAAGGAGAAAGCCTTCGACCGCAGGAAGTGCCCCAAGTGCGGCACTTGGTTCTGGACGCTCGGCGATCATCGGACGTGCGGCGAGACCCCATGTCAGGAGTACGACTTCATCGGCCACCCGCCAACCGCCAAGCGATTCAAACTCCGAGAGATGAGAGAGGCCTTCCTCACCTTCCTGGAGAAGAGAGGCCACAAGCGCATCCCCCGCTACCCCATAGTCGCGCGCTGGCGCGACGACGTGTTCTTCACGCAGGCGAGCATCTACCCGTTCCAGCCCTGGGTCGTCTCCGGGGTCGAGAAGCCTCCCGCCAACCCCCTCGCGATCAGCCAGCCCTGCGTCCGCTTCAACGACATCCACAATGTCGGCAGGACTGGCCAGCACTTCACGACCTTGAGGCGGGAGGTCACGAACTCGTGACAGAGCTCCACTGTCCTGTCCTTGAAGTAGACCTTCTTCTTGGGGTAGTTGAAGGCGTGGTGCGCCATCATCTCGAACATGGTGAAGTGCTGGCCAGTC
>JAFNFQ010000075.1 GCA_017885655.1 Methanobacteriota archaeon | reverse complement strand
GCTCGGGCTCGTATTCCACCTTCTCCAAGCCAAGACTTATCGCGATCGCGTTGAGGTTGATCTCCGTTCCGAGGTCGCTCGACGCGACGATGTTCTGGACCGTGATGTCCGGGTGCTTCTTGATCTGGATTCCGGCAGCCGCGATCTGCTTGCCTACGGTCTCTATTGCGAGCTTGACATCGTCCAGGCTCTTCGCCCCGGTGCAGACGACCTTCCCGCTCCTGAAAAGGAGCGTTGCGGTCTTCGGCTCCTTGAGACGGTATATAAGTCCGGGAAACTGCTCGGGCTCGTACTCGGCGCCGCCAAGGGCCAACGCTATCGCTTGAAGGTCAAGCTCCCCTCCGAGTGAGGTCGATGCCACAACATTTTCGATCTTTATCTTTGCCAACGCTACTCCTCCATAGGGATTGTGCGCGGATACGCTTTTTCCGCTCCCCGCCCGTGCGTCATTTAAATAGGTCTTTATAAACCTTCCCCTGGAAGAGCGGGGCTGTTAAATCTCGACATCACTTTCTTGGAGAGACCGCAATGACCCCCATGCCCAGGCTGATGCAGGGGCAGGTCGCGCGGATAATAGCCGCGATGGAAGACGGGGTCAAGTCTGTGTACTTCACAGCACGCAACCGGACGATTCGCAGGACTTCCCAGACGACCCGCACGGACTTCCACGCAGTCCATGGCTACCTGAAGACAGCCAGAACCCACTTCCAGACGATTGTCGGGGACTTGCAGACAATCCTCTGGGACCTCCAGAAGGATCTCTCGCGTTCCCAGACGACCATTTTGGACCGCCAGAGGTCCGAATGGGGGTTCGGACGACCCGAACCAACCGCCAGACGACTCTCTGACACCTCCAGAGGATCGTTCGGGACCTCCAGAGGACCGTCTGCAACCTCAAGAAGACCGTCTGGGACTTCCAGACAACCTTCTGGCGGTAGCGGAGGGCCGTAGGAGGGGGGTAGAGGCTTTCTGACACCTCTAGAGGATTGTCTGGGACTCGCTTCGGACCGTCTGATGGTTCCGGAGGACTTTCTGGCACTGCCGGAAGACTGTCTGGAGGTTCCTGATGATTGTCTGGGACTCCGATTGGATCCGCTGGATAAGGGATTGGATCGGCTGAAGATGCGTTCGGGTGTTCTCGCGGTCCGCCAGGACCGGCTTGACATGGGATCGAGTCGACTGGAGGTGTGTTCGGGCGTTCTCAAGGTCCGCGAGGGTCGGCTGAGACTGGACGCGGATTTCCCAGAGGTGGAATCTAATCGGCTGATGGAGGCTATTCCGTGTCTATCGCAATCCTGCACACATACCGGTCTTGTTCGCGGCGGGAAGGAGTCAACAGAGGGCTTCCTCGAATCAAAATGAAAAGAAAAAAATGCCCCCCTTTGGCGGGGGGCTTGGGAAACGATGGGTTCGCAACCGCCAATGGAGGCTACTTCGTCGCTTTCTGGGCCGGGACCGGCAGCGGCTCCGCGGCCGTCTGATCCCCCGCCTGCCTGATCTTGCTCCGGAGGCGCTGGAAGACCTTCGCCGACTCGCTGTTCTTCTCCACCGCCGCCATCATCCAGTTCGCCGATGCAAACGGGTAGGTTGGAAGGATGCTCGGGACAGTTGTGTGGGAGCTGCCGATCGAATGGCCTGACGGCGAGAAGAAGTTCCGCAGCCTGGACGAGGTCGTCAGACGGTACGACGAGGTGAAGCCTCACGAGTTGTTGGACTTCGAGCACCCAGAGACGCTCGCGCACGCATTCGTGAGGAAGCTGCGTCCCAAGGAGAGGACCGCATGCCTGAAAAGACTAAAGGAGCGGACAGCATGACCCCGTTCGCCTCCAGGAAACTAATCACAGGCCTCACCCTTCACGCATCCGCGCGCCTGCGCGATTATGACGGCCCTGCGAAATCCTTCACTGAAGATGAGAATCGAAGAAATGAAAAATGAAAAGGTGGAGAAGGTTGGCACCTTCTCCTTCAGCTATTTTCCGTGCTCAGAGGTCTATCCGCACGATTTCGACGTCCATTCCTGGCCACAGGTACGGGGACGAGTACGGGTTGCCGTTGTCGTCGTCCGCAACTATGAGCGTGACGTACAGGAAATAGGGCATCTGGCTCTCGTCGAACGTGTGGGTGGCCGTGTCGTGCGCAGTGATTGGGTCGTATTCTGGACTTCTGACGGAATTGTCTGCGAAGATGAACTTCGGCTCCTTGAAGGGTAGCAGGTTGAAATCGTCACTGGTTGCGCTGGTGTAGAAAATACCCGGGTGCGCGTAGATGTGCAGGTTGTACGGAGTCAAGTCACTCCACGCCCATGCGAAGACGAGGTCGTCACTGCCTGGGTCTGTCGCCACAGCCTCGAATGTCAGCGGGCTGCCTATTGCGAGGCGCTTGAACTCCTTGTTGCCGATTGCTGCTACACTCGGGCCGTCATTGCTATCGAATGTGTACCTGAGCTCCTTCATCTTGCCGCCGGGCCAAGTCGATTCGAAGATCCAGGTGGGATTGGCTCCGTTGTCTCCTGTCGGGTCGTAGGCGATGGTGAGGGTGTACTTGGTGTTGGGCGTCATGTCTATCCTCAGGGTCGGCAGGCAACCGACGGCTGGTTTGCCGGGTGCCCTGGTGGTCGTGACCATGGAATAGCTGCCGTCCGTGCCCATCACGGTCAATGCCGCTTCGTTGCCTTTGTTGCCAGACATCCTGAGGCACAGTTTGGCATTGGTGTACGCTGCAGCGCTTTGGATTGTTGGGTCGATATTATTCACCGATATCGGTATGAAGCGGTGGGACAGGGTCTGTGCATACATCGGATCGGCAACTGGCACGTTGCCGACCGCGTCCCATGTCCAGCCCATGTCGTCGTCGATGGCCGTCATATCGACCGTGTAGATGCCGTTGTCACCCCAAGTGTGCGTCACCGGAGGGATCTCAGGGGACGGAATGCCGCCGATGACCCAGCCGACGCAGTTGCGCAGGAGTTTCGAGGCGTCAGCCCCTCCGTATGCGGCGGTGTAGGCGTTGATTGCGCATGACCTCTTGTCGCCATCCTTCTCGTTGACACCGATCGCTGCACCACCGTCGTTCCAGCTGGCCAGTCTCAAGCCACCCGCGGTCGTTGGCAGGTTGCCGGAGTGGATGGTGCCGGACGTCACGTCGGTGACGCCTTTCATCACTGGGTGCGTCGGATAGTGTATCGTGCCGAGTGCAGCGTTGGCGAACGGATAGACCGCCTTCTCGAACGGACCGTAGTCTTGATCCATGTACCGACCGGTCAGGCTGAACAGCTCGCCGTAGGACGAGGACAGGTCGTACGTGGCCATGAAGGTCACGACGCCTCCCCCATGCGCGTCAAGATAGTCTGCCAGTCTGTTGCCGACCAGGAGCTTGGCCGCATCGAACGCCGAAGATCCCTGCGTTGCCCATTCGCCGCCATACAGAATGACGTCGAATTGTAGCATGAAGGCAAGGGTTGGTGCTGATAGGGCCTCGAACCAGTTGTATCCAGTCACAGAGCCTACGAGGTCCATGCTCAGCAGCATGTTCGCGATTATCGTGTATGATGCGCAGCTGTTGCCTGTCGTGCAAGCGTGGTGGATGAACAATATGTCCTGCTTCGGCGGCGATAGCGTTCCCTTGTAGACCCATTCTGCCGGAGTGCCATCGTCGAAGTCCATCTTGTAGGCGAACCACTCGGTCGGCTCTATCAACGCTGGGTCGGAAAGCTCCCACCCGCTGAAAAGGACGCTCTGAGATTCGTCCCTCACAACCGATGTCGGACCGCCGATTATGGTTGGTGGCACATTCTGGACGAGGATCGTGCCAGCGACCTCACCCAGGCCGGTATCGATGAATCTCACGCTTCTGAGGGTGACTTTCACATCATCGATTCCCCAGTACCAGTCGTTGTTGTTGTAGAACCGGAATCGTAGTTTCATGGTGCTGGTGAGCGGATAGCCCATCAGAGAGAGCTCGTGATACGTGTCTTCAGTCGCCGGGTTCAAGTGATGGAATTCTGCGAGAATGTACGGATATGTCGCTCCGTCGTCGCTGCTTAGCTCAACGAAGCCATCCTGTGATCCACCCGCGTAGTTCGCCACCCAATAATTTCTCCAGCGGACAGAGGCGTTGTTATACGAGCCGCCGGTCATGGAGAATGTCGGGCTGTATAGGTAGCTCCATGTCCCGTAGGTCGAATAGGAGTAGCTGTTGTATGCACCAAGGCTGGTCCAGACTGTGATGGTCTGGCACCTCCAGCCCGTGGTTCCTGTTGGCGCCTTCGTCCAACCTCCCGGGAATTGAGTGATCGTGCAGGCCCCTTTTTGGAAGTCCTGGAAGAGTGCGTTGGTGGATATGCCCTCATATCCTTGATAGTCGTCGTCCTTCACTTGCACTTTAACAGGCATGTAGTCCTGGGGCGAGGTCGTCGTCGGGTCGTCATCCTTGAAGGTCAATTGTTCCCTCGGTAGCGATATCGGCATCGACAATGGTACCGGGTCTGGCTGCCTGGACGCCCACATGATGGCGTTCGTGACCGTCCTGATGCAATCGCCATTGCACGTGCCGTCAGCGGAACTCCATGACCTCCACGGCATGGCGACCGCGCGCGCTCCGTTCGACACCTTCGGGTTCTCTTTGGTGGCAAGCATCACGGCTCCATCGGTCCAGTCGGCAATCCTCGTCGCTCCAGGATTCGTGTTGAACATCTGCGAGTGCGGGTACGCCGAGACTTGTGTGACCCCGTCCAATATCGGGTGGCCGGGTACGTAGACCGTGCCTATGTTCTTGTAGAGCCACTGGCTCACACCGTATGGCACTGGGCTGTACTGATCGGTGAAGTATCTTCCCAGAATCTGCCATGCCCCCGGATTGTACGGGCCTCTGCCGTTCACTATGACTCCGCCAGACCCTTGGCTGCCCTTGGCATCCATGTAGTTAGCCAACAGGTCGCCTGTTCCGGCAGGTGTCGTGCCGCTGTATGTGTCGACCCACACGACATCGTACGCCATCAGCTGGGACAGAGTCATTTGCGTCGTCCCGAAGTTGTAGGAGTCAACTCTAAGGCAGAAAGCACCGCACTGGGCTATGATGCCATTCCTGAATGCGTTCATATAGGTGTCCACGCCCGTGGCGGTGTGGTATAGGAGTACGTTGGCTCCGCCAGAGTACTTCTTGACCGGGTTCCATGCGGTGTAGGCTCCGCTGGGCAGTTGCCAGCGGTACTGCCATGTGTCGTCCGAGCCCGGGTCGTCAAACGTTGCAGACACCATCACAGGGCTGCCCTCAAGTCCCGGATTCGGGTTCTGAACGATGTCATACGTCTGCGGCGAGACGTTGTTCACATCGACGAACGCGATGTCGCCGTAGGTCGTCTCCTTCATTGTCGTTTGGCGCCACTCGAAGTCAATCATGGGCTCGTAAGTTGTCGTGCTGCTGTAAAGCACATTGGGGAATCTCTGCGGCGTCCCCGTGGCGTAGTACATCCCCATGTACGAGACCTTCTCGAACGACACGGCCAAGTTGGTATACGCCGTCCAATAGCCAGTCGCGCTCGCATCGCTGTTCTTGTGACCCGATACCATGTATTCCTTGCCGCCCGTCAACTGGACGGTGGTAGGCAGGATGCACCAGTACCAGGAGTACTGAGTTGACAGCGGCGATGGCGTGCATGTGCCGAGCTCTGCCTGCGTGGCATAATCCCATATCCTCAGAGACCAAGGCGTCGTGAAGGCGTAGATGTAGTAGAAGAAGCCAAGCCTGACGACGTCCATGTCTTGCTTCGCCAAGAACCTCCATCCTATGTTCCTGTAGGTGAATCCATAGTAGTAGGCCCCAGATTCGCCCCAGGTGTTGCCGTAGATGGTGACGGGTGTCATCGATATCCCGTCCCAGCCCTCGGCTCGGACGTTTGCGTAGTAATTGTCGTTGTAGGGTTTGTCATAAGTCATCCCGGTCAACCATGGCGTGTCCGCGATCCCATCGTTGTTCCAGTCCCAGCGGAAGAATATCAGGGTCGGGTCATCGGTCGTGATCTCGAAATGGATCGTGCAACTGCCCTCGAAGCATGTCGGCCCACCATACGGACCGCCAGCATCGATACCCGGACTGCGCGTCCCTGTGTCATCGCTCTCCACGACTCGCGCGGTTATGCCGTTGTTCCCCGTGGATTCTTGTTCATTTTGCCCTTCCACTAGAATATCGCGCCCTTCGGCTTCCTGTTCATTGTACGGTTGACTGTCAGTGGTTTCCAATGGCAGGTTGTCTTCCTGCGCTTCATTCGTGTTCAAATCCCCGAGGATTGAAACCGTGGTTGTCTGATCGGTTCTTGTCCCCGAATCTCCTGCGGGGCCGCTCACAGCTGGCGCGGCATCCTTGTTTAAAATCAAGGATGTCACGCTCAGCCCCGAGCTGACCATCGTTATGACAATCAGCACGGAAAACGCCAGTCGCATCTTCATCGTTCTCATTTCATTCTCCCTCCCCGAATCCGGTGGTTGAGAGGTCTGAAGAGAGTCAGAAAACGAGAGCATGCGCTATCCTTTCTTAGAGCGAAGAGCACGAACCCATGCACTCTGACCACCCCATTCCCCTTCCTCCGTACTTGGAGGATTCAAAGGACCGTCACATCAAGAGAGCAACGCGGACGGCGACTTCCAAGCTCCGCTTCTCCGCCCCCTGCGTTTCCCCTTCTGCGATAGACCCTCATCAGCAATATTGGTTGCTGGATATTTAATGCTGCCGCAGCCAGACAGTCAAAAACCGGTCGTTTTGCACAACTCAGGCCCACTTTCGCCATCGGGATTTCGGATCGTGTGAACGCTTAAAGAGGGAGCCGCCATGCTACACTCATGCGACCACTGATTGCGACCCACTGCGGTTCCGGATCCGACAAAAAGATGCGGGACGTGGCGGAGAAATCGGCCGCAGCTGGCATGAAGGTTCTTCGTCGCGGTGGTTCGGCTCTCGACGCGGTTGAAGAGGCCATAGTGGTCCTCGAGGACGACCCGCGGACGAATACAGGCATCGGTGCCAGACGCAGGGTCGATGGCACTGTGCAGATGGACGCGGCGCTGATGGATTCCCGAATGAATATCGGGGGCGTGGCGGCAATAATGAACGTCCGCAACCCCATACGAGTCGCAAGGCTCGTCATGGACTCCCCTCATGTCCTTTTGGCGGGAGACGGAGCCATCCTCTTCGCCCGCCAGCATGGCGTTCCTTTCTTCGATCCTTCCAACAAGGAATCCGAGGAGAAGTGGCGGGATGCTCTCGCCAAGATTGAATCAGGCGACGTGCCTGAATGGGCGGCAAAGTGGCGGGGGTTCAGATTCAGGGATACGGTCGGCGCTGTTGCCCTGGACAAGAATGGTGACTTCGCGGCTGGCAGTTCCACCGGCGGACACCCTTACATGCTGCCCGGGAGAGTCGGAGACTCTCCGATAGTCGGTGCGGGCCTGTATGCCGGACCTCGCGGCGCCGTGATCGCCACGGGAGTTGGAGAGGAGATAATCCGCGTCGTCCTCAGCAAGGCCGTGTACGACCACATCGAATCAAAGCACACCGCAATGAATGCTTGCATCTCGGGCATCAAGCTTTTTACAGACACCGTCCCCGTCGGCGTCATCGCTGTCGACCGCAAAGGCTGGGGCGAGTGCTGCAACAGGGACATGGCATGGGCGGCGCTCCCCCGCCGTTGAGCCTCTGCTGACCGATTCCTTTATTGCGGTGCATGCATTCATGAAGCGCGCATAGAAACAAGCAGAGTTGGGATGATGCAAACCAGGAGAAGCTCCCTCACGAGCAAGATTGAGGCAGAAGTAAAATTGTTGGAAAGGCATGTCGCGATGCTGAAGGCGATTATCGAGAATCAGCCGATAGGCATCATCCGCCTTTCGGAACTCTTGGGCGTGCCCCAGCACAAGGTCCGCTATTCCCTCAGGATATTGGAGCAGGAAGGTTTGATCAAGCCTTCGCCTGACGGCGCCGTCACGGCGGAGAAGCTGCAGGAGTTCCTCGATTACCTCAAGACCGTGCTCGACTCGATGACGACGACGGTGCAGCAGCTCCGCCAGAGCCTCGGGTAAGGTTTTATTAGCCCCCCCGCATAGCGCACTGGAGCCGTCGTAGCTCAGTCCGGTAGAGCCCCCGGCTGTTAGTCCGTCTCGTCGGAGATGGAGCAGGCACCGGGTGGTCTGCGGTTCGAATCCGCACGACGGCGCTTTCATCTCGATGATCAAGAGAAGGGCGATGATTGAATGGATGGCCAGATGCAGTGCTTGTTCAGCCACCGAGGGATCACTCGCTTGCCACGACTTTGGATAGTTCCTGTTCCCTCTTCCTTAACTTCTCCTCTCGTTCGAGAAGTTCGAAGGCTTTCTTCTGCACTATCTTGACGCGCGTCTCCATGTCCTTCTGCGCCTGGACAAAGTCTTCGGGTATCTTCGCCTTCGCGGAATCCATATCGGCTTTGAGAGTCTCGAGATCTCTTTGCAGCCGCTCCTCCCTTTCCTTCGCTGCTGACACGGCCGCCTCCATCTCCCGCAACTTGTCCTCCTTGGCTTGCAGCTCTACCGACTTCTCCGTGTTTGACTTCCTCTCTTGTATGAGCTGCGATTCGACCTTCTGCAGTTTCTCCTGCAGTTCGTCCAGGTTGATTCCAGAATCTTCCTCGGGGGATGCTTCTTTCGAATCAGAAGGTGCGGCTCCCGCGTCAACCTCCTCCGCCGGTCCCTCGTGTTGCTGAGCCAGAGAAGCTTCGACGGCGGTCAAGGTCGCCTTCGCCCACGTCAGTTCTTGGGAACCGAGGGGCCCCCTCGATATGGCGATGAGACTCAGCTGCGCACCGTGGAGCATGGTGGCCTTGTATTCGCCGATGAAGACAGTCTGCGAATCCTCCATCGCCATGTTCCCGACCGCCTTCACGAAGTCGTCGAACTCGATGACGCACTCGTCGTCGACGGTGTACTCTCCTGTATAGGCGCCCTGGTCGTCGATTATGAAGAGCTTCTGCAGGGTAGCGACGTTCTTCTTTTGCGGCGTCACCATTGCTGGTCCTCCCTGATCACTTTGGTCCGCAGAGTATTGCTTTGGGAGTGCATGGTCTAAGCGACCTGTCTTGCTATAATGCCGTGCGAACGATTCTCAACGGTGATAAGATTGCGGTTGCAGACTTGGGCGACCATGTCAAGGTTTGACGAACAGGCGCGAGACCGTACTGACGCTCAGGACAACTACAAGAACGACAATCATCGTGATGCCGACCCCCGCCGCCACAGCGCCTTCGATCACCCTTCCCGAACTCACGAGGAAGACTCCCTCCAGGACGAAGCCCACAGAGGCTCCTGCGAATATCGCCATGTAGCCATACCATAGAGTGCGAACGATTTGCCGCGTCGTCAGCGCCTTGACGTCTTCTTCCTTGATTGCCTTGTCGCCTGCCCTGAAGAACGGCGATTGGACCGATTGCGTCTCTCTGGCCATCCGGACCTTGTAGGCGTTGACCGACTTCGGCGAGAAGTCCACGGACGTCCTTTCCCTGCTGGCGCTCCACCCGTTCCCGTGAATCACATCGCTCGCGGCGTAGAACGGGTTGCCGCAGAGCAACTCATAGGCCATCTGGACCCTTAGGAAGTCCTCCCTGGCCTCAGGTGAATCATTGATGTCGGGGTGACACCTTTTCACTGCTCGCCTGTAGGCCCTCTTGATTTGCTCCTGGCTCGCTCCCGGCCACAGGCCGAGCACCGCATAGGGATCTATCGCAGGCATCGAGAGTCCGATGTGACAGCTCGAATTGAGTCTTTAAATCTGGCGTGGTTACTCCCACGAACCGCAATGTTCGACCGCTTTAGGCTTAAATAGCGGTATCCTGTTGGCATCTTCGCGGACCGGTCTCGCGCCTGATCCGCAGGATGGGCCCGTAGCTTAGTCTGGTGGAGCGTCCGGCTCATAACCGGATGGTCGTCGGTTCAAACACCCGTCCGTCATGGGGCGGGTTGGAAATCCGACCGGGCCCATCGAATCTCCCCTGATCGGCCAGTGCGCCTTCAAAGCCCCGCCAACAGCCTTTTTAGCGTCCCTTGACGTGTCCATTGCGCATTGAAAGACCTGGGTTTGGACAAGAGCATAGTCAGGGCTCTCGGCAAGCTCGGCATCAGCGAGTTCACCGAACCCCAGCTCCGCGCGATACCCCTGATCATGCAAGGCAAGAACGTTCTTCTCGTTGCCCCGACGGGGCTCGGCAAGACCGAGGCCGCGATTCTCCCACTGCTCCACAAGCTGATCATGGAGAAGCCCAAGCCCATCAGCCTGCTCTACATCACGCCCCTGAAATCGCTGAACAGGGACATGCTGCGTCGCATGACCTTCTTCGCCGAGGAACTGCATATACGCGTGGCGGTGAGGCACGGCGACACCTCGCCGCAGGAGAGAGCCGCCCTCTCCCGCAATCCTCCCGACATCCTCATTACCACGCCGGAAACGTTCCAGATACTATTCACTGGCACGAAGTTGAGGCAGCAGCTGCGGCAGGTGAGATGGGTCATCGTGGACGAGGTTCACGAGCTTGCCGACGACGAACGGGGAGGGCAGCTCGCGATAGGGTTGGAGAGGCTCGCCGCTCTCGCAGGGAGACATTTCCAGAGGATAGGGCTGTCTGCGACAGTCGGGACGCCGCAGGAGGCGGCCAGGTTCCTGGCGGGCACGAAAAACGGAATCGAAGTCGTGCAGGTGGCCGTCGCAAAGGACCTCGCGATAAATGTCGAGTACCCCGAGGTCACTCCGGCTGACAGGAAGCTCACCGACCAGATCCATGTGCAGCCGGGAATGGCGGCCGCCATGAGACGATGCATGGAGCTCGTGGACCGCCACAGATCCACTCTATTCTTCGTGAATACCAGGGACACCGCGGAATTCCTCTCTTCCCGGATGCGGGCAGCCTTTCCAGAGTCGAGCATCGGCGTCCACCACGGCTCGCTCGCCCGCGACGTCAGGATACAGATGGAAGACGAGTTCAAGTCTGAGAAACTCAAGACCCTTATCTGCACCTCTTCCCTGGAACTTGGAATTGACGTCGGCAGCGCGGACTTCACCCTTCAGTTCAACTCGCCTCGCCAAGTGACCCGACTCGTACAGCGCGTGGGAAGATCGGGGCATGGGGTCGGCAAGACGTCAAAGGGCACGGTCATCGCGACATCGGAGGACGACATCGCGGAGGCAATGGTCATTGCAAGGAAGGCGCTCTCCGGGGAACTCGAGCCTCTCAGAGTGAGGCGCAACAACATGAGCGTCCTCGCGAACCAGCTCGTCTCGATGACGATGACCCAGCCGTCGATGACCCTCGATGAGGCGTTCGAGCTCGTAAGAGGCGCATATCAGTACAGAGACCTCAAGAGAGTCGACTTCGAAGCATTAGCCAACCAGCTGGCTGAACTGAGAGTCTTGTGGTGCAGGGACGGCAGGATAGGGCGCTCTCGGGGATCGATGACCTACTTCTACGAGAACATCTCGATGATCCCTGACGTGAGGACGTACCGCGTCACCGACATCCCCTCACGGAACGAGATAGGGACGCTCGATGAGTGGTTCGTCGCGGAGTATGCGAAGGAGGGCAGCACATTCGTCATGAAAGGGTCGGCATGGCGGTTCGTCGAGTTCAAGGAAGACAGGATACTGGTCGAGCCCGTGAAGGACATCGGGGAGGTGCCCAGCTGGATCGGCGAGGAAATCCCAGTGCCCCTCGACGTCGCGATGGAGGTGGGTAGGCTCAGGCGGGAGAGACATCTAGCGGACTACCCCGTGAACGAGGATGCCGGGAGAACCCTGGTCAAGCACCTCGACGAACAAGGAGAGCTCCCGACCCCCTCGGACAGACTCGTGACAATAGAGTCCTTGAAAGACACGATCGTCGTCAACGCGTGCTTCGGCACGAAGGTGAACGAGACTCTAGCCCAGCTGTTCACGGCTTTGTTGTCGGCGAGATTCGGACAGAGCGTCGGCGTCCGAACGGACCCGTATCGCATAATCCTGCAAGTCCCGAGGGCGGTGCAGCCCGACCTGATCAAGACGATACTGATGCCTGATGACCCGTCCGCCATCGAGCCCCTGCTGCGCGTGGCGCTGAGGAACTCGCCCTATCTGCGCTGGTCGTTCGTCCATGTAGCCAAGAAGTTCGGCGCCCTCAGGAGGGACGTTGACTGGGAGGCGGTGAACATCCAGAGGCTGTTGAAGGTCTTTGACCGCACTCCGCTACTCGATGAAGTCTTCGCGAAGGTATTCTGGGAGAGGCTCGACATCGAGGCAACTGCGGTGGTGCTCGAGAGAATCAAGAAGGGAGACATACGAATCGAGTTCTCCAAGCTATCTCCCATAGGCAAGGCCGGTCTCGGTCCTTATATGATGCTCATTGCCCCTGCCAAGGCAGATCATGCGACGCTCATGGCGCTGAAGCATAGGCTCGAGGAGTCGTTCATGGTGATGGTCTGTCTGAAATGCAAAAGCAGCCGGAGGACGCGGGTGGGAGGCTTGAAGGAGAAAGTGCGCTGCCCTCAATGCGATGGCATGATGATTGCGGCTCTCAGGCCATATGAGAGGGAACTTGCCGAGCGCGTCCGCAGGCGGGAGGGGAAGCTCTCCGAGGGAGAATACAGGAAGCTTCGAACGATAGCCAGTCTGGTCGCGGCCAATGGGAGAAAGGCGGTAATCGCGCTAGCCGCGAGGGGCGTAGGTCCAGAAACCGCCGCGAGAATATTGAGGGGGCTCCATGACACCGAGGAGGACTTCCTCAGGAGCGTGTTGGCGGCCGAGGTCAATTACGCGAGGACGAAGCGCTTTTGGGACTAGCTTTCGCCTTTCCCAGCCTCCTTACCGCCGACTCGAGCTTTTGGATGGTTCGAGCGAAATCGTCGCGCGCGGCGTTCAGCATATCTTGGACAGGCCGTAGCGAGTACTCGTAAGCGATCTTCCTCGAACCACGCGGAACCGCCCTTCTTTGCAGGAGACCCCGCCGTACGAGGAGGGAAAGGTGTTTCCGGACGCTCCTCTCGGACATCCGCACGTGCTTGACCAGCTCCTTCACTGGCAGGAACCTGCCAGCCCGAGCGAGGCTCTCCATGATTCTCTCTGCGGTCCGCGGAAGACTTAGGGCTTCGCTCATGCTCCGGACTATGCGCAGTCTCGGCTTGCTCTTCGTCACGTCAATACGCCCATATATCGACAGATATATGAAATTTATTCTTCATAGATGCCCGCATTCTCTCCTGAATCGGGAAAAGGATAAATAGACTGAATCCAATCGCTTTGCCACTTCAGAGGGCAGGCCCGTCACGACTTCGAAAGGGAGCATTCGATGACCAACTACGACCCCAATGGCGTGAAGATCGTCCTCACCTCGCCGCGAAGCGAAATCAGCAGGTTCAGCGGCGACCCGTTCTCGGCTTTCATGGCCGTCTTCCCTGAGAAGGTAATACCGCGCTCCATCCTCCAGCCCAAGTGGTTCAAGCCGGAGAACAACCCAGACGGCTCCGCGAATTTCGTGCCATATGGCCTCAGGAAGGTCGAATCACTTCTGCTGAAGGAATTCCCCCGGGAAGACATCGTGTGCTGCCATCCGGACAATCTGGATAGGTTCGTAGGTCCGAATACGAAGATAGTCGGGATATCTAGCATGGACCCGATGGGGCTGGCCTATGTCTCGGTCACCTACAACTCCATGATTGCTGTGCCGGGGGATTCGTTCGATGCCGATCAGTTCAAGGATTTGATCAACCACAGGGTGCTCAAGAAGTTCGACCCATTCATCGTTCTCGGCGGGCCAGGAGCGTGGCAGGTGCGCCATGCGAGAAAGGTCGAGGAATATGGCATCGACCTCATGATGCACGGGGAAGTCGAACTGAATGTGGCGGACACGTTCAAGAGAATCTTAGCGGGAGAGAAGATGCCGTCGGAAATTCTCGGCAGCAAAGTGCCGATTGGCAACATCTCCACCATACAGTCCGCGGCGAGCCACGGCGTCGTCGAGATCACGCGGGGGTGCGGCCGCGGATGCCAGTTCTGCTCGCCGACCAACCGCAGGCGACACTCGTTGCCACTCGACCACATAATGAAGGAGGTGGAAGTGAACGTCAAGGGAGGCAGCGACTCGATCTTCATCGCGACTGAGGACATGTTCCTCTACGAGTGCGGACCGAAGTTCGAGCCGAACGAGACCGCGCTCGAGAAGTTGTTCAGGTCAATCGCTGACTATCCAGGTGTCAACTTCATCCATCTCTCTCACATCGCCATAGCACCGGTCGTCTACAACCCCAAGGTGGTGGAGACGATTTCACCGATTCTCATGGAGAAGACCAGATACACACCCAAGTTCAGACCGAACTACCCGAGGCCGTTCATCACGGCCCTCTTCGGAATCGAGTCGGGCAGCGTCCGCATCATGAAAAAGTACATGCGGGGCAAGATCTGGCCCTTTGACATCGAGAAGTACCATGAGGTCGTCGTCCAAGGCACGGGCATACTGAACGACAACGGCTGGCGGCCAATGGCCACGCTCATGACTGGCTGGCCGGACGAGACCCCGGCAGATACCGTTCAGACGCTTGAGCTGCTGGACAAGCTCAAGGGCCACGAGATGTTCCTTGTCCCGCTCCTCTTCACCCCGCTCGAGGACACTAAGCTCAGGGACGAGCACATCATGTCCCTCGAGAAGCTGACGGACGCGCAGTGGGACGTTTTCGGCTCGGCTTGGAAGTTCAACATCGACGTCTGGGATCCGAATAGCCAGCCATTCTTCTCCTTCGCAGCGCTCTTCGCCTACTTCGCCTACTTCAGATGGAAACATGGACCGAAGGTCTGGAAGACCATCGCCAGGATCGCGGGCGTGCCGAGCAAGTTCCCTCTGTTGGGACCGGGGAGCTGCGACCCAAGGCTCTGTGTGGAGAACCCGAGCGTGGCGGGTGAAAATGTGGATGCTGTACCTTATGTACCTCAGACACACCTGGGAGAACTCAAAGCAAATCAACTGCAGCAGACAAGGACTGGTTTCGACGGGAATTCCCGCCAGCCGCAGGGCTCCCTCAGACGGTCTCGAACTTGAACAGGACTTTCATGCCTTTCAAGGTCGCTTGGACCAAGTCGGCGAGATCCAGGGTTTCTGAGGGGTCAACGGCTTTCTTGGGCCAGGAGTAGACGAAATCATAGTTCCCTGTCATCGGCTCGAAACCGATCCCCTGAAGCAGGGAGGAGACCTCGGATGGCCTGCCGCCCTCCGTGGTGAAAGTGATGGTGAGATACGTTTTCATGGACGGGCAATGGCAACCTTCGGGGTGGAGATAAATGTTGTGCCGGGCACGAGGTTGTCAAGAAATTAGGGATATCTGGCTGCGGAGCGGACCTGTCGTGTCTTGTCTTCTCCATAAGCCAGGTGCCGTTAGCTTTCTTTCCCGGGCATTTCATCCCTAAGAATTTGACAACGCCGCCGGGCACCCGTGTCAGGTCGATCCGCGCCTGACCAACCTCTTGAACGCGGCCTCGTAGCGCAGGAAGTTATCCGACGTCACGAAGCCATTCACGATATCGGCCGGCATGTTCGCTATGAAGTTGTCCACGACGGTGAGGGCGTCTCTCGCGCTCTCGACCTGCTCCTCGTAGTCCTTCAGCTTCCTCTCCAATTCCTTCATCCGGTCGTCGAACGGGATGACCTCTTCCGGTTCCTTGCCAGTTGTCCCCGGTTTCCCCTTCGCCAGCTCCTCCTCGCTGGCCCTAATCCCAGCCTGGATCTGCGTTATCTCCTTGTGAGACTTCTCCAATAGGGCTTCCCTGTTCCTGAGACCCTTCTCCAACTCAGCGAGCCTCCGGCTCTCCTCCTCAAAATCGCGGACCTGCTTCGTGGTTGCCGCCATCTCTGCGTGGCGGGAGTCGAGCTCCTTTTCCCGGTTCACAAGCCGACCCTCCTTTTGCAGGAACTCAGATTCTTTGGAGGCCAGCTGCCTGGCTTTCTCCTCCAGTTCGTTCGTCTTGGCGTCCATCTCCGTCCTCAGCGCCTCTATGGAAGCCATGGCCTCGCCCATGCGCTTCTCGCGTTCCGCCATCGCGTCCTCTGCGGCCTTCACTCTCTCGTTCAGCGACGCCTCCTTCCTCTCCATCTCCCTCTTCACGGCTTCCATCGATCGGTCATCACCCGCAGCTGACCGCCTGAGATCCTCGAACTTCTTTGCCTCCTCCGCCTGCGTCCGCTGCAGGTTCAGCACGCGGGCTTCCACGAGCCGTGCCTCCGCGAGCCGCTTCTCCAATTCCTCGCCCAGCCTCTTCGCCATCTCCCTCTCGGCATCGACCGCCTCGCGCTCGCGTTTGATTGATGCGCGCACCGCGTCCACTTGGTCCATGTTCATCTTGAACGTCTCTTTCGCCTGGTCCGCCTCGCGTTCCCTCGCGGCCAAATCCTGCTCCCCGCGCTTCAGGCTCTCTTCCTTCGCCATGATTTCTGCTTCTTGGCTCTTGACCGCCGCGGCCTTCTGCTCGGCCTCGCGCATCCTCGCAGCGATGCTGTCCTCCTTCTGACGTATCGATTCCTGCCTAGCCCTCAAATCAGCTTCCATCGCCTCGATCGGAGCCGCCCTCTTGTCGAGTTCGCGATCTCTGGCCGTGAGCTCTTGCTCCATGCACGTGATACTCTCCTCCCTTGCCGTGAACTTCGCCTCCATCGCCGCTGTCATCGCCGACCTGTCAGCGACTTCCTTCTCCCTCTTGACTACCTCTTGTTCCTTCTGTTTCAAGACATTCTCCTTCGCGGAGAGTTTCGCCTGGAGAACCTCGATCGGCGCGGCCTTGCGCTCAATCTCCTTCTCCCTCGCAAGCAGTTCCTCCTCTTTCCTCTTCGCCGTGGCCTCCTTCTCCAGGAGCCCTCTCAATGTCCTGTCGATGGCCGCGACCTTCTCGCTCTCTTCTCGCTCGCGGACCCTCTCCTCGCTCAATGTCCTCTCTCTGTCCGCGCGGATCTGGTCCATCTGGAGGCGCAACGACTCCTGCACGGACATCAGGGATGCGGCCTGCTGGCCCACATCCGCCAGCTTCTTCGAGGCTTCCTCTATCGCCGCGATGTTGCCCTCCCTCTGCTGTATGTCAGCGATCTCGGCCCTTATCCTCTCCTCCTGCTCCTTCATTTGGGCCTCGAGGGACCTGAGGGCTTCCTCCCTCCTCTCAATCTCCGCCTTGCTTGCCGCCATCTCCGCTTCCTTTCCGGCCATCTGCGCGATCTGCTCTTCGAGTTTCTTCCTCGAATCATCGAGCGCGAATCGCTCCTTGCCGAGATCCAACAGCTTCTCTTCGAAATCGCGCACGCGAGCGTCCATGTCCTCCATGAGAACTGCAATCTCGCGCGTGTTGACCAATACTTCTCGGGCAATCTCGTATTCTGACTCCAAGCTCGACGGGCGCTTTTCGGGCATAGCGGGTATCTCCTCCGACTTGGGGGCTTCTTCCACCGCCTCTTCGGCTGGTTCTTCAACAACTGGTATTTGGATTCGGGTCACCGGCTGCAGGGCTTCGGGCGGCGGTGGTTCCTCCGGCCCGAGGCGATCCGGCGGTGGGGTGGGTTCTTCAATCACCGCAGGTTCGTCCATGATTGGCTGCACGATTTCCGCGGACTCCACCGCAATCGGCGGGGGTGGCGGAGGCGGCATCGGCATGTATTGCGTTGATTCCACAGGCGGTACCGGAATCTGCGGTTCGACCGGTTTCCTCCTTGAGGGCAGTGGACTCAGCCAAACATATTCCACCCCATCCCCGCCCTGCGCCTCAACGAATCGGATGAGTTTGCCTTTCATTTCCTCGACATCGCCAGAGTCGTCGATGTGGTAGGCTTTACACAGTTTCCTGAGAGGGCGTTCTTGCGTGTAGGAAATGATCGCTCTGGCGGGTAGCAACTGCACATGCAAGGTTCGCTCGACGACAATCGCCGAGGCGATGAGCACGGCCGCGAGGATGATGAATGCATTGAGTCCCAACACGTCAACTGACAAGACCGAAGCTATAGGAACGCAGACGACGAACAGGATTATGAGTCCGATTAGGACTACTTGCCAGTACTTCAGCCCTGACGTTGATTCTCCCCCTCAACCCGAGGCGTTGTTTTATGAGTCTCAGGCTACTTAAAAGCTTCCGTGGAAACGATGCCCCGATGGCGGGCGAAGGTTGATCAAGAGCTGGGATGTTCGTGCATAGCAGTTTGGAATCCCCTTCATCTCCAAAATGATTAATAGCGGGTCGCGTTTGATGGCAGGAAGCCCATGGAACTCAAGCTCTTGAGCGAAGAAAAGAATACCGCCAAGATAGAGGTGACCGACTCCGACGACACAGCCATCAACCTCCTGGTCAGCGAGCTGCTGAAGTCTTCGGACGTCGCCGAGGCAGGCTATTACATCGGCCACCCTCACCTCGACAAGCCGCTGCTCACGGTGAAGACGAAGAGGTCGAAACCCCAAGCCGCCATCAAGAAGGCTGCAGAGGGGCTCGCGGAACAGTACCGCGATTTGAGGATGCTCCTTGAGAAGGAGCTGAAGTAGTGCTATGGAGAGAGACGTAGGCATAGAAGTCTACCTGACCACCACCCGGGGGTTTGGCGGCAGGATAAAAGTCAATCCTGAGGACTTCGTCGTCAGCGAGATTCCAATTCTACCGCCGCGCGAGGAGGGCGGGAGATACACGGCAGCTTGGATCAGGACCAGGAACTGGGAGACCAACCGCCTGGTCAGGATGATGTCGAGAGAACTGCGGATCTCCCGCAAGCGGATCAGTTTCGCGGGGACGAAAGACAAGCGGGCCCTCACCTCTCAGCTTTTCCAGTTCGACGCTCCAATCGAGCTCGTTGGCGGCTTGAGAATCAAGGACGTCGAGTTGCTGGATTTCTACCAGACATCGAAGAAGGTCGAGATTGGCGACCTCCGGGGCAACCGCTTCGACATCATCATCCGGGATATCCGACTGTCGGGAGAGGAGACGGCTAAGCTCGCGACCGCCACCGCCGCGGAGCTTGCGGCGGCGGGAGGCTTCCCCAACTTCTTCGGCGTGCAGAGGTTCGGATCTATCAGGCCGATAACGCACATCGTCGGGAGGCATATCGTCAGAGGGGGATTCAAAGCGGCGGTGGACGCCTATGTCGCAAACCCGATCGAGGGCGAGGACGAGCAGGCATTCGAAGTCAGGACCGCGCTCGAGCAGAGCGGGGATTATGGCGAAGCCCTGAAGACGTATCCCGATGTGATGAGCTTCGAGAAGGCCATCCTGAACCATCTCGTCAAGCATCCGGATGATCATATAGGTGCGCTGGAGCAGCTCCCCTTCAACCTGCTGATGATGTTCGTCCACGGCTACCAGTCCTACCTGTTCAATCGCATTCTCAGCGAGAGGATCAAACGCAGAATGCCGCTGAGCATGCCGACTGTGGGCGACGTGGTCATGGCGGTGGGCAAAGACGGTCTGCCTGATGATCGACATTTCGTCCCAGTGACGGGGGATAATATTGAGAAGGTAGGTAGGCAGACATCAGGCGGCAAAGCGTTCGTCACAGGAGTATTATTCGGGTCGGAATCCACCCTCGCCGCCGGTGAAATGGGGGAGATCGAGAAGGGGGTCGTCGAATCAGACGGACTGAGACCGCACGACTTCACGCTGCCGGCAATGCCACGGCTCTCTTCCAAGGGCACGAGGCGACCCCTCGCGATGCCCCTGCCGAGGATGGACGTGAAACCTTCAGACGGATCGGTCGAAACGAAGTTCGAGCTCTCGAAGGGCTGCTACGCGACGATTCTCCTGAGGGAGTTCATGAAGGTCGACCCACTCAAGGGCTAGACGAGCCCCCATGCGTGCTCGCAGTTGCCGACGACCTCGCCAAGGTCGGAAAGTGACCATTTGCGCGGACCCTCCTCGTACTCGAACCGCGTGACGTTCACGGGGTATTCGTTGTAATACAGTATCGTCGTGATAGGTCCGAGGAACGGCTGAACTATCTTCCAGTAGGCCCTCGCGTAGGCCGCCATTTCCATCTTGAGCTTCTGGCCCCCTTTCTCGCCCTGAAGGAGGAAGATCGGCAGGTCGTCCTCGTAGCGCTTGCTCATCTTGATTCCCTTGAGCTTGTGGAGCTTGCCGTCGCCGCCGTCGATGAACTGGAACCCCTTCGAAAGCATCCTCTCGCCCCAGTCGAACCCGCTGGCGTGACTCTCGGTCCTCCTGAGCATTGGCGGGCCGATGTGCGGCATGAAGTAGTCTATGTAGGAGCCGTTTTCAGATTGGAAGACTCCCCAGTACCATGGAGATGTCGGCGAGTTGATGCGGACCTTCTGGAAGTAGGCGGTTCCGTCAACGTCCTCCTTCCTTCCCGCCACCGCCACGGTCCCCGTGACCCTGTTGCCGCGGATCTTGTGCATTTTGTACCCGAGGTGCCCGAGGTAGTCCTTCCCAGTCGGGATAATCGGGTCTAGATGAGTCGTCAACTTGTCCAGCGTGAGGTCAACGCGCGCATCAGGACGATTCACGAGGATGCGGTACGGCCTCGCCGTCGCGTCAAGCGCGTAAGTGGACTCCGATTTGACCGAGAGAGTCCCGCCATCCTCCGTCCATCTCGTCTCCAAGTTACCGCCATCGACGAACAGGGGGTCGTGCATTACCTCGCCGTCGTAGTACCATCCCGCTGCCATGCCCTTGGTATCAATGCTGTTACCTTTCCTCAGGAAGGCGCCGTCGTTCTTCCACGGGATGTCGTTGATCACGAGCTTCTTGCAGTTGCGGGTGCCCCAGAGAATGACCATCTGTTTGGTCCTATCCGGTCTGGCGGGATTCTTGAAGAAGAAAATGAACCACCACCACCACCAGGTCCTGCTCTTGAGCTCGTGAGAGCGGTCGATGTCGAGGACTTCCTGCCAGCTCATCGTCTCATTCCGAACCTGAAGCGGGTAATAACACTTTATGGCGGCGGTCTTCGCGAATCTCCTCGCATAATCTAAATACGCATCGTCCCTTGAGGTGCCTGATTGAAAGTCGACGAAGTGATGACAAAGAGCCCGTTCACGCTCAGACCCGACCAGACGCTGAGGGAGGCCGCGATCAAGCTGGCAGACTTGAACGTGTCAGGCGCCCCCGTGGTCAGCGAGACCGGGGGGATTCTGGGGGTGCTCAGCGAGGTCGACATCCTGGAGGCGCTGAAGACCCATTACAAGGCGCTGAAGATGCTCATGCCGCCGGAGATCACCTTCGGCATCAGCTTCGTCGAGGTCGTGAAGGAGAGAGACGCGATCAGGGCTTTCCAGGAGCTGAAGGACGTCAAGGTCAAGGACGTCATGAAGAAACCGATCACCGTCAACCCTGGAGACAAGGTCGAGAACGCGATCAAACTGATGGTGGAGCACAAAATCAGCCGCGTGCCAGTGGTCGACCACGAGAAGGTCGTCGGGATAGTCACCCGCGGCGATGTCCTCAAGGGGTTCTTCCGGCAGGTCGGGCAGCTCGTCCTCTAGTCCTTCCAGAGGTTCTTGAACTTGGACCACACGCCAGTCGGCGCCCTCCATCTGTAGGTGTAGCCGCAGTCCGAGCACCTGCTCCATCCGTCGTCGGTGAACTGAAGGCGGTTCGAACCGCACGACGCGCATACGCCCTCCATCGGTTTCGCTATGCCCCTCTTTGCCCTTTCTTCGACCAGTTTGGGCTCGAGTCTCCTTGAGGCCTCGGCGGCGTTCTTGGCGAAAATTGTGCCGTTCACGTAGTCGCCTTCGGTAAGGATGTCCTTGGCCTGCTGTAGGAGCGTCCGCGTTTCCCCGACGTCAATCCCGAAGCTCTCCGCCTCGTCGATTACTGGCTCAATCTGCGTCACGATCGCCTGAGCCTTCTCGACCTGCCGCCTGCGGAGTTCCATTGCCCGGAGTATCTGGTTTTGCTGGCTCTCCATGGCAGCCCTCTCGGCCCTCTTTACCAGTTCGCTCGCGAGCAGGTATTCCTTCGACGCGAAGGCCGTCTTCGCCTTTGAGACGAGGCGCTCCGCCTCGGAGATATCCGCGCCGACATGCTTCGCCTCTTCTATTATCAATACCGTGCCTGGAATTGCCTCTTCTATGTTCCTCAGCCGCTCTTGCTTCGCGGTCTCGGCCATCTCGATCGCCCTGGCCGAGTGCTCGAGGCTCCTCTTGTACTCGCTCCGCTTGAGTGCGTCCCTGGCCTCGCTCAGCATCTCCTCCGCCTTGCGCACGTCAGCACCCAGGTTTGAGATGTCCCGCATGACTTCCTGTGTCCTATGTATCTCGTCCCTGGCCCTCTGTACCTCCGCTGAGAACAAGCTCCTGCTAACCGCCTCGAGTTCCTTCAGCTGCCCGTTCATCCCGCCAGTGTCCCCCTCTCGGAAGAGCCTCTTCGCCGTGCGCAGGATATCCGCGGCCTTCTCCACATCCCGCCCCGCCTTGCCGCATTCCTCCACGAGGCGCTGCGCGGAAAGAATCGCGTAGGCTAGCGTCGAGTTCTCCATCTCCTTCCTGCACTTCTCTGCAGACTCCCTCGCCTCCACCGCCGCACTCAGCGCGCCCTCGAAGTTCTTCTCTTCGAAACGCATCCTCGCTTGGTCGAGCAGATCCTCGCAGTGATCGAAGTCGACTTCCAAGCTGAGGGCTTGCTTCAACGCCGGATCGACGGTAGAGTCCTCCAGAGGAGGCAGCCTGACAGCCTCGGCTGTCTTGACAATCTCACCCTTGACCTCCTCAAGCTCGTCCTTGATCGTGTCCAACGATTTCTCGGATTTCAGCGACTCGGCGATCGCGGCTGCGGACGGATGAGAGATCAAGGTGCTGATGAGTTCCTTCCTATGTTCATCTTTCGAGACGGAGACGCCATGTCTTGCCGCGATGTCCTTCAGTTCCTTCAGGCTCTTGCTGTCCAGCAAGTGTGGCAGGCTACCCTCCCATGCTTTGACGACGTCGCCTATGTTCTCGAGGGAGGTGAGCTTGGTGACGAACTCGTCACGCTTTTTCATGCCTTCGGTCTGGATCCCTGCCTGGGCCGCGATCTCTTTCAGCTCGCGCAGGCTCATCTCCTTCAAACGGAGTTCGACGGAAGGCATGTTTCCACTCCCTACAAACGCTGGGCATTCTCATCCTCTGCGATAGGATAAAAGTTTCGGGAAGGTTCGCACGGAAGGATATTCTGGCGGGCGATTTGCGAGTCAGCTGCAGCCTAGAGAGTCCTCTCCATGAACCCTCCGACCTCCTTCTGGATGACTGAAACGAGGTCTTTCGAGAACTCCTCCCTCATCTTGGCTGGGACCAGTTCGAGCCCGAGCTTGACACCCGCTTTCGCCAGCTTCACGAGCGCGTAGCCCTCCTTGATCTTGGCCTCCATGAGTTCCTCGACGGCGGCCTTCATCTCGTTCTTCAGTTCCGGGTTCTCGTCAATCCTTTTCCGGATGTAATTCTTGACTTCGTCCTTGACCATGTCCCTGAGGGCTTCGACGACGAGGTTCTCAGCACGGAGCATGTTGGTCGATTCGGCGAGCATGTCCTCTATTGGGGTGCGCTCGGTCATGTCAGGGCAATCGAGCTAGGCGGTAATAGCGTTTTTGGCTGCAAGGGTGTCGCGGCGGGCGGAAGGAGAGTCTGGAATCGCGTTCCTCTTCGTGCCACATGATTTCGCGGAAGCTCCACCGCAACCCTTTAACGATGCTTGCCCATCGTCCCGCCGGACCCGTGGCCTAGACAGGATATGGCACCGGCTTTCTAAGCCGGCGATCCCGGGTTCGAATCCCGGCGGGTCCGCTTCTGCACGCGGAATCCCAATCCCATTGAATCTCGCATGCCTTCCCAGATTCAATATCACCAAGGCGGGCCACTACCCGGGGACTCTGACGGTATGGGATCCCGCGGGGAACTCGGCCATCGACAGGATGCGGGTGAACGTGACGGCGCTCGATGGCGGTGATGGCGGGGGAACGGGACAGACCGCCAAGTCCCTCCTGGATGTCTTGGCCGAGAAGCCAGCGCAGCAGGCCGAGGCCGCAATCTAGGGATGGAAGAAGAACGCGACCGCCATTATCAGGTAGACGAGAACCAGTATGGTCCCCTCGTACCAGTTGCTCTGCCCATCGGAGAGGACCGCCGATAGGACCGCCGCCGACAGCGCGATTGCCACCAGCTCGAAAATCTCGAAGTTCAAAGTCATGATTACCGGCGTCAGCATCGAGGCCACTACGAGGAACGGCCCCACGAAGAGCGCGATCTGGGCGGTGGAGCTCATCGCGATCGAGACGCTCAGCTCCATCTTGTCTCTGCGCGCCATCGCGATTGCGCTCCCGTGCTCCGCCGCGTTGCCGATGATCGCGATGATGATGACGCCGACGAAGAGGTCCGTCAGATGCAGGCCCTCTTTGGCTGCTTCGAGCGAGTCCACGAGCAGCTCGCTCTCCACCGCCACGAGGATCGTCGCGATGAAGAGCACCGCCAGCGAGACCTTGATCGACCATTTCGGTTTCTCCCTGACCGCCGACATAGGATTGAACAGGTCTCTGTGCGTCCTCAGCGAGAAAATGAGACCGAGCACGTACGCCGCCAGGAGTATTGCCGCGATTCCGACGCTCATCTCTTCCAGGGTCAGTCTGCTAGTTCCTCCGGTCGACTGTGTCGAAAGGACGTAGAGCGCGGGCATCACGAGGCCTATCACCGCCAGCACGAGCATCGTCGTCTGGACACCCGAGGCCTCGCGCGAGAACGTCTGCCTCTTGTGCCTTATCCCTCCCGCCACCATGCTCAGCCCGAGTACGAGGAGGACATTCCCAATAATCGAGCCGGTCAGGGAGGCCTTCACGACCTCGTGCAGGCCGTTCGCGAGGGCGACGAGGGCAATGATGAGCTCAGTCGCATTCCCAAAGGTCGCATTGAGCAACCCGCCGATGCCGGGCCCCGAGTGCTTCCCCAGCTCCTCCGTCGCCAGCCCCATGAACCATGCGAGGGGGATGATGCCGATGCCCGCCGCCGCGAAAACGTACATGCCTGATCCTGTTGCTGCCCAGACAATCCAGCTGACGGGGACGAAAATGCCCAAGGCGAGTCCCCATCTGTAGGGCATGAATAAGCGGGGATTCACGCGCCACCCGAGCGCGCCGCGGATATTAAAAAGATTGACACCGAACCGTGCCGCCAAGCAGAACGGTCAGTCTTGTTCGACCGCGAGATAGCAATGATTTTCCCTTAGCCATGCATTCGCCCCCTCGGTGAGGGCAAACCGATGGACGCCGCAAGGAAGAGACAGCACCTGAAGCACCCGAGGATCGAGATCGAGGCGCGCAAGCGCAGCGCGGGCGAACTGCTGGAGGACATGGCGAAGACCGCGTTCCAAGGGAGGAAGCTCGGCGAGGCGCTCGCGATCTGGAAGAAGATGCTCTCGAAGCCGAAGACTGTAGTGTTCATGGGGCTCAGCGGCGCCATGGTCCCCGCGGGGATGGGGCGGCTCGTCTCCTACCTCATCGAGCACAGAGGGATCGATGTCCTCGTCACGACCGGCGCGGCGCTGTCGCACGACATGTACCAGGTGCTCGGGTCCAAGCACTACCTCGGCACGCCTTCGGCGGACGACGAGGAGCTGCAGGACCTCAGGATCGACAGGGTCTACGACACCTACGCGGACGAGGACGGTTTCTATGAGGCGGACAACTGGGTGATGAAGCACCTCGCCGACCAGCTCGAGGACGACAGGCCGTACTCAACCAGGGAGCTCATCGACATAGTCGGGCGCGAGGCGAGCAAGATCGGACACGACGGCGGCTCGATACTGTCCACCGCGCACAAGTGCGGCTTGCCGATATTCGTGCCAGCCTTCGGAGACTCCAGCATGGGATTCGCGCTGATGATGGCGAACAGGAGAAGGAAGAGGCGCATCATCGTCGACATGATGAGAGACGTGGACCAGATCTGCCAGATAACCGAGAACAACGAGGAGACCGGCGTCGTGCTCATCGGCGGCGGGGTTCCCAAGAATTATATTCAGCAGACCGCCGTCGTCGCGGGATACGAGACCAATAAGGAGATGATGCACAACCTCGGCATCTCGATCACGACCGACTCGCCTCAGTGGGGCGGGCTCAGCGGCTGCACGTTCGACGAGTCGAAGAGCTGGGGCAAGTACGTCAAGGAGGCTGTCACGGCGACCTGCTATTGCGACGCCACGATCGCGCTGCCCATGCTCGTCAGCGGCCTCGCCGAATGGAAAGGCCTGAAGCAGAGAGTCCCGCCAAGGTTCGACTGGAACGGCAAGAAGCTTAGGATCACGTACTGACGGCGCTCCTTCCATCCCGCCTGTGTTTTCCAGCCGTGAGGCCATGAGCAAAAGTAGATAAGAGGACGATAAATACGAGTCAAAGCCGAGGTCACGATGAAGCGCAGCTCTAGGGCATGGAAGAAGCGCGGGAAGCAGCGCTGGAAGTGGCGCAAGAAGAAGATGCGCCGCCGGAAGCGCGAGCAGAAGATGAGACAGCGCTAGCGTTGCGCCGTGGGGACGTAGGCTAACCTGGTAGACTGGCGGGCTCCAGTTATGGACGTGAACGGCAACGGGTTTGCTGACTCCGTGATGACTGACTGGAGCTGTGACCCTGATTCCGTGTCAGGTGGGGTCGCACCCCACCTGGTGGAAACCCGCTGACCTGGGTTCAAATCCCAGCGTCCCCATGCTTCTTCGGCCGAGAGGCCCGAAGACAACCCCATGTCGGCCCATTTCTTGATATGCCATCTGGGCGAACCGATGGCGGAAATGCCCGAACCTCCACTACCTTATGGAGTACTGCAACGGGAACTGGGTTACACTCTCAGCTAGATGCGGGTTCCGGTCTTCAGCCGGAGTGGGGCTCGGTCGTGCCCTCCCTCGACCGCCTTGCGTGCTCCTCGTGTCGTGGCGCCCATCCCGCAGATAGCATGGACCTTGAGTTACATGAGACTATCCGGAGAGCACGATTATGGCGGTGGTGGCGGCATGCCTGCGAACCGCCGCATGCGGGTACGGAACTCGATGTTCTCGCTTGCGTCGCGGAGATAGATCACTACAAGATAACCGTGAAGGAGTTCCCTGGTCGCACACGCCTTCACATATTCTTCGGCGCCGCCCTGGAGAGATCTGAGGTAGTCGAAACTGAAGTACTCGCCTTCCGGGAAGAGGGCGGCAAGGTCACTGCCGGTGAGTTCGTGCACCGTGTCCGAGTCCGATGACGTCCCGCAGCTGGGATTCACTGCGGCGACGATTAGCCCGATGGCGTCCTGCCATGCCTTCCAAAACTCTGGGTCTGGCTCCCCATCTACATCCATGTAGTCTGAGTCTGTCGTGAGGACCGTGATCCGGTCGACCCATTCGGGCTCCAAGGAGAAGATTTCGAAGTCGGAGGCCGTCTGGAGATAGAAGTCAAAGGCGTCCCGCAGGAATCGGACGAGGCCGTCGCTCGGGAGGACAGACTCCTCAAGATGGAATCCCCGGTATCGTTCCACAGCAGCCCGTACCGCCGCGATCGCGGCGTCGGCGGAGTGCCCAGAGCGTAGTAGGAACACGAATGCCAGGTCCGGGCCGCTGCCCATCAGTCCTCAACCCCTTTCGGCGGAGGCTCGCGCGTGTCCAGGGGAGGCGGCGGGACCTTGCGAGTGACGAAGTGGGCTAACTGTTCGCGCGGGCGAAGCACTCCCGTCGCTTCCCGGCACCACTGGGACTCGAACTCCAGACAATCAGGCATGCCTTGAATCAGCACCCCTCCAGCCAACTCCGAGACTGACCATCGACCGGAGGCCGCCAAGGAGGCGATTCGGCTGCGGTCGAGAGCGTCCGCAAGGGGACCGGAATAGTAGGTGTACGGCCAGACTTGGTAACGGGAATCCTCCTGCTCCCTCTTCCGGATTGCAGTGAACTCCCCGTCACCCCAGACGAAGTTTGGACGGAGCTCCTGGATCGAGGAGCGAACGAGGTTGAACAGGATTTCGCGGCACTGCTGTACCGCCTCGAACTCACGGTCTCGCGCTTCGGACAATCGGAACGGGGCATAGCCCTTCGTCGACTTGAACAACTGGACTACGAGATACTCAAATCGGGGTTCGTTTGGGATGGCGTAGTAGAGCTCGGGGGACGGTCCATCTGGAGAGGGCAAGCGCCGGAAGATGAGCTGGTGGGTTCCGACCCATCTGCCAAAGGGGGGCCAGATGAGCATCGACGTGGTGTCCCCCGCGGTCTCCCATCCCTGCCGATGAATCTCCATCGAAAGGTCGTCCCCGCGCCTCGGGCTCCAGGGCGCCACCCTCTCTCGGAACACAGGCTCGAAATTCGTCCAGCCGATCGGTCCCGGGCATTCGAGAATGAAAGTGGACGCGAAGTCTGACGTCCTCAGTGTCATGCTACGGACGCACCTCCGCGGTGGGTCATCGGAGGCGCTTCTCCATTTCTTCTGCCAAGAGCTTGACCGGAATATCGGCGACGGCGATCACCGTTGTTTTCCCGTTCTTGCGCGCGTCGACCTTCGTCCTTCGTGTTCATGACCTCAGCGGCGAGTGCCGCGCCCGACCGACGTCGTTGCAGGACCCGAGGAAGCTCGGGGGGAGGCGAGATCACAAGCGAGATAAAGGATTATTTCTCCTTAAGCTTAGCGGAGGATTGCCGCAGAGGGCAGTGTTCGAGGTTGAAAGTCTCCACCCGCGGAGGAAATCCACACCACACGCGGTGGGAATCCCAGCGTCCCCACTCAAATCCTCCAATGGCGGGACTCGAATCCATTGTTTCCGATTCAGACATCTTGCGTCGATACTTTAAAGATACCAACTCTGATGTGTGCAAGAATAGGGGATGGCCGATTTATGTCGAAGGGTTCACGCATTCGAGCTCGCTTGATGACTGTCTGTATCGTGTCTGCGATGGTGCTCAGCCTCTTGCTCGTCTCGAGCGGCAAGACTGGAGCGCACACGGGAGATTGGATAGATTCGGCCTGGACCACATCCCCGCCGACGATCGATGGATCGATGCCCGCGGGGGAATGGTCCGACGCCGCTGTCGCCGACCTGGGGGCCATCCCGGGAAACGTGTTCCCGGCATACCTCCTAGTTAAGAACGACGCGAACTACCTCTACATCGCCTACGATGCCGTCGGGGACCTGACGACTGATGCGAACGATGGAGCGGCTGTGTCTTTCGACACGGGCCACGACACAATCGAGAGCCTGGGAGCTGAGAGTGAGTTCTTCTGGGGTCCTGCAGCGAACAACGGGCAGGAGCACCTCGTATACGATGGAATGAATATGAGCATAGAGGACAGCCCCTTCAACACCGGACTGCCTGACCACGCGGGACTCGCTGGCGCGTACGGGTACGGGCCGAGCGACCTCGGCATGGCCAACCACAGGATTTACGAACTCCAGATCCCGCTTGTGCTACTGCACGTTGCCCCTGCTGAAGTGATCGGCTTCCTTGGCGCGAGCCAACCGGCCCCGGGATTGATGGATGCGAGCAGCGGCTACGATTGCTGGCCAGCCGCCCTGACGGGGCCTCCCAGCTTGAGCGGCTACGGTGACCTGAGGATAGGCAGAGCACCCAGAGCGGCCGACCTTGACATGAACCCGCCTTCCCAGATTGGATCCGCCGTTCCTTCATCGAGCACCAACTTCACGATCACGGTGATAAACCGCGGCACCGCCAACGACGTCTTCGAGATGCAGGTGATGTCAGTCTGGACCACAAGCCTGCTCGACTCGGGTGGCGTGAATCCCCTCGTCGACACCGACGGGGATCTCGTGCCAGACACCGGCAGCGTCGGTCCCGGAGCGAACGTCCAGATTATCGTGCAGGTGATCACTCCTGCGTCCGGCACGTGCGACGATGCCTTGGTCACCGGCACCTCGGCCAATGATCCATCGGTCCTGAGCACGGCAATCGTCCGGACCTGCATGATGGCGGCGGCGCTGAACCCGCCCCACTCCGACTACGGGGTCGATCTCACGATTCCGCCCAACGGCTATTTCGACGAGCTATGGATAAATGTGGGAGTCCTGAACACCGTGGCTGATACGTACGAGGTCATCGTGTACCTCTATGACCCGACTGATATATCCCTCATCACCGCGGGCTTCAATTATTCGTCGCTCTCAATCGGAGCGCAGGTAGTGTCCGTCCAATTGAGCGGGCAGCTAATCTACGCGAGCGGTTTCGACGGGCAGTATGTGGCTCACATCGATCTTTACGACTGGATAGGAAATCTCCTCGACCAGGGCATTTACATCACGTCCCCCTATCTGCACACGGACTTCGAGCCCCCCGGGGCGTTGCTGAATCCCCCTCACTCCGACTTCGGCGTCGACACGGACTTCCCGCCAAACGGCCTCTACGATGAGCTTTGGATTAATATCGGAGTCATGGTCAATACCGATGGTTGGTACGACGTCGCGGTCGTCCTCTTTGACCCTTCCGAAATGTTCATGATCACATCCAGCGACAACTACACCTACCTCCTAGCGGGAGCTCAGGTTGTGTCGGTCTTCCTTCCGGGGCTGGCCATCTACACCAGTGGTTTCGACGGGCAGTATGTGGCATACATCTATCTCTACGATGATTTGGGGAACAACCTCGACAATGGGAGGTACGTCACTTCCCCTTACCTGCACACGGATTTCGACGGGCCGAATGCGCTGTTGAATCCGCCGCATTCCGACTCCGGTGTGGACACCGATTTCCCGCCGAATGGCCTCTTCAACGAGCTCTGGATTAACGTTGGGGTCGCGAACACCGTGGACGCGTGGTACGAAGTCTCCGTATCTCTCTACGACTCGTCAGGCTTTTTCTACATCACCTCTGCATCCAACTACACATTCCTCGCAGCCGGAACTCAAATCGTGTCTGTTGCACTGTCCGGGCTGGACATCTACTACAGCGGCTTCGACGGGTCTTACGAAGCCGACATCTATCTCTATGACGACATGATGAATCTCCTGGAC
>JAFNFQ010000074.1 GCA_017885655.1 Methanobacteriota archaeon | reverse complement strand
CATCAAAGGATTTCTACAAACCCGCGGGGGCGAATGCCCCAAATGCCGCCCAATGCCCCCGGACACAATGCTTATCGTGGCGGGTTTCATGGCGAAGCTGGCGCCGACGTCCATCATCGGCCCCCTTTTTCACGGTCGTGATTACGTTATCCTACAAGGGCGACAAGATAATCGGGCTGCCCTTGGATGTCCTGAGAATCGCCGTCCCTCTCATCCTGTACTTCCTCATCATGTTCTCGCTGTCATTCTACATGTCGAAGCGCCTCGGTTTCAAGTACGAGGAGACGGCGACGCTGGCCTTCACCGCCGCCAGCAACAACTTCGAGTTGGCAATAGCCACCGCAATCGGCGTGTTCACGATATCGTCAGGCGAGGCTTTCGCGGCGGTGATCGGGCCGTTGATTGAAGTACCCGTCCTCATGAACCTAGTGAACGTCTCGCTTTGGGCAAAGCGTCGCTACTTCAGAAATCAGAGGCCGGCTCAAGCTTAACCGGTGCTCCTGATCGCAGGCTTCGGAATCGATGATTTCGGGCCCAATTTCCCGAACGCGCAATCACTGCTGCAGTAATACCTGAACTCACCGCCATCGTCGAGCACCACTGCTTGGGCCACCATGAAGATGCCACCGCAGTACTCGCAGTCGACCTTCTCCATATCTTTGACGTTCAACTTTCCTTCCTCTGCCTGTGGACAAGGCGGCAACGCAGGCATTCCTCACATCGTGTCGTTGCTTACTAAGCTTTGGCTAAAGGACGCAAATCGGAAATGTCGCTGGTTCTCCATTTCACTCTAAAGACAGGGCTTATATCCACAGAGACCATAGACAGACTGAGAAGACTATGGAGGCATGAGTAGACATGACCCTTGAAGCACGGAAGTTGCAGATGACAGGGGGTTCGACCTACCTCGTGACTTTGCCGAAGCGCTGGGTAACCGAGTCACATTTGAAGGCAGGGGACATGGTGTTCTTCGCGAAGACTCCGAACGGCGGACTGTATGTCCAAGCCCAGCCGAGCGCGGAACGGGGACCGAGAAGGGCGATCGTCGTTGTCGACAAGCCTGAAAGGCGCGAGCATCTGCTGCGCCGCCTGATCGCCGCCTACATCGCGGGCAACGAGATACTCGAGGTCGAGTTCAAAGGCCATCACGAGCCGGAGCTGCGCAAGGCAGTGCGGGAGTTCACGCGCATGGTGATAGGGCCCGAGATACTCGAGGAGACGAAGGACGCGATAGTCATTCAAGACCTCTCGGATCCCGCACAGTTCTCACAGGAGAAGTGTCTCAGGCGGATGCATCTCACCATCAGATCGATGCACGAGGAGGCGATGACCGCGCTCCGTACTTTGAATCTGTCGCTCGCCCGCGACGTCGAAGCGAGGGACGAGGACATCGACAGGCTCTTCTGGATGACCGCGAAGCAGTTCAACCTGATGCTCATGGATGCTGGCCTTGCTGCCAAGCAGGGCATAGACCTAAGCACGAGCAGTTCCTACCGCCAAGCCGCCAAGATTCTCGAGCGCATAGGAGACCACGCCGAGCGCATCGCCGCCAGCGTACTTTCGATGGAGCAGGGGGTGGACAAGAAGCTGATGGACTCGCTCGACGCAGCGAGCGCGCAGGCGCTGAGCATGTTCGACAGGTCGTTCACCTCGCTATTGAGCGGCAACGCGGAAGATGCGAACAGCGCGATCGACGACATCAGCGAGTTCGATAAGACCATGAACAGGATAACCGAGGCGATGCGCACGATGAAAGGCCGAGATGTCTTCGCCTTAGCCGGCGTCGTCGAGAGCATAGGGAGGACAGCTCACTATTCGTCCGACTTGGCCGAGATTGCAATCAACCTGGTTGCGTCTCGCTCCTCCGCGAGCAATATTGGCTGATTCCTACGCGAGCACTATTGAGTCGGTCGTCCCCACCTTCACCGTGATCAGGAGCTCCTGCGGCTGGGGAATCGTATCTCCATTGTTGTCATTCCACAGGAATACACCCTTGACATGGAACATAGTGCCTGCCGAGAGCGTCGGGGGAACATAGCCGGGTAGCAGTGTGACTCTCAACAAGACGGGAGAGCTGGCGTCGCGGAACAAGAAGGACGAAGAGTCGATCCAACGATCGAACGTGCAGTTGCGCACCTCCACGAGCGTGTCGCTGTAAACCCCAGGCCCTCCCAAGAGCTGACGGACGGTCAAGACGGTGTAGTTCTGTTCTGGCGTTGGATTCGGCGGACCGCTTGGACCGGGCCCGCCTCCCGGCTGGTTGGCCAATCTTTCGACCTGTGCGTCGATAGCGACTTGTGCGACAGCGAACCCAGCGACGACGAAAAATGCGAGGATGATCACGCCAAGAGCCCTGCGTCTCCTCGGAACCAGAAAACATTGCGTGATTGCCAATCCGCCCAGTATGGCTGCGGATGGCATGGCGGGCAGGAAGTACCTGGTGTCTTCCATCGCTCTGGCTGCCTCCCACCAGCTCGCGACCCAAGGGATGAACATGTAGAGGAGAAGGTTCGAGAGCACCCAGGCGAAGAGGAATAGGACTGGCAGCCGCCGCCAACCAATGTAGAGCGCGGCCGGGAGAAGGAGAAGGAACGGCATCACCGTGAAAAGCCAGTGAAGCCGCACCGCCATGGTCGGGATCGAGCCCATCGGATCGAAGTTCGAGTAGACGCTCCCGGTGACGACGCTGGCGGAAACATTGCCGCCGCTGCTATCGATGCTTATCTGGCCGCCGTAGTTGTGGCTCGCACCGAAAGGCCCGCCGAAGTACGTCGAGTTGTAGATTGCAAGAGGAACCAGAAGCAGTGCGAGCCCGGCAGCGAAAGGCACCGTCCGCGCGATGAAACGCTTGGCCAAGGGGAGCGCGATCTTGCCCTTGACGCGCAACTCTTTCCAGTCCTTGAAGGAGATGGCGAGGATGAGGAACAGAACTGCCAGCAAGAGCGAGGCGGTGGAATAGCGTATCCAGACGCTCACGCCAAAAGCCGCACCGCCGAAGAAGCCCAATGGGATGGATAGGTACCAGGGCCTCCTCGGCAAGATGGCTTCTATCAATAGCCAGATTCCCACGAGAGCGAAGGCCATCGACGCGTAGTCCGCCATGCCCACCGTCCAGATCAGCAATAGAGCGGCGCCGCAGGTCAACTGCAGGATTCCGGAGACCATCGCCACTTTCCAGCCAAATAGCCTGCGCGCGAGCATATAGGTCGCCACGAGCGCCATGGCCATCATCAAGACTCCAGTGAAATCCGCCAGGTGGGCCCTGTCGAGGATGCCAAGGATGACAGAGTAGCCCGGTGCCCAGTGGTTCACGACGACGTACCCGTCCCCCTGAGGAACCACCGAGGCTATGGGGGCCAACCCTCGTCTGGAGTCCTTCTTTCCGATGATGGATTGGCTACCTTGCCGGGTAGACGTGAGCGTGTAGGCCCCATCGCCATCCGTTACCCCGATTGGCTGGGGCTGTCCACCGCCCCTGACCACATACGTGAGGTTGACTCCTGGGACAGGATCGTCGAGCGAATCCACGAGGCGTAATGCCAGCTCGTATTGCGAACCAGTGGACGAATAGTTGACAACATCGATTCGCGTCTGATACGGCTCACCGATCCCGCTAGTATCATAAGGCGCGAAAGCTCCGAGGTCGATTGGCGGCCGCGTTCCCTGAGGGGCCTTGTAGTAGTGGACCGCGATGGACATCGGCGTCTTCGGGAGGTTTGAGAAGAGGACGGCTCCGGAGGAGTTGGTGCTGCCGCTCAGGTCGACGCGGGTTCGCTGCAAGAACAGGTGGACTTGCGCTCCCGCCACACCACCCCCGTCCTGCATGGTCACGCGGATCTCGAGGCTGAGCGTGCCGCCACCGCTTTGGGTCAGCCTCTCATGGATTTCTAGGTAATGGATTCCGCTTGCGTTCACATGGTAATCAAGGCCCGCTTGCACTCCGAACCAGTCGTAGAGCGGCATCTCGTAGATGCCTTCATTGTATAGCCGAGCCCAGCCATAGTACGACCTCTCGTCAGGGACGGTCGCGTTCTCGAAAGAGTGGGGGTGGGAGAGAACAAAAACACTGCACATCACGAAAATGACCGCCAAAGAAACAACGCCATACCGCTCCTTGACGAGGCCTTTGAGTTTCACGCGACGAGAATCGCCGTGTCCCTTTTAATCGTTCTTCAATTGATGTCCACAAGCAACTCTGGCCCCAGTGCCAAGGTTTAGGCGGGTGAGAGCTCTTCACCGGATGACATGAAGGGCGAAGGTCGCGAGAACGAAGCATGGGCCGTCGAGGACATCGGAGGGCGTGCGAGATTGGAGGACACACACTCGCTAGTATGCGACTTTGGCGACATTCCGGGGAGGGTGCTCGGGGGCGTCTTCGACGGCCATGGCGGTTCCGAGGTCGCGGATCTGGCGGGCAGGAGATTCCCCGGCCTCTTTCAAAATGCCTTCGCCGCCGGTTTTCCCGCGGATAAGGCACTGAAGAAGGCATTCCTGTCGATAGACAGGGAGGTCGTCGAAAGGCGGTCGGGTTGCGTGGCTGTGGCATTCTTCCTTGATGGCTGCGATTTGGCCGTCGCCAATACCGGGGATGCGGAGCTGCTGCTGGTTTCGAAGGTGAACCACAAGATCCTTACCGAGCTCCATCGCCTCTCGAACCAAGATGAGAAGATGCGGATCATCGATGCCGGGGGGCACATCGATGGGTCGTATGTGATGGACTCAAAGGGACACGGGCTGCAATGCACTCGCAGCCTAGGTGACCGCGATTTCAAAGACATCGGCATCATCCCCGATCCCTACCTGGCAAACGCCCGCCTTTGTGAGGACGACCTCTGGATGATCGCTGCGTGCGACGGACTCTGGGATGTGATGCGCCCCGATGAGGCCGCGACCATCGCGAGGAAGATGACGACGGCGCGTGCGGTCGCCGAGGCTTTGCAGCATGAGGCGGTGGCGATGAGGGAGACTCCTGACAACTTGACGGTGCTCGTTGTCAAGGCGGGATCGCTCGAACCGGCGGGCAAAGCTTAATTCGCAGAGCTTGTTCCCAAAATCGATGGTCAAGATAGCCCCGTCGATACTTTCCGCCGACTATACGGAATTGATCAGGCAAGTCCAGCTTGCCGAGAAGGGAGGTGCCGACCTGTTCCACATCGACGTCATGGACGGCCACTTCGTCCCGAATATCACGGTCGGTCCGGTGATCGTCCACGCCATGCGGCGGTGCACGAAGCGTCCTCTTGACGTGCATCTGATGATAGAGCACCCAGAAAGGATGATCAAACCCTTCGCGGATGCCGGCGCGGACATAATCACGGTGCATGTCGAAGCTGCGCACGATGTCAGGAAGACAATCAGGTTGATCGAGGACGAGGGGAAGAGTCCCGGCGTCGTCATCAACCCGCCAACATCCTTCGAGAAGGCCGTCCCGTTCCTCAGCGACATAGACCTCCTCCTCATCATGACCGTGAACCCTGGCTCTGCGGGACAGAAGTTCATGCCTGAGGTGTTGCCGAAAATCAAGGAGGCAAAAGGGTACATAAGCAGGGAGAATGCTGGTGTCGAGCTGGAGGTGGACGGGGGCATCAACATGCAGACCGCGTCGAAGGTCACATCCGCCGGCGCGGACATACTCGTGGCCGGCAGTGCGATATTCGGAGGCAACATCGCGCAGAGGGTGAGGAACCTCAGGAAAGTCGCTGAAGGCCAAGGTATTTAACGAAAGCTATTGTTAATGCAGGGGAACAACATGGAGGAAACATCCCGGAAAATGCTCTATTTCTTCATCGGGATAATCGTCCCCATAATCCTCATCGGGGTGAGCTTCCTCCCCACCTACGGCAACATCCTTCTGACGATGGTCGCTCTGGTGTGGCTCGGTTTCGCGATCCTGATGCTGAGCCCGGCAGAGGAATGATCACTGCTTCTCTTCGAGTTCCTCGGCTGAGACGCGGAGTTCCACCCACTCGTCCATGACGGAGATATCTTCCATCACCACTACTAGCATCCCGCCCTCCTCGTCCTCCACGATGAGGCTGTCGAGGACATCCCCCGATTCGACAGTATCTTTGATTATTCCGATAAACTCCCCCGAAGAATCGATCACGTTGAGGCCGGAGAAGATCTCCGATGCCGGACCGCCAAGCACCACTTTGTCGGTGACCTGCTTCACGAACCTGCGGCCAAGGCCAACATTCCTGATCGGGCCTTCCGCCAGCCGGAGAAAGCGCGAGTCCGCGTCCACCACGTAGCCAACCTCGATGCCGTCAGTGTCGATAACTTGCTTCCCAATCAGCTCATGCCTATCATCCGAACGCAGAGAACCACCTTTGGCGGCCAGTCTTGCGACCAGCGGGCGCGAAGAGCGTCCACGTTACTTTAACCTTTCTTGCTGGCAGCTCCCGCTATCTCAAACGATAACCCCACGATTACTTTTATACCGAATCCTGTATTAGCTACTCAAGACTGGCTCAGTCTCAAGTTTAGGGACGGGTCTGGCATTATGGCAAGTTGCCGCATCTGCGATTCGCGCCTCCCCGAGGGCGTAAAAGCATGCGTTGCCTGCGGAACCGCTGTGGGCCGTAAGCCTCTCAGCGGAGCGACTGCCGAAAGGTTCGAAAAGGCCTTGGCGGCGGCGCATGAGTCGGTAGGCCTCGAGGGGGCGAAAGGGACCGATACTGCAGTGGCGAACCGCCTACTGCAGAAGGCTGACAAAGCCAGATCCGAGAACGACCTGGACACTGCGCTCGAATCAGCGAAGGCCGCCAAGAGGGCGGTAGAGATAGCTGGCAGCAAGGCGAGGATTCAAGCGCGCCTATCTGAAGCCAAACTGACGGTGGAAAAGGCAAGAGCGGCCGGAGTCGAGACGCTCGCCTTGGAGAAGAGCCTGACTGACGCGACGAAAGCAATCGATGCCGGAGATCTCGGCGGGGCCGAAAGGCTCCTCAGGCGCACGGGTGCCCGCAAGCAGGAGGCACAGCTCCGCAAGAGGGCGGAGAGCCTTCTGGAAGCCGCAAAGAAGAAGGTGACCTACTGCCGCGAGAGAGGAGCGGATCCATCCGAAGCGATGGACGATCTGAAGAAGGCAGAGGAAGCCCTGAAGGCGGACGACTTCGCTGAGGTGAGGAACCGGTGCCTGAAGGCTCAGGAGAAGGCTGAGCAGGCCAGGCGCTACGCGCGAGCCGAGTCGTTCCTCACGGTCGCCATGGCAGAGACGAGCGAGGCCGGAAAGGAAGGCGCCGATGTCGCTGTGGCCCGCAGGCTCATCCACGATGCTAGAGAGAACCTCAAGAATGGTGTCTACGCCGATGTCCAGAGGCTGTCGCGCGAAATCAGAGCGGCGGTCAAGGCGGCAAAGAGACACGCAGCCGCAGACATCCTTCTGAAGCGTGTAGAGAACGAAGCCAAGAAGGAAGAGAGGAAGAAGTCGGACGTCAGCTCCGCGTACCCGATTCTCGAGCAAGCAAGGAAGGCCTTGGCTGAAGGCGAATATGCCCGTGTGAGCGGGCTGGCTCGGGAAGCGAGCATAGGGGTCAAGGAGGCCGCCGAGCTCAGGAAGATGTCTGAATCCCTCGATTCGCTTAGGCTCGACATGGCGGACCTTAGAATCATCAAGGCTGACACATCGGAAGTCGAGATTCTCCTGAAGGACGCGGCCGCTTCATTCGATGCCAAGAAGCCCGATGACATGCGCAAGCTCATCACTCGCGCCAGGAAAGCCGTTGAGCTCGCGCGCGAGGCCGTGCAGAGAGCAGCCGTGGCGACGGCAGTGGAGAAAATCGTTGAGAAAGCCGGCGCAGGAAGGCTCGACGCGAGCAAGGTCAAGGCCCTGCTGAGGCAAGTGGAGGAAGCGGCACTCGTCGGCCAGGCGTTCAACATCGAGAGGATGGTCGAGCAGGAGCTGGAACTGCCGAACCAGGAGAGACTCCGCCGCGCGATCCTTCGCTTGGAGCGGATTCGCGATCTGTTGGTGGAGCTTAGGAGGACAGACGTGGACGTTGCCGGCGCAGACGAGTTCATCGCGAAGGCGAGGGAGCAATTAGACCATGGACGTTTCGACGATGCTGAAACCATCATAGGTCAGCTTGAAGACCTCACCCAGAGCCTGAAGACATCATTGGAGGGCTCTGCGCGGGACCTCATCGACAAATCCCGTAAGGCCGTGGAAAGCACGGAGAGCAAAGGTGTCACTTCTGCAGAGGCGCGGAAGTTCCTTGAGAGCGCCGAGGAGTCTTTCAAACAGGGCAAGATATATGAGGCGCTGGAGTTCGCGCGGCTCGCACATCTTCGTGCCGAGAGAGCCCTCGAAACGAAAGAGAGGAAGTTGGCTGTCGAGGAAGCGGAGACGCTCAGGATCGTGAGCGAGAGGACGAGGGGGATGCAGCGGAAGCTGTGGGAGCTCCAGCAAAGGGTTGACGAGATCGCCAATGTCGATGTCGACGTCGCGAAACCGCGCGAAGGGATTGCATCGGTTCACGCTGCACTTGACAAGAACGAGGTGGAGGAGGCAGAGATACGCCTCAAGACAACAGAAGACGCCGTGGGGTTGCTGTGGGCGGATCTGAAATCCTCATCGGAGCGCCAGCTCGAGAAGGCCAAGACCGCCATTCAGAAAGCAAGCGCGGAGGGCGTTCATCTACCACCGCTCGACGACATGCTCGCGCGAGGGGAGCAAGCGCTAAATGAAAGCCGATTCAGTGAAGCGTTCTTAGTTGCCGCCAGCATTGAGCAGACGATCGCCGCGGCCAGAGGCGCTCAGGAGAAGGAACGCAGCAAGCAAGTTGCCGAGGAAGGCAAGAGGGCAATGAGGACTTTCGCTCGCGTCAAGGCTCTCATCGCTGAATTGAAGAACGCGAACGTGGACATCGAGGAATCCGACGAGACAATTGCGAAGGCAGAAGTCGCGTTGCGGCAGCGCAAGTACGAAGAGGTCGACGGGATTCTGCAGGAACTCGAGAAGACCGCAAGTGAACTGAAAGCCCAACTCTTGGTTGCTGCCAAAGCGATTATAGACAGGGGCACGGAGCGGCTGAAGAGGGCGGCGGAGCACAACATCCCCACAGGCGAGGCCGCCGACATCCTGGACACTGCCAAGGAATCGCTCCAGACGGGCAGCATCGACAAGGCAATCGAATATGGATCGATTGCGGAGAACAAGGCGGATGAAGCGATAAAGGCCTGGGAGGCTCAGCAGGAAGCGCTCAGGACGAAGGAGCAGGACTTGGCGAAGGCCGAGATCGCCAACTTCAAGAAACTGATCGCAGACCTATCGCGCGCCGACATAGAAATCATGGGCGCGGGGGAAGCGGTCCAGAAGGCCGAGAAGGCCTTCGGCGAGGGGCGTTTTGCGGACGTGGCAAAGGAGCTCGCCGATTCGGAGAGCCTCGCCCAGACCCTCCAGGAAGGCCTCAGGCAAGCGGCCGTGGACCTGCTTGACAAGTCCAAGTCGAACCTAGAATCGGCAAAGGCGGCGGGCCTCGAAGTCTTCAGAGGCGAGAAGGTCATTTCGAACGCTGACGAGGCGCTCAAGGACGGCAGGTTCGTCGAGACGATCGAGTACACCAAGGTCATCAATGACATAGTTGAGACCGCGAAGCGGCACGCGGACATACGGCAGCTGGAGAGCGAGCTCAAGGCTCTCTCCGCCGAGGTCGAGCGAACCCAAGTTCTTGGAATCGATGTCACGAAGTCGAACGAACTGCTCGAGCAGGCGCGGGAAGACCTCGCTCTCGGGCGCTTCGATAACCTCCAAGATATCGCGAAGAAGATCTCAAACATGGTCGGATCGGCGCAACAGGTCCACGTGGCTGCCAAACTGAAAGCAATGAATACGGTCATTCAGGATTGCAGGGACGCTGGCCTCGAGACGGGCGCCGCGGAAGCGTTGTACAAGAAGGCAGAGGAAGCCGTCCAGAGAAAGGACCTGACAGCGTTAGATGGTATCGCCAAGCAGATCGAGGTATTGCTCGACGGGGCGAGACGCGCGGCGGAGGGCGACCGCGTGGAGAAGGATATCCGCACCTTCGAGGACATGCTCGCCCAGGCGGGGCGGGTCGGGGTGGAAATCGGGGATCTCCGGCCATTGCCCCTTCAAGCGAGGGAG
>JAFNFQ010000073.1:19158-22453 GCA_017885655.1 Methanobacteriota archaeon | reverse complement strand
TCCGCGAGGGTCGTCCAGGATTGGACGCGGATCGTCGAGAGGTGGGATCCAATCGTCTGATGGACGCTCTTCCGTGTCTGCCGTAGTCTTGGAGACAGACCGGTTCTATCAACGGCGGGAAAGAGTCAACAGAGGGCCGCCTCGAATGAAAATGAAAAGAAAAAAATGCCCCCCTTTGGCGGGGGGCTTGGGATACTCGGTTTCGCAACCGCCAATGGACGCTACTTTGTCGCTTCCTGGACCGGGACCGGCAGCGGCTCCGCCGCCGTCTGATCCCCCGCCTGCCTGATCTTGCTCCGGAGGCGCTGGAAGACCTTCGCCGTCTCGCTGTTCTTCTCCACCGCCGCCATCATCATGTCGATCGTGCCCGACATGACGACGTACGCGCGGTGCATCTTGGCCTCGACCAGCTTCGTCATCTCCGCCAGCTGGTGCTTGAGGGACTCCTGCGTCGCGTTAGCGACCGCCGCGTCCTCGACCGCGAAGTCCAGATTGGCCTTGCTCGTCACTACGTTCATCCCGCCCTTCTCGAGGGCGACCTTCTCCAGGTCCAGCTGCTTAGACACCACTCTCCCGCTTCCTATCGTTTCTGTTTGCGTTGTGCTCATCTTTTTCACTTCTGCGCCCGTGGTTGACGCGCCCCGCGCGCCCCCTTTCGGGAACGTGATGATTATCAACGGGGCGGTATACCCGACCAGCGACTGCATGCGCACTGCATGCGTGCGATAGATTGAAGCCAAGTTGAGGAAACGATCCCGCGGCGGGGAGCCGCCCTCCATGAACACGGCGGAAGAACGCCGGAAACGGCGTGAGAAGCCGCCATGAGACCATGGCGGGAGGGCGTGGATGCATGGCGGGGCGCGCTCACGCGCTCGCCGCGGGGGACTCGGCCGCGACCCGGCCATCCGCCTGCACCTTGCTCATCTACCCCAGCGCGGCGCAGCCCCGCTCGGTCTCTGCCCTTTCCCTGAGCTGCATCGCGCGCGTGATGCCCTTCTGGGTGAGGTAGAACGCCTTGCGCTTCGTCCTCGCCATCGGCGCGTGCGTGACTTCGAATTCGACCTGTCTCTCGGCCTTGAGCTTCCTCAGCTCGGAGGCGACGTGCTGCCTGGACTTGCCGAGCTTCTCTGCGATGCCCTCCTGCGTCAGCCTAGGCATGGGGGGCATTGCGGTCTCTCCAAGAAAGTGATTATGGGATTTGACAGGAGAGAACTCGGGGTTGTACACGGGGAGAAGGGTTCTGGTCTCTGAACCTGATGAGGCCGTCTCGATGCTGCGGCGAGCATGAGGACAATGAGTGCGGTCGGGGGAGGGTGCTCTCCGAAGATGTCAGCGAAGCAGGTCGACGCGGGCGTGGGGGGTCGATCGAATCATCGACCGCCTTTCGCAGTTATAGTATAATAGTATAGGCGGCGTGGGAGTGATCGGTGCGCGAGAGACCTGAGCCGACCGCGAGAGAGCGTGCGCGGACCTTCGCGGATTTACTTTCGCAGAGATGATCTTGTGTGTCGTGAGATGGCATAACTCGGTAGCGAACTGGGTTTCATCGCATTCTCAAAAATGATAACCGTTTTTCGGGAGACCTTAGTTGTTAAATACCTCTTCCATCTTACAGTGGCGCACCGAAAAGGACGGCGGGGAGAGGAAGAGTCTGCATTCGAAAGAGGTTGTGGGGGTGCGGTTGGTGTTGCTTAGCCCAATTCGCCCCTTCTAGATGCCAGCGCCCTTTGGAAGATCAGGCACGAGGCTCACCGGGTTCTTGAGGTAACGAATAGCCGGAGGAAGGGGAATGACAGCGAGAGAAGAGAGAGTAGGGACAGCGAAAGCGAGCAAGTTTGTCACGGCGGCGATTGCGATATTTGGCCTGTTCGTCGTCTTGGCGGCGTTGTTCGCTTCTGTCGCGAGCGCAACTGAGACGCCAAAGATATGGACGGACAAGGAGAACTACTATCCTGACGAGGTAGTGCTGATCAACGGCACGGGATTCCTGCAGAATCATGTGATCGATATGACGGTCACGAGGCCGAATGGAGAAATTGACAATTGGGCTGTGACTTCGAACGGCACGGGGGCCTTCAACACGACCTATGACCTGGATGGAATTACTGGTGTGTATCTAGTCGAGGCGTTTGACGGGACCAATTATGCGCAAACGACCTTCGCAGATGCCTTTATCGATTTTACGCAATGCCGTAACGATTCTTCAAATCCAAAAGGTGTGAAGGACGATTGTGATTGGAGTACTGGTGCCGCCAATAAAGTGAATTCGGCGTATACTGAAGGTAATGGAGTTGCCCAGCGCCTTTTCATCAAGGTTACACTGTCAGGCGATCACACCATAAAAATGCAATATGCTTTCACCAAGGGCGACTTGTATGCGTACGATTTCTTGACGAGCCCGGACTTCTCTCAGGAAGGGGCTCTGCTGAATGAGTGCGCTGACCGTCCAGGCTTCGTCGATTCAACCCTTTGCTCAAATCTGTTTAGTGGTGCGCTGGATACCGACATCCCCTCTGATACCTTTAACGGCGTTGCTGCGCGGGAATATGGGGTCCGCCATATGAAAGTGGGCGGTGTCACGTCGGCCTCAATAACGATTGTGGGCCACGCCCCGTCTACCGATTGTTTCCAGAATTGCGGAGACAGCGCAGTCAACGTCGACATAAATTTCCACACTACTGCTGACGATCAAGTTGTGGCCCTTTGGTTTGCGGGCCACCTAGCCATCGGTACCGATCCAGACGGCGACGGACCGATGCAAGGATGGGGCACGGGCTACGGTGCAGGCAGCATCAGTGGCTCATCTTTCCATATAGGCTACACCTCCCTCGACGGAGATCCACTCGGGCATCGTGACAACCAGGTGCAGTCGGGAGGAGTCTTCGTACCGGGAGCAATCAAGATCACGAAGAGGACCCTTGGCGGCAACGGGGTCTTCTCGTTCACAGGCAGTGGATATGGCCTCCCGTCGTCATTCGACATCTCTGTCACGAATGGAAGCATTGGAGGTTGGGGTTTCAAGGAGCAAGCCTTCACTATTCTTGACACCGGAACATACACTGTCACGGAGCTTGGTCCGCCAACTGGTTGGGATTTCAACAACATCCAGTGCACTAAAGAACTGACCAGCACGTTCTCGTATGACGGCAAGAAAGTGACCATAGTTCTTGCCGCCAGCGATGTTGTCAGGTGCACGTATACTAACACTAAGCGCGGCACCATCATAGTGGAGAAGCAAACAGTACCTGACGGCTCCCCGGAGACGTTCACCTTCACTGGCGACGCGGCCGGCACG
>JAFNFQ010000073.1:7892-19133 GCA_017885655.1 Methanobacteriota archaeon | reverse complement strand
CGCCCCAGGCGAGACCGTCAAGTGCACGTTCACGAACAGGCAGAGGGGAACGATCATAGTGGAGAAGCAGACACTGCCTGACGGATCCCCGGCCACCTTCGACTTCACTGGCGACGCGGCCGGCACGATTAGCGACGGCCAGCAGATCACCGTGAGCGACCTGGTGACCGGCACCTACTACTCCACCGAGACCGCCAAGGCACACTGGGACCTCATCGACATCACGTGCGACGACTCCGACAGCTCAGGAGTCATAGCCACGGGCAAGGCGACGTTCGTCCTCGCCCCAGGCGAGACCGTCAAGTGCGTCTTCACGAACAGGCAGCGCGGGAATATAATCATCCAGAAGTACACGATCGGTGGCACCGGCCAGTTCACCTTCTCACGCACAGGTAGCGAACCGGAGCCGGTCACCGTCGACACGACACTAATAAACCCGAACAGCTACCCATGGGAAGACCTCGTGCCGACAGGATCGGACCATCCAGACGACTACTCGATTATGGAAGTGCTGAAGACGGGCTGGGACCTCACGAACCTAGTATGCCACATAACGGATGGTTCAGGCTCGAAGTGGGAATTTAGCTCAGACGGGACAAACTGGGACGACACATTCGACCCCGGAGACAAGTACGTCAGAATCGATTTGGCAGCAGGCAATACAGTCACCTGCACATACACCAACACCAAGAGGGGAGACATCACGATAGCCAAGAAGACCATTGGTGGCTACGGTCCATTCAGCTTCACCGGTCTTGGCGGCTTCTCGCTGACCACGGACTCGACCCACAACCCCAAGTCACAGCTATTCGCAAACAACGTGCCGGACGACTACATCGTCATGGAGACCGGTCAGACGGGATGGGACCTCACCGGTCTTGTCTGCTCCGGCTCGACTTTCACGTACAGCAAAGACGGGACAAGTTGGCACACCAGCTTCGTCCCAAACCAAGACATGTACGTCAAGATCCACTTGGAGCCGGGACAGACACCCACCTGCACGTTCGAGAACACCAAGCGCGGGCAGATCAAGATCGAGAAGTACTCGTATGACGGGACTGGAGTCTTCACCTTCGACTTGACGGGCTTCACAGGCCCCTACGTGCCGGACCCGCCGTATCTCAGGCGGACAATCGACACGAACCTAGACAACCCCGGCTATGCAGACTTTGGCTGGCTCGTGCCCTACGGAGTCTTCGGTCAAGGAACCTATACGCTGACAGAAACCAACATGCCTGACCGTTGGATGCAGATGACCTTGAAGTGCGTCTCAGACCTTGACTCGACGAAGACATATGAATGGGATCCCGAGAGCCACGATGTGGCCATCAACCTCGCCCCGGGCGAGACCGTGACATGCACAATCAGGAACATCCACAAGAGCATCGTCACGAGCAGCTCCCTGTGCACGTTCGACATCGACTCAGGACGGGAAGGCGACCAGTTCCGCCTCCTGTTCACGACGGACGTGGGCGGCTATAGGATGACCGCGACGAACCCGGGCCAGTTCTACTACAACATGTTCACGTACTACGGCCTTGACCAGGATAGGAGGCTCACGATGTCCATCACTTTGCCCTACCCCTTCGTCACACAAGGAGCGACACCAATCCACGCGTACACCTCTGCGAGCATCTCCACAATGTACGGCGAGGAGTGCATCACTCCAAGCGGCGAGGTCTATCACAACAGCGACCAGATTTGGACCATGATCACCGGTGCTTGGAGTGGGGACACGTTCGGAGACACCCACGAGATCAAGCTCGACTTCTTCGTGCCTGACAGTCTTCCCCCAACGGGCTTCATCTACGTAAACATCCATCTGGACTACGGACTCAAGGGATCAATCGGGTGGACGAAGTGGCCGCGATCTCCCGACAGCCAGTACATTGACGCGGTCGGTGGCACGCTGGGCCCGTATCCTGGGGTAAAGGTCTGGGACGACAACCCGTATGAGTTCTCGTTCAGCGTTGTGGGCGATGGAACAGACACGGCGGTCGTCCGGAATAAGAACGACTTCAAGAAGAACCCGGGCGTCGGCGGCCAAGTCTGTGAAGACGGAACCGACTGCGCCAACGCAGTGCAGGGCGTCACCATCGTGGTCTCCATCAAGGACCCCAAGACCGGCATCTGGTACGAGATAGGAAGACCGACGAGCGACGACTATGGCTTCTACTTCGTGTCGTACAAGTATACCGGGAAGCTCACCAGTGTCAGGGCGTGCGTGAAGGACACCTCGAACTGCGTATATTCAGAAATCAAGTCGAATGCATTCGTCTGGATGCCTGAAATCAAGGTGTAGTAGCGGCAGACGTGCGACGTGAAGGGGCGCGAAGACCGCGCCCCTCTTTTCCCATTTTTCAACTGGACTAGCGAAAGCTGTCTCCGCATCCTACCTGCTCATCAGCTTGATTATCGTCTCTGCCCGCTCCCCGTTGCACTCCTCCAGATACTTCCTAACCTCCTCCGCCGACACGCCAGCCTTCTCCGCGACCTACACCTTCCGATGAGACGACTGCACCAGAAACTATTTAACCGCAACTTTCAATCGTAGTCCGGGAGTCTTCATCGGAAGACTTGAATAGACTACATGGGAGGAGTGGGCACATGAGCAGAGTGCTAAGAACTGTAAGCGTGACGTTTGTCTTGATGATATCTCTTTTCTCGATACTCGTTTTCACAGCCCCGAACGCGGCAGCTGCCCTGAAGACGTGGACGACCGACACCGACTTCAACGACCCTACCGCCGTCTTCACCTCTACGGGGGTCGTCGGTACCGGGGTCGGTGCGAGCGTCGAGCTTCTCAAGGACTACACGGATTGGAAGAACCTGAACCCCGCAGGACCTCCGGTCGCGCGAGAGGGCCCGGGAGCGGCGTTCTCTTCGTACAACAGCAGGACGGTGCTGTTCGGCGGATACAACGGCATGTTTCTGAGCGAGCTGGACGACACGTGGGAGTTCGACTACGCGACCAACGCGTGGACGCAGTACTCGCCGAACCCCCACCCCATCGGCAGGGCGTACGCCAGGATGTCATACGACCCCGTGCAGGAGGTGGCCGTCCTGTTCGCCGGCGTCAACGGCACCTCCCCGGACGTGTACTTGAGAGACACCTGGGAATACGACGTCGCATCACGATCCTGGTCCGAGACCAACCCCGCGGGCCCATTGATGCTATCGAGCGCCATGACGTACGACTCGGTGGCGAAGGTCCACATCATGGTGGGACGGAACTATACGACCACCGCGTTCCAGACATGGGCGTACGACGCTTCCGCGAACACGTGGATCCTCCTCACGACGGGAGGGCCGATCTCGCGGACGGGCCACAACATCGCTTACGATGAGCAGCTGAAGAAGACTGTGCTGTTCGGCGGGTTCGACCCCTCGGTGCCCCCTGGGACACTGCTCAGCGACACATGGGAGTACGACTCCGCAACGAACAGCTGGTCGCAGATAGGCGGTACCGGCCCCGGGGCGCGGCAGTCCCATTCCATGACCTACCGCCCCGCCACAACATCAGTCTACCTGTTCGGTGGCGGTGGCAGTTCAGGCATGCTGCAGGACACGTGGCGCTACACGAGCGCGCACATCTGGGAGTCGGTTGGCGTCAGCCACTACCCGCCTGCCCGCCAGCAGATGGCCTTCACATACGATACGAACTCGGACGTCGCGATCCTGTTCGGCGGCAGAGACGCGGGCTCCAACCCGCTCGGGGACACATGGAGCCTCGAGGCGTCGTATCGCGCCGCTGGGAAGTACTCCTCCTCCACGTTGGACGGCACGTGCGGGAACGTTGACTGGACGAACCTCTCGTGGAACAGAGTGAGCCAGCCCCCCAACACCTTCCTGCGCTTCCAGCTCGCGACTGCCGACAGCAGCTCGGGGCCGTGGAGCTACGTCGGGCCCGGCGGGTCGGGATCCGCCTACTACACGACGACCCCGTCGACGATATGGACAGGCCACGACAACCACCGCTACCTGAGATTCCTCGGCGACTTCGGCACCTACGACACGCACGCGACGCCGAGCCTTGAGGACCTAACGGTCGAGTACAACTGTCCACCCGCGCCCCCTTACATCGTGAGCACGAATCCCGCCCACATGCAAAGGAACGTGCCCCTGCTGTGGCCTATCAACATCACATTCTCGAAGGAAATGGACCCGGCGACCGTGACATGGCAGTGGCTGCTGCCGGCGTCCGGTGGTCCTTCGCTCACCCCGCACTGGAGCGCTGGGTACACGATACTCAACCTCACCCACACCACGCCATTCGCCGAAAACACGGCCTACCAGATCCAGATACTTGGCAAGGACGTAGCTGGTGCAGACCTCGTCGGCAATCCCATCGATCCGAGGGTCGTGAATCCGTGGATATTCGTCACTTTGGCCACATACCCGTACATCTCGGACACGGATCCGGCGCTGGGAAAAGCGAATGTGACCTTGACCTGGGACATCATCGTAGACTTCAGTGAGCCGATGAACGTTTCTTCCGTCAAGTGGACAATCGACCCGAACATCACGCTCAGTCAGGGATGGTCGAGCGGCGATGCTCGTCTCACACTGTCCCACGCGGACCTCTTCAAGCAGTGCATACCATACACCGTGCAGATTACACAAGGAGAGGATAAATACGCACTTCCGCTACTCCCCGGCTCCAAACCGAACCCGTGGAGCTTCACGACGGTGTGCATCAACCCCTACATCATAGATGTCTCTCCCTACCATCTAATGGTTGACGTGCCGTTATCTGCGCCGATTTATGTGGACTTCAGCAAGACGATGGACACGGCCACGGTGAACGTCACGCCGACTCCTCCGATATCTCTTACACGCACATGGACGAATTCAGACCGGCGACTGAAGCTGACCCACTCAAACTTCCCCGGCTGCACACCCTACGAAGTCAGGGTCACGGGAAAGGATCTTGCTGGCAATGACCTCATCCCGGGTCCATTCCCCAGTTCACCGCCGAATCCGTGGTCCTTCATGACCTTATGTGCCAATCCATTCGTCATTGGGACCTTGCCCATAAACGGGACAACGAATGTATCGCTCAGCCAGAGCATCATCATCGCATTCAGCGAGCAGATGATCAACTCGACAGTCAGATGGACAATAGATCCGCCGATAAACGAGTCTCCACCCCAATGGAACTACGATCTCATGCTCACCATCGATCACGTGCCCTTCGCGGAATGCACGCGATACACCGTTCATGTCACCGCCGGTCGCAGTGCAGCAGGCTACAACCTCGTTCAAGGGCCCGCTCCCAACCCCTTCGTTTTCGACACCATCTGCGAGTCGCCGTATATAATGTCCACGGATCCCGCCAACGGACAGGGACTCATACCGGTCACCCAGGCCATCACCGTCACTTTCAGCGAAGCTATGAATCCATCGTCGGTCCTATTCATGCTTACGCCCGGCGTGACGGGCAAGACGCTACAATGGTCTAACGGCTTCAAGACTCTGACAGTCACGCATACGACGGACTTCCTGGAGTGCACTCAATACCAAGCTTTCGTCGATGGCACAGGTGCGGATGGCCACAGCCTTCTCATCCCTGGCCCGGTCGTTTCGGACCCGTGGGACTTCACAACATGGTGCTCTGGATTCTACATGGTCTCCACGGACCCCGCGGACAAAGCCACGAATGTGCCGCTGGACAAGAGCATTATTGTCAATTTCAGTCTACCAGCCAGCCGCCCTTCTCTCGTAGTGACTCCTGCGCCAGTCATAGCCTTGGCACAAACCTGGAGCAACGGGGATAAGACGGTGACACTCACACACACGGCTGCATTCAGCGACTGCACGAACTATACTATCACGGTGAGCGCGACGGACACGAGCGGCAACCCGCTGATAACTGTGCCGGGTTCTGCGCCGAACCCATGGAAGTTCAAGACCGTCTGCATCCCGCAACTGAGCCCGCCAGGTGGCCTCCATGTGACCCGATCGCCTCCGAGCGGCATCCTCCTCACATGGAGGGCCGTCGCTGGAGCGTCGAGCTACGTCATCTACTCCGCCACGTCGAAGTTCGCGTCGTGGCCTTGGCCACAGCTTGCTGAGATTACCACAACGACATACAACGTCCCTCACGGGTCCGATGGGTTGTCGCACTTCTATATCGTTAGGGCGAAGGCGGCAATGCAGGTCAGCGGGAACTCAACAATGGGCGCTAAGGTGCCCCTCACATTCCCATTTGGTCCGCTGAAAGGCAATATCCACATGTTCTCACTGCCCTATCGGTCGATGTACAGCAAGGCGAGCGACATCTCAGGCGAACTCACATCCACGCTGATCGACGTCGTTGCGAAGTGGGAGCCTGCGATACAGCGCCCGAGCCTATGGTACTTCTTCCGCGGCAAGTGGCGTGGAACAGACTTCACGATCAATCCTGGCGACGGCCTGTATGTCGGGGCACAGACTAGCTTCACATGGGTCATAGTCGGCACGGATGGCTCAGTCACATTGTCGTTCAACCTGAACCCGCCGACGCTGGGAAACGTGAACTGGATATCACTGCCGTACACCTCGACATACGCCAAGGCGAGCGACATAGTGATACATATAGAGGGCTCAATCGGACCGGGGGCGCACACCAAGATCACGGAGTTGGGGAGGTGGGACCCCGCCACGCAGACCGTCATCAAGTACATGTGGACCGCCTCGGGCTGGTCAGGGACGGACTTCATGATCAACCCCGGAGACGGGATATACCTGAAGATTGTCGCGAGCTTCACGTGGACTCCGAGGCTCATAACTCCCGAGGTGCCGTAAAGGCGAACCATTAGAATTCCGGACCTGTGCTATGTAGGAATCAGTGGAACTGGAGCGGCAGCGATTAAGGCGGAGGCCTTATATTGCCCACAACCCACTATGGAGTCTGCCCAATTCAGGAGAAACCACGTGGATGGTTCCGTGGGAGGAGAGGGCCCATGAGAAAGGGACTGCGGGCGGCGGCAACGACATGCATCCTTCTACTCGCAGCATTCTCTGTCTCTGTGTTCCTGGCGCCTAACGTCTCTGCTGCCTCGAGGACATGGACGACCGACACGGACTTCAACGAACCTGGAGCGACCTTCACGGCCACCGAAGTCGTCGGAATCGGAGTGAACGCGAAGGTGGAATTGCTCAAGGATCACTGGATGAACATGAGTCCTCCGTCCGCGCCGAGAGCTCGTGAAGGTCCAGGCCTGGCGTTCGACTCATTCGGAAACAGGTCAATCTTGTTCGGGGGGTATGGAAACACCTTCTATCTCGGCGACACGTGGGAGTATGACTTCCCCGCGAACACATGGACAGAAATCTTAACGAACCCCCATCCAATCGGCCGTGAATCCCCCAAGATGTCATATGACCCCGTCGAGAGGGTCGTCGTATTACACGGCGGGATAAACGACACAGACCCAGCCCTCTATATGTCTGACACGTGGGAGTTCGACGTCGTGTCGAACAAGTGGGCGCTGGCCAATCCAATGGGACCGAGGACGGATGGGCTGGACAGCGCGATGGTCTACGACTCGGCGGCAAGTAAGCACATTCTTGTTGGATACAACTCCTCAAAGGGCCAGTTCCAGACATGGGCGTATGACGCCGCGACAAATACATGGACCCTCCGGACGACAGGAGGCCCCAGCCCGCGCAGTGGTCACGCAATCGCTTACGATGAACTGCGCCAGAAAGTCGTCCTCTTCGGGGGTGGTTCCATTCCCGGGGGGTCCTTCTATGACGACACATGGGAATACGATGACGCCACAACCACGTGGACCAGCTTGTACGTGCGGCCACCCTTACCCCCAAACCGATACTTGGCCTCCATGACATATCATACGGGCTCCAATTCAGTTGTTCTGTTTGGCGGAATGAACTCCTCCGCCGCACTAAACGACACATGGCGTTACAGGGGGGGACAGTCATGGATCTACACGGGCACTGCGCTGATTCCTCCGCCACGCGGCCTCGCGCCGTTCACCTACGATTCGAGCGTTGATGCAGCAATACTCTTCGGAGGCCGGAAGAGGAACTACGAGACACTAGGAGACACATGGACGTACGGTGCGGCCTATCGCGCGGCAGGGAAATACGCCAACGCGGCATTGGATCCCATCTGCGGCGATGTACACTGGAAGACGATATGGTGGAACAAGACCACGCAGCCCGCGGACACCTTCCTCAGGTTCCAGATCGCGACCAGCGACATTGTTGATCCACATTTCTGGCTGTACGTTGGTCCGAACGGCTCGTACAGCTCGTATTATAACGCATCAGGCACGGTAATCTGGCCAGGGCTAGACAATCACCGCTATCTTCGTTTCCTCGGCGACTTCGGCAGCTACGACCCGCGTGCGACGCCGAGCATTGAAGACGTCACGATCGACTATGCTTGCCCGCCAGCTCCTCCGTACATAGTTTTCACCGACCCCGTCCATCAGACGTTCGACTTCAGTATGTCGGAGCCTATCCACGTGATGTTCTCGAAGCCGATGGACACCAGCTCAGTCACGTGGCAGTTCCTGAAGGGAACGCCGATTAATTTCACCCCGGTGTGGACGGAGGAGGACACTTACCTCAATCTCACCCATACGGAAATTCTCGGGGAGAACGAGGTCTACGAGCTTCAGGTCGCGGGCAGAAGCAAGGATGGAGCCGATCTCATCCCGAATCCTATCGACCCGTACATCGTGAACCCATGGTGGTTCGTGATTGAAAGAGTGAACCCCTTCATCGTGAAAGCGAATCCGGCTCAGGGAGCGGTCGATGTCTCGCTGAGTGCGGACGTCGTCATAGACTTCAGCGAGCCGATGGTTCCGTCGACAGTCGAGTGGATGATATACCCGAGCATCGCCAACAACGGAACGTGGACGAGTGGCAACACCAGACTCATCTTGTCTCATTATCATGAGTTCCAGGACTGCACTCTGTATTTCGTCGATGTAACCAAAGGAGAAGACAGAGTTGGAGCGCCACTCTCTCCCGGTCCCAAACCCGGCGCGTGGCCACCGAACCCCTGGTCTTTTAGGACTATATGCAAAGGTCCTTTCGTCTATGGAACCTACCCGGGCGACCTCGCTATGGGCATTCAGCTAAGCTGGCCCATCCTGGTGAATTTCAGCGAGCCGATGGAGCCCTCCAGCGTCACATGGCAGCTGCTTCAAGGAATCCCTGTGACATTCACCCCGAACTGGACCGACGGGAACCGCAAGTTGAAGCTGACCCATCAGGACTTCCTTGGCTGTACGGTTTACGAAATCAAGATAGATGGGACGGATGTCGACGGGAATGACCTCGTCCCCGCTCCCAACCCGCCAGGAAGGCCGAATCCGTGGACGTTCATGACCGTGTGCGCCAATCCGTTCATCTTCTTTTCAGATCCCCCCAACGGAGCCAAGAACGTCTCCCTCGACCGGTTGATCCAAATCGGCTTCAGCATTACGATGAACACCACATCGGTCACTTGGACGATCACTCCGTCGATACGTCAGCTTCCCCCCGAATGGGCCCCGCAGTATGGAGACCCCGTCAACGTCAGTCTTCGTATCCCGCACTTGAGATTCGAGCAGTGCTTGCGGTATACGGTCAACATCACCAGTGGTCGCTCGAAGACAGGCCTTCCTCTGGTCCGAGGTCCTGCCCCCAATCCATTCTTCTTCGACACGATTTGCGAAAGGCCCTACCTCCTTTCCACGGATCCTGCAGATCGAGCGACCCTCGTCCCTCTCGACAAGAGCATCGTCGTGGAGTTCAGCGAACCGATGAACGCCTCTTCCTATCTTTTCATCCTTAATCCCGGCGTAACGGGCAAGTCCTACGAGTGGTCGAACAACAACCAGACGCTCACCTTCGGCCACACAGGTGCATTCGCTCAGGGCACTCTCTATACCGCATTCGTGGACGGCGTCGGGGCGGACGGCAACAGCCTCCTCATGAACGGTCCGCAGGCGCCTGACCCGTGGACATTCACGACGAGGTTTCCCGGCTTCTACATCGCATCCACGGACCCGTCTGATATGGCGGCGAGTGTTCCAGTCGAAAAGAAAATCGTCGTCACGTTTAGCGAAGCGGCTGACCCGTCGTCGTTCTCGTCGTCAATCGTGCCCGGGCCGACTCTCACGCCAGAATGGAGCGACGGCAACCGCAAGGTCACCCTCAACCACACTACCCTCTTCCAGGAGTGCACCTGGCACACGGTCACCGTGACGGCGAGAGATTCCGGGGGCAGCCCTCTCATCACGGTCCCGGGGTCAGCCCCGAACCCTTGGACGTTCAAGAGCGCCTGCACGCCTCCGTACATTGTTGCAACGGAACCGCCTGACGGGGAGATATATGTGCCAATCAACAAGACTGTGGTTGTCACGTTCAGCGAGCAGATGAACCGCACGAGCGTTAAGTGGACAGTCTCCCCCGCCTTCCAGTTGAACGGCTCGTGGACCAACGGCGACAGGGTCCTCTCATTATCCAGCCCGACCCCGTTCAAGACAGTGAAGACCTACTGTATCGCGGTCGAAGGGAGGGATCTAGACGGCATGTCCCTTGTCCCCGGGCCGGCTCCAAATCCGTGGTGCTTCACGACGAACGGGACCATCCCCCCGCCTGGCGGCCTGGAGCTATTGCGCTTCCCGCCTAACGATATCCTCCTCATGTGGAGGCCCGTGCCCATGCCGAGCATCACCTACGTGGTCTACTCTTCCACGTCCAGGTTCGCGCCCTGGCCATGGCCTCAGCTTGTTGAAACGCCTATGACGGGATTCCTCGCGGCGGGTAATCTGACCGACGGCCTGAATCACTTTTACATCGTGCGGGCAAAGGGCGGGGAAGAACTCAGCACCAACTCGACGATGGCTGCAAAGACCCAGCTCAACTTCACCTCCAACGGTCTGAAGGGCAATGTTCACTGGTTTTCCCTCCCCTATCGGACTACCTACACGAAGGCGAGCGACATCTCGAACGAGCTCACCTCGACCCGCATCGACGTCGTTGCGAAGTGGAATCCCGCGACCCAGACTCCGATCCTTTGGTTTTTCCTCCGCGGTGAGTGGCGGGGAACTGATTTTGCCATCAGCCCAGGCGACGGATTGTACATCGGTGCCGTGAAGGCGTTCTCGTGGGTCATCATGGGGACAGATTTTACGGTCACGTTGCCGTTTAATCTCAACCCGCCAACACTAGGAAACGTGTACTGGATCTCCCTGCCCTACACCTCCACCTATGCCAAGGCGAGCGACATAGTGATAC
>JAFNFQ010000073.1:0-7849 GCA_017885655.1 Methanobacteriota archaeon | reverse complement strand
GCTTCACGTGGACTCCGAGGCTCATCACTCCAGAAGTACCGTAGTGATAGTCTCAGACCCGGAACGGGATGGAGGCGAGTGGGCGAAAGCTATTTATCGCTCACAACTCACTGTGCAGGTTGCCTGAACGCGGACAAGCCATAAGGGTGGTTCCGTGGAGGAGCGGGGTCATGAGAAAGGGACTGCGGGCAGTGTCAACGACATGCATACTCTTACTTGCAGCGTTCTCCGTCTCTACGTTCCTCGCACCTAGCGTCGCAGCCGCCACGAGGACGTGGACGACCGACACGGACTTCAACGACCCTACCGCCGCCTTCACGTCGACGACGGTCGTCGGGACCGGGGTGGGCGCGAAGGTCGAGCTCGCCAAGGACTACATGGACTGGAAGAACCTGAATCCGTCGGCACCGCCGCCGGTGAGAGAGGCCCCCGCGGCCGCTTTCTCTTCGCTTGGCAACAGGACTGTCCTGTTCGGTGGATACAACAGCATGTATCTCAGCGAGCTGGACGACACGTGGGAGTTCGACTACGCGACCAACGCGTGGACGCAGTACTCGCCGAACCCCCGCCCCATCGGCAGAGAGTTCGCCAGGATGTCATACGACCCCGTGCAGAAGGTGGTCGTCCTGTTCGGCGGCGTCAACGGCACCTCCCCGGACGTGTACTTGGAAGACACCTGGGAATACAACGTCGTATCACGATCCTGGTCCGAGACCAACCCCATTGGCCCATTGATGATATCAAGCGCCATGACATACGACTCGGTGGCGAAGGTCCACATCATGGTGGGACGGAACTACACGAGCAGCGCTTTCCAGACATGGGCGTACAACGCCTCCGCCAACACGTGGACCCTCCGCATGACGGGAGGCCCGGTCTCGCGGACGGGCCACTTCATCGCTTACGATGAGCAGCTGAAGCGGACTGTGCTGTTCGGGGGGTTCGACTCCTCGGTGCCCCCTGGAACACTGCTCAGCGACACATGGGAGTTCAACTCCGCAACGAACATCTGGACGCAGATTGGCGTCACCGGCCCCGAGGCGCGGCAGTCCCATTCCATGACCTACCGCCCCGCCACAACATCGATCCTCCTGTTCGGCGGCGGTGGCGGTTCAGGCGTGCTGTCGGACACGTGGCGCTACACGAGCGCGCACGCCTGGGAGTCGGTTGGCGTCAGCACATACCCGCCTGCCCGCCAGCAGACGGCCTTCACATACGATGCGAACTCGGACGTCGCGATCCTGTTCGGCGGCAGAGACGCGGGCTCCACGCAGCTAGGGGACACCTGGAGCCTGGAGGCGTCGTATCGCGCCGCCGGGAAGTACGAGTCGGCGGTGCTCGACGGCACAATAGGTAATGCGGACTGGCAGACGCTCTGGTGGAATAAGTCGACCCAGCCGGCTAACACTTTCCTGCGCTTCCAGCTCGCAACTAGCGATGTTCCCACGGGACCTTGGAGTTTCGTCGGACCCAACGGGTCGGTATCCGCCTACTACACGACGACACCGTCGACGATCTGGACGGGCCACGACAACCACCGCTTCCTGCGATTCCTCGGCGACTTCGGCAGCTATGACACGCACGCGACACCCAGCATGGAGGACGTCACCATCCAGTACGACACTCCGCCATTGGCTCCGTACATCGTGAGCACAAGCCCTGCCCATCTGGCAAGGGATGTGCCCCTGCTGCAGCCCATCGACGTCATGTTCGTGAGACCAATGAACCTCGCAACCGTCAAGTGGCAGTTCCTTCGGGGGACGAACGTCACGCTCAGCCCGAATTGGTCCATGGGGGAAACGTTCCTCAGCCTTACGCACAGCCAGCCATTCGCCGAGGGCATGGTGTACCAGATCCAGATCACTGGCAAAGACGTGGTCGGCAACGATCTCGTCCCTGGGCCTGTGCCAAATCCGTGGGTCTTCGTGACGGTGATCACGTATCCGTACATTGCTGGGACGAATCCAATGCAAGGCGACCTCAATGTGCCATTAGACGCAGATATCGTTGTGGACTTCAGCGAACCGATGAACACCGATTCCGTCAAGTGGACAATCGCCCCGAACATCACGCACAACGGAACTTGGGAGAATGGAGATGCCCGCCTCGTTCTGTCTCACACAGAGGAGTTCCACAACTGCACTCTTTATGAAGTGCAGATTACCCAAGGAGAGGACAAGGCCGGACTCTACTTGATTCCTGGCCCCGCGCCGAATCCATGGACGTTCCGATCGGAGTGCATCAACCCATTCGTGATGGAGACTCATCCCTTCGACATCCAGTTTGACGTGTCGCTTGGCTCATCGATTTCGGTGACCTTCAGCGAGCCCATGGACATATCAACGGTGACATGGACGCTGCTCCGGGGACTCAAGGTGCTGTTCACGCCGCACTGGTCGAATGGGAACCAGCAGCTGGAACTCACCCACTCTCAGGAATTCGCCGCCTGCGATGCATACGAAATCAAGATGGACGGGAAGGATGTCGACGGGAATCCGATGATACCTTCTCCAATACCGCCAGGTAGGCCGAATCCGTGGTTCTTCATGACAACGTGTGGTAATCCGTCCATATTGGGTACGTTTCCAGCAAACGGGGCTACGGATGTGCGAACCGACCAGAATATCCTTATTGCATTCAGTATGGGCATGGACAGGTCATCGGTCGAATGGACAATCACTCCGCGGATAGTGCAGTTACCTGCCATCTGGAACGATCCCTCTGTCCAACTCACGATTCCGCACGGAGGATTTGAACAATGTAAACGATACACCGTCCATGTCACCAAGGGACGCAGCGGATTAGGCATGGACCTAGTTCCAGGCATGGCTCCCAACCCGTTCTATTTCGACACGATCTGTGAGAGGCCCTACGTAGTCTCGACAGATCCTGCGAACAATGCGTTGCATGTGCCTCTCGACAAGAGCATCGTCGTGGAGTTCAGTGAGCCGATGAACGCTTCGTCTCTCCTGTTCGTGCTCAATCCGGATGTCACGGGTAGGTCCTATGTGTGGTCGAACAACTATCAGACGCTTACGGTAAACCACTCTGCTGACTTTGCCCAAGGCACTCTCTACCTGGCGTATGTGGACGGCAGGAGTGCTGACGGGAGCTTTCTCATAACCAACGGCCCGCAGGCACAGGATCCCTGGAACTTCACGACGAGGTTTCCAGGCTTCTATATCACGTCCACAAATCCAGCCAACGGAGCGAAGAACGTTTCTCTCGACAAGAGTATTGTCGTAGAGTTCAGCGAGCCGGCTGACCGGTCCTCGTTTTCTGTGAGTATCAGTCCAACGATTGGCATGACGCGTCAGTGGAGCAACGACAATCGGACCGTGACGCTCACCCACGTTGACCCGTTCACGGAATGCATATGGTACGATGTCACAGCAGACGCGAGAGACACGGGAGGCAACCCGTTGATCACTGTTCCAGGCTCCGCGCCGGACCCGTGGTCTTTCAAGGTGATGTGCATCCCACCGCAGATTCTCTCCACGGATCCGCCGGACGGAGCGATGGGCGTACCGCTCGGCAAGAACATCGTCGTCACTTTCAGCGAGCCGATGAACATCGCGACTGTGTCTTGGTCACTCCTTCCGCCTGACGTCGGCCTCACGCCGGCATGGTCTGGCGGGAACACCGTACTGCACCTCAACCACACCACGCTCCTGAAGAAGGCCACAACGTACACTGTAATGATCACAGGCAAGGACTCGGATGGCGTCGATCTCGTTACCAGCTCAGCACCGAACCCGTGGTCGTTCACCACATTGGGCACCGCACCGGCGCCCCCCGGCGGTCTCTGGATCCAGCGGGTGCTGCCGTCTACGATAAGGCTGACGTGGAGGTCTGTGCCGAGCGCGGACATGTACCGCGTCTACGAGTCAACAGACAAATTCGCACTGTTCCCGTGGGGAATCCTCGGGACGACCACAACCACGACCTTCGACGCCAATCATCTAAATGATGGCCTGAATCACTACTACATCGTCCGCGCAGTGAGTCTTGGCACAGAGGGACCGAACTCCACCATGGCGGTGAAGATAGACAAGAGCATATGGTATAGTCCTGCAGGCGCGAACGTCTACTGGTTTTCCCTCTCCTATCGGACTACCTACACGAAAGCGAGCGATATCTCAGGCGAGCTCACATCCACGCTGATCAGCGTCGTTGCGAAGTGGGAGCCTGCGATACAGCGCCCGAGCCTATGGTACTTCTTCCGCGGCAAGTGGCGTGGAACAGACTTCACGATCAATCCTGGCGACGGGCTGTATGTCGGGGCACAGACTACCTTCACATGGGTCATCGTCGGCACGGATGGCTCAGTCGCATTGTCATTCAACCTGAACCCGCCGACGCTGGGAAACGTGAACTGGATATCACTGCCGTACACCTCGACATACGCCAAGGCGAGCGACATAGTGATACATATAGAGGGCTCAATCGGACCAGGGGCGCACACCAAGATCACGGAGTTGGGGAGGTGGGACCCCGCCACGCAGACCGTCATCAAGTACATGTGGACCGCCTCGGGCTGGTCAGGGACGGACTTCATGATCAACCCCGGAGACGGGATATACCTGAAGATTGTCGCGAGCTTCACGTGGACTCCGAGGCTCATCACTCCCGAGGTGCCGTAAAGGCGAACCATTAGAATTCCGGACCAGAAAACTTAAAGAATGGTGGCCCTATGCAGCAGCAACCGGAACGGCGGTACAATCCCCGAAATGAGCCTGCAATGCCGTCGGTATCCCGGTCTGAGAGCGGAAGAAGAGGTTGAGAGAATGGGTCTGTTGATTGCGAGACGAGCGCTTGTGGGAGCAGTTGTCATAGCTGTCGTGCTTTCTGTACTAGTCCTGACGGTTCCTCGCGTTCAAGCCGCGACTTGGACAGTGGACACAGACACAGATTTTGGCCAAGGAACGCTGACTGGCGTGGAGATCATAGGAAATGGAGCGCCTGCCTACCTTCAGCTTCTCAAGGATGCAATGGATTGGCGGGATGAATCGCCCTCCTCGGGTCCGGGGATCCGAGAGGGTCCCGCGATGGCCTATGACTCGACGAACAATGTCATTGTTCTGTTCGGCGGATACGATGGCTTGAACCTGAATGATACATGGGAGTACAGTCCAGGAACGAACACATGGGCAGAAGCCAGCCCGCCGACGGCGCCGTCACCTCGTGCGTATTCCGCCATGGCGTATGACAGCACAAACAACCGTATCGTGCTCTTCGGGGGGGTATCCGACCTCGATTACGAGAGGGACACCTGGGAATACAACGCCGGTTCCGATACGTGGCAGGAAACGACGCCCCCAACGTCTCCGCCCCAAGCAGCAACTTATCACTTGGCATTTGTTAGCACCCAGGGCAAGGTCCTCTTCATTGGCCGGAACCTCGCTTCTGCCCAGATGGAGACTTGGGCATATGACGCGGCATTGAACTCATGGTCGAATCTAGCACCCTCGACGCGGCCCTCCGCTCGTTCGGGCCAAGCAGTTGCCTACAACGCGAATCTGGACCGAGTCGTTCTCTTCGGTGGATTCGATTCGTCCGTGCCCCCTGGGACCATCCTGGGCGACACCTGGGAGTACAACTGGGGCACGAACGGGTGGACACAGACGACAAGCACAGGTCCCGCCGGCCGCACCTCGAGCGGTCTTACCTACCGGTCATCGACCCAGGCAACATACCTCTTCGGCGGGAGGGACGGGGCCGCGTACTATACAGACACGTGGCGATATCCCAACACTGCCGGCAACCGCCAATGGGAGGTCGTATCTACTCAGCGGAACCCGTCGGGCCGCATATTGTTCAGCATCTCTGACGAGACGTCTGGAGGTAAATCATTCGTTTTTGGCGGACGACTCGGGTCTGGCATGCTCGCTTCGGACACTTGGTCCTTGGGCCCAGCCTTCCGATTCCAAGGCATCTCGGTGTCGCATGTGTTCGACAGTGGCGGTGCGAACGTTAATTGGAACACGATCTCTTGGGTTGGAACTGATTCACCGCCAACGAGGGTCCTGCGATTCCAACTCGCTACGAGTAACGACCCTGAAGGGCCCTGGACCTTCCTCGGGCCTGGCGGTTCGATAAGCGCCTACTACGCCGCTCCCCCCGCCCCTCCCCAGACGATCTGGGTCGGCCACGACAACCAGCGATACATGAAGATTCTCGCGCAACTGTACACGCTTGACAATCTCGTCACGCCGACCTTGGATAGCATCACGATCGACTACACTGTGCCTGCATCTAGTCCGTACGTCATCTGGACCGACCCCTTCCACACGCAGACCAACGTGCCAACTATGAAGCTGATATCGATACGGTTCAGCGAATCGATGAACATAGGGAGTGTGACCTACAACATCGACCCAGGACTGTCTACGACTCCTGAATGGTCGGAGTCCAATTCAAGGTTGACGCTGAACCACACGACTCCAATGCTGCAATGCAAGGCGTATACGGTCACGATAACGGGAGGCAGAGACTTGGCAGACATTCCGCTCACAAGTGGCCCCGTGCCAAACCCATTCACATTCACGACGGTATGCGTCCCGCCTCAGATTGTTACGACAACGCCAATCCATGGAACCGTGGACGTCCCACTCAATGCGAACATCGTGGTCAACTTCAGCGAGCCGATGGACAAGCCGACCGTCCAGGCAGCGATAAATCCCTTGATTCCCTTGACGCCGACATGGTCGAACGGGGACACGACGGTGACGTACAGCCATCCTGACTTCCTGCAGTGCCTGGACTACACGGTCAACGTCACGGGAAAAGACTTGGATGGAAGTGACCTGATGCCTGGTCCCGTGCCGAATCCGTGGTCGTTCAGGGTAGTCTGCACGACGCCTTACGTAGTCTCGACGAGCCCCTACCTCTATGAAATCGATGTTGCGGTGACGAGGAGCATTGTCGTTACCTTCAGCGAGCCGATGGACAAGCCGACCGTTCAGGCGGCGATAACTCCCTCTGTTACCTTGACGCCGACATGGTCGAACGGGGACAAGACGGTTACCTACACCCACCCATCCTTCGCAGGGTGCACGGCATACACGGTGACCATGACCGGTAAGGACCTTAGCGGAGACGACCTTTGGATAGGCAAGTTTGACGGCTTCGCGGACAACCCATGGCTTTTCGTGACCGCGTGCACGAATCCATACATCGTGTTCACCATACCTGCAGATGGCGAGACAGGCGTCGATCGGCTGGCAGATATCACTGTGCAGTTCAGCAAGGCGATGGACACCGCGTCTGTGACCTACGATCTTTGGCCGAACATCCCGCTCAACTCGTCGTGGGACTCTACGAATTCGGCCTTGTTCCTCCGCCATACGGATTCGTTCATATGCGGCGGCAACCAGATGACGATTACGGGCAGGGACGGCTCAGGGAATAGCCTACAAGACGTTCTCGCTCCGAATCCTTGGACATTCACGCCTTTGTGCCCGAATCCCGTCGTCCTCTTAACAGACCCGGCGAACAACACGCTCGGCGTGCCTCTCGACAAGAGCATTGTCGTCACGTTCAGCGAGCCCATGAATCCCTTATCCTTGGTTTACGGGCTCGATCCACCCGATGTTGCCCTCACACAGTCATGGTCTCTTGGGAATACGGTGGTGACCTTCACCCATATTGCGTCCTTCGCGCCTTCGCGGACATACACCTTCCGCGTGGATGGCGCAGACGTGGATGGTAACGGACTCATTCCTGGCCCGGTTCCAAACCCATGGTTGTTCACCACAGCGGGAGCGCTGCCCTTCATTACGATTACAGATCCACCGAACCGCGCAACAAACGTGCCTCTCGACCAGAGCATTGTCGTCACCTTCAGCGA
>JAFNFQ010000072.1 GCA_017885655.1 Methanobacteriota archaeon | reverse complement strand
CAAGGCGGCGGGGCTGCTGAGATAGACGCGGTCAAGCGTCGCAGCACTAATCCAGCATCGATCGGCGGCAATCTCTGGTCGGTTCATGCCGCATCAGCATGGCGGGAAAGATGAGAATCTACGATAACCACATGCATCTGAGTCCGACGGGCATGGGCGTGGAGGCCGCAAAGCTGTTCGAGAAGGCTGGCGGAACCGCACTGATGCTCACTCACATTCCGCCGCACGACATGCCCCTCACTTCGGCTCGAGACTATGACACGGCGTTCAGAAGGACCCTTGACCTTGCGAACGTCGTCCGGGGAGCAACCAAGCTGAAGGTGTACGTGGCGGTCGGTCCGTATCCGGTCGAACTCATTCGCCTCAAGGATACGCTTGGTCTGGAAATTGCCGTGGCGGTGCAGAATGAGGCGATGGACATCGTTGGCCGGCTCGTTTCAAACGGCGAGGTCACCGCCATAGGGGAGATAGGGCGCCCCCATTTCCCGACGGACAGGGACATCGTCGAAGCGTGCAACGGGATCCTCCTGCACGGGATGGAGGTGGCGAAGGAGAACGGATGTCCGGTCGTGATACACTCGGAGAGCGCGACTCCCGCCACATGCGAGGAGTTCGCGAAGATGGCTGACTCCGTAGGATTGCCGAGGGAGAAGGTCGTCAAGCATTTCTCGCCCCCACTCGTGCGGCCGGAGGAGAATCACGGAATCATGCCAAGCATCCTCGCGAAGGAGGAACCCGTGAGGAAGGCAATCGAGAATGGCGGGAGGTTCTTCATGGAGACTGACTACATCGACGACCTCAAGAGGCCGGGAGCGGTCCTCGGTCCCGCCACGGTTCCAAAAAGGACGAAAGCGCTGATGCAGAGCGGCATCATGACAGAGGAGATGGCGCAGGAGGTCCACGAAGAGTGGCCTCGGCGCATCTATGGTATCGAGACCGGATGAACCCGGCTATCGGCGCGCAAACTCCTCGAACTCGCCGGTCGCCTCGGACCAATCGATCTCCGTATCCCTGACGACGGCGTTGGGCTGAGCGGTCTTGTTCCATTCGATCGCTTCTTCCACCAGGCCCCTCTCCCCTTCGAAGATAGCCTCTACATCTCCGTTGGCGAGATTCCTCACGTATCCGGAGAGCCCCAGCCTCTCTGCCTCCATCTCGCAGTTTGCCCTGAAGAAGACGCCCTGGACCTTCCCTCTGAAGATGACAGTCGCCCGGACCTTCACGAATCCGCCATGGTCGATTGCGAATAAAGTTATTATGGGAGCGCGGATTGTGGCTTTCACAAGGTTGCCGGAAAATGAAGCGGCCGAAGATGATGGACCTCAAGGTCCGGGAGTTCATGTCGACGGACCTTGTGACAGCGACTCCCGATGAGCCGATTTCCAAGATTATCGGGCTGATGAAGGCCAGGGATGTTCACGAGATACCGATCGTGCAGAAGAACGAGTTCCTCGGCTTAGTGACGCTCGCAGAGATAGCCCGGAGGCGGAACATGCCCCCGACCACGAAAGCGGAGCGGATGCTCAGCTCGGTGCCGCGCTCGGTGCCGCAGGTGTCCCCGGAAGACGACCTGCCATCGGTCGCCGAGAAGATGATGGGCGCCAATCTGAGGGCGCTGCCTGTCACGGAAAAGAAACGCCTCATAGGCTTGATATCCCGGACTGACCTGACGCGCGCGCTGGCCCAGGCAGAGGAGGCCGATGCGGTGCCGGTCAAAGACGTCATGAGCTCCTCCCCCCTCTGCGTCAACGGGGAGGCGGATGTCACCGAAGCGAGGCGAATCATGGCTTCCCTCCACGAGCGCTCCGTGCCGGTCGTGGACGACGAGAGGCGCCTGATCGGCGTGATAGGGCTGAAAGATCTCACCGCTTTCTTTGCATCTGCGAAGCAGAAGGAAAGGAGGGGGGGCGATTTCATCGGTGAGAAGGACGCCATAAGGGTGAGGATCTCCAGCTTGATGCGGTCGCCGCCCGTCACTCTCGGCCCGCAAGCGAAGCTCGGTCAAGCCCTGAAACTCATGATCCAGAACGACATCTCCTCGGTAGTCGTGATCGAGAACAGCGAGCCGGTCGGTCTCGTCACGAAATCGGATGTGCTCGAGGTCGTTGCGGGATTCAAGGAGCGGAAGGAACTGCTCGTCCAGATATCCGGACTAGAGGAGCAGCCGGACGTCTATGAACAGATGTACGACATAGTCCAGAAGGGGATGAGGAGGATAGCCGGCATCGTCACGCCGAAGATATTCAGCGTGCATGTCGTTACCTACAAGGGGGATGGGGATAGGACGAAATGGTCGCTGCGCTGCCGCCTCACGACGACCACGGGGATGACCTACGCCAGGCACTTCGACTGGGACTTGTTCGCAGCGCTCGAGGGCCTGCTCGACCAGCTCGAGAGCCGCATCAAGAAGGAGAAGGACAGGAAGGTCGCAGAGAGGCGGAGAGGCTTCTCATAGCTTCCAGTGGCGTCGCTGGATATCTTTCACGCGCTGCACTATTCTTCGGCCTGCGCAATCAGGGTCGCGGACTTCGGTGAAGACCACGTTCGGCGAGTCGCCTCGCAGAAGAGCCTCCGTCCCTGTCACGACCTCCGCGAGCGCCTCGAGATTATACCCGCCCTCCAGAGTAATCGCGAGGCGTCCTTCGCAAGTCTCCTTGGCGAGCTTCAGGGCTGACGCCATCATCTCGATATAGCCGGGTGACGAAAGAGTCAGCGAGGCCAGTGGATCCATGTAGTGAGCGTCCGTCCCGAGGCTGACCAGAATCGCCTGGGGGGCGAACTGCTTGACTATCGGCTCTATGACCTCCCTCGTGGCCATCCGGAATGACGAGTCCCCGCATCCGGAGGCGAAAGGGACGTTCACTGTGAAGCCAACTCCGTCGCTTTCGCCAATCGCCTCGGCCGGTCCCGTGCCAGGGAATATATGGTACTGGTGCGTCGAAATGTAGAGGATTCGCGGACTGCGATAGAAGATGTCGTTGGTGCCGTTGCCGTGGTGGACGTCGAAGTCCAGAATCGCGACGCGGTCGAGCTTGTCGAGCAGCCTGTGCGCCGCGACGGCTATGTTGTTCAGGTAGCAGAATCCGCCTGGATAGTCCGGGCCCGCATGATGGCCAGGCGGTCTCACGAGGGCGATGTACCCCCGCTTCTCCTTGACTGCCATTTCGGCAGCCAGTACGGTCCCGCCAACGGCCAGGCGGGCGATGTCCCAGGTTTCGGGGTGCATCGTCGTGTCCGGGTCCAGCGGCCCCTCCCCGTATTCCTTGAGATACTCCAGGAACTCAGGCGTGTGGACCCTCTTCAGATCCTCCATCCTGACCGCCTTTGGCTCGAGAGCATCATCCAGGTAGCCGCGGGCTTTCATGCTGGTCAAGATTGCCTTGAGGCGGGCGGGGGACTCAACATGCCACGGGGACTGCAGGTGCTTGAGATAATCGGGGTGGAAGACGAGCACGCCTCGTGCATCGCTGATGGCGACTTGAACTCTGCGGAAAAGTTAAGGGCCGATTATGGTTTGGTGGTCCTGCATGATTGAGCCGGATACCGCCAGGTTGGCAGCAGGCGCTCTCGGGGCCATAGCGCTCACTTGGCTCATTGAATCCGCGACCTTGCACCTGCTCGGAGTGAAACCATGGTGGGTCGCATTGATGAGAGGATTTGGTCTCGCTCTCACATCACTGGTCATGCTGATTTTTCTCCGGCTATTCACGCCAGACCTATTCGCCCCACCTTTGCTATTTCTTGAAGTCTTTGCGGTGGATATCCTCATCGGCGGACGATCATCGCGAGGACGCGAGCGACTGGCAATCTCGGCCGTGGTCTCGATGGTTGCGGTAGGAGCGCTCATACTGGTCGATGGGGCTCTTCGCCTCTCAGGATACCGACTTTTCCTCGGCCTGTAGTATCAATCGTGATTCCATGCACAAAATTTATACTGTGCTAGCTCCATAAGCATTCGAAGAGGGGATAGTGTGTCTAAGGCGCTATCAATTGGCAGTGCGATTGCTCTCGTTCTGAGTGCGTTTGCTCTCGTTCTGAGTGCGTTTGTCTCGATTCTGGCCGTTGGCGGGCTGAATTCGACTCCGGCGCTTTCTGAGGGGTCTCAGGATGCGTCGCTTTCAGCTGGTCCCATGAGCCTTTGGGAAGCCTATGCGAAGAATCTCGCAACGATCCAGCAGGTGGAAATATCCCCGTTCGATCCGAGCGGTTACCGAGTCACCAACTACGCAACCGTGCCGATTGTCGTGGACGAGAAGGCCATGTTACTGAGTCCCCATCCGCTGGAATCAGGAGGAGGCACCACGACCCAAGACGGAGCACTCACGGAGTGGAGCATCCAGGCGGGGAGTTCCGTCACGTACAATTATGCCTTGTCCGTAATCGTCCCGCCAGGCACTCTGCCGGATCCAAAATGGTGGTGCATGGAAGCGAACCAGATGGTGCAGGAAGGTCCCTTCATCCACCTTGGCGGGGAAATCCTGCCTTTCACCATGGCTGACATGGCGGATAATTGGACCAACAGGCACCAGGATTGGAATGGTGATAGCACGCAAGATGACCTATGGCAGTACATGACTTTGCATCCTACCCTCGTGGTCGGCAAAACCCCGCTCTACAAGAACCTCCCAGACACCTCAGGGAACACGATGGACATCACGATCGCGGTCACAAACCTGGGCGTCTACAACAGCAGCCACAGCGACGGCAGCCTCGTGAAAGCCACGAATTCTCTGGTCAAGGAAACAATCCCAAAAGGCTATTCCTATAATCCGAACAGCTTCAGCCCCCAGCCGGATTCGATTGTCAATAATACCGACGGTACCACGACGATAACATGGAAAGTGACCATATCAGGTGCAGACGTCGGCAACAAGCCGATCAACAAGCCGTCCCCGTATCACCATGTCCTGCTCAAGTACCGGTTGATTCTGCCCGTGCTCAAGCCCGGAAGGGAGATGCTGCCGCGGGCTACGGTCGACACGAACCATGACGGCATCAACGACGCGCACAGCGCGAAGCCCCTGCTCGAAATCTATCACGTCAACCGCGCACCGTTGGCGGATGCAGGCGGACCGTACGCCGTCGCCGAGGATACGCCCGTGAAATTCGACGGGAGCGGCTCTTACGACCCCGACAACGGCCCGGCGAACCTGACATACCGGTGGGACTTCCAGAACGATGGCACTTGGGACACGCAGTGGTCGCAGAGTCCGATGGCGACCTACACATGGGGTGATGACTACTCTGGTGTCGCCGCGCTGCAGGTCAGCGACGGCGACCTCAACGACACAGATACCGCCAACGTCACAGTCTTCAACGTCCTTCCCTCCGGTTCCGTGAGCATTTCTACTCCGCAACAGAATGAAGGTTCCCCGATCACGTTCTCGGCCCATGTCACGGACCCAGGCAGCGACGATGTCCTCTTCAAGTGGACCTGGGGCTACGGGGCTCCTGATGAATTCTCCACCTACTACAACAACGGTGCGAGCCCAGACCCGTTCCCGAGCCCCGACATCCATCCGAGAGACGTCACGGACGCCAAGAGCCACACGTACGGCGACAATGGCGCGTTCACCGTGACCGTGTTCGTCACCGACGACGACAGCGGTGCCCAAGGGATGACGTTGCGGGTGACCGCCACGCCCGGCAATCTGCCGCCAACGGTGTCGGTCACTGGCGGAACCAACATTGACGAAGGCCAATCGGTCCTCCTCACCGCCACCGCAACAGACCCGGGCAGCGACGACCTCACGTTCGCGTGGACGTGGGGTGACGGGTCGTCAGACTCCAACACCTACTACAACAACGGAGCGAGCCCGGACCCGCCGAACAGCCCGGGCGGCACACATCCATTCACCGCCACTGACACGGGCACGCATCCGTATGGAGACAACGGTATCTACACCGCCACGTTGACGGTGAAGGACGATGACGGCGGTTCGACATCATGGCAGGGCCAGGTCGTGGTCGCCAACCTCCCGCCAGAGATTTCGTCGTTCGGCCCGTTCGCCGTGGAAGAGGGCAGCCTGCTCCAGGTCGCGGCGAATGCGACCGACCCCGGAAGCGACGACCTCACGTTCGACTGGGTGTTCGAGCTCGGCCCGGCGATCCAGCACGTGTACTACAACGACGGTGTCGGACCAGACCCGTCGCAAAGCCCAGCTGGAATCTTCCCGTTCACAGCCGCAGATGCTGCGAGCCACACCTATGGCGACAACGCGGTCTACACGCTCGCGCTCACCGTCACGGACGACGATGGGGGCTCGGCGTCCTGGCAGACGGAGATCAACGTGACCAACGTGTTGCCGACGATCTCACGCGTCGGTCCCTTCGAGGTGTATGAGGGCCAGCCGCTTGAGATCACCGCAAACGCAGTCGATCCGGGCAGCGACGACCTTACCTTCACCTGGACGTTCGAGTACGGACCGACGATCCAGCACGTCTACTACAACGACGGAGTCGGACCCGACCCGGCGAAGAGTCCCGACGGCATATTCCCATTCAGCGTCAACGATACGGTCTCGCACACCTACGGAGATAACGGCGTTTTCACGATCATGATATCGGTCAATGACGACGACACGACCGGCGGCGGTCCAATCTACTGGACGACGGTCACAGTGCTCAACGTCCCGCCGACGATAGTGGATGCCGAGGCCTACATGCTGGCGGACATCACCCTGAGGATCGCGGGAGAGAAGTGGCACGACGTCATCCTCAAGCTCTATGAGGACGGGCAGGAGGTGGGCTGGGTGCAGGTCATCAGGTATCCTGGCAGCCCGAACGAACAGATGGCGGCGCTGCACGACGTGGAGATATCGCTCAGCAGGCGGTTCTCGGCGGTCGCCTACTACACGCCGGACGACGACCCGATCAATGGTCAGCCAAACGGAGCCAATCCAGCATGGCTCGTCATCACCTGGGAGAATGGAATGGAGACGCGGCTGCACCACACCTTCAACGTCCAGCACCCCGACACATGGATCTGGACCGTCGACAATCTCTACATATACGCGGTCAACCAGAGGATACACTTCAGGGGAACCGCCACAGACCCGGGCAGCGACGACCTCACCTTCACCTGGGATTCGGGGGACGGAAGGATACTCACGTCAGTCTACTACAACAACGGAGTCGGATCGGACCCGTACCCCAGCCCCGACGTCAACCCGATGACCGCGATGGATGAACAGGTCCTTGTCTACGGCGCGGCCGGCACGTACACGATCATGCTGACGGTCACGGACGACGATGGCGGTTCGGCGACAATGACGCTGACGATTACGGTAGGCGGTTGACGCAGAGATTCGCGGCACGCGCAGTCAGCGCGATAGCTTTTTATTCGGCACGCCGCATCGACAGCCTGAGCAAGATGGCCAGGGATGAATCTCGCCTTGACAAGCGCCTCTTCACGGTGAACGAGAGGATACTCCTACACCTCAAGGAGAGCGGTTCCGCCAGCCACACGATCGACATCCCCGCGCCGATGACTCAGGACGGAATCGCGAACGCCCTCGGCATCCTCGTCAACCACGTCTCCAGGGCGGCGAAGACGCTTCAGAAGCAGGGCTTCATCAGGGAAGCCACCGCGAGGGTGAAGGGGGAAATCAGGCGCAGGAAGATCTACCTCATCACCGCGGAGGGGATGGCGGTTGCGAACAACATCTACGGCAGGATCGGCGAGACTCTCGTTTCGGTTCGCGATTCCCGCCAGAGGTTGCGGGAGCTACCCGCAGGCGAGGCAAGGAAGCTTCTCCTGCCGCCAAGGACATACACGGCGATGCTGGCGGCGCTGGACGAACGCAACGTCCTCGACGTCTTCAAAGCGAAGGCGAAGAAGAAGGAGGTCGAGGCTGTAAGCCACATCATTGGAGCGCCCGCCGAGGCCCCGTTCCACGGCAGGGCCGACGAACTCAAGAAGGTCCGCACGTGGCTGCAGCTGAAGAAACCGCCGGTCATGGTCATCACCGGGACCAGAGGGATCGGGAAGACGGTCCTGGCGCTTCAAGCGGTCGCCTCCCTCGAGGGCAGGAGGCCGGTTTTCTGGTTCTCCATCAAGCCTGCCACGACGGCGGACAGGCTTGCCGGAGTCCTGTCCGATTTCCTGCGCGAACTGGGGAAGGTCGAGTTCACAATCGAAGAGCATGACGGGATCGAGGAACTGGGGAAGAAGCTCGAAGCATCCCTGATCGACCTCGGGGCCCTGTTCGCAATCGATGACCTGCTCGGCGAACTGGAGGACGTCGGGGATGTGGCCCATGCCCTGGTCGAGGCGGCGGCAGCCACGGGAAACCAAATATTGGTCACCGCCAGGACGATGCCGCGTTGGGGCCGGGGCATGAAGGGTCAACAGCTCCTCGAGGAGCTGCAGCTACGCGGTCTCGACAAGGACTCGTGCCGCAGGATCGCGCCTCAACTGGACGAGCAGGAGTTCAGCAAGGCGTACAGGCTCGCAAGAGGAAACCCGCTGGAGATCAAGTTGCTGTCGGAATATGCGGACGAGGAAATCAGTGGAGAGGAGCTTACGGCAGAGGAACGCGCACTCATGAGGTACCTGAAGGCCGTCCACGAGTCGGACGTCAGATGACCTGGCTGACCTTGAAGCCGCCTTCCTTGAACTCGAGCGTGTAGATGCCCGTGCTGTGGTTCACCCCGCGCATCTTCACGCACCTCATGCGGCGGTAGACGTCGAGCCCTCCGACCTTCTCCATCGTCAGGTAGAGCAGACCGTCCGCGAGGAAATCCTCGTCGTGCACGATGTTCGGATCCGGCGAGACTTCGGATATGACGAAGCTCGTGCACCCCAATCCCTTCAGCCAGCCGAAGAACTGGAACAGGTTGATGCGTCTCTCCCTTAAGCCCGAGATGATTTCGAGCACAGGGAGCGAATCAAGGGCCAGCAGCTCGAAAGGGTGACCTTCCTTCACATCCTCGATGTGTCTCTTCAGCACGTCGAGCCACGGCCTCTCAGCCGGAGTCCCGAATCGGGCCTTGCCGCGCAGCTCCTCCATGCCCAGCCTTATGCGGGAGAGGTCTTGTATCTGCACCCGGTCCTCGACCCTCTCCATGTCCATCCCCATTCGGCTCAGCTGAAACTCGAGGCTGGACTTGCTCTGCTCGAGGGTGAGGTAGGCGCCCTTGACGTCCTCCCTGATTGCGTTCTGGTAGAGGATGTTGTAGGCGAGCGAGGACTTCATCGTGCCCGGCGGCCCCGAGACGAGTATGACGTGCCCCTTGGGGATGCCACCGCCCAAAGCCTCGTCGAATCCCTGCACGTAGGTCTTGTAGAACCTCATTGGCGGGGAGGGCGAGTCATCTGCGTTCATTTAATCATTCCACTTGATCACGTGAAGGTCGCGGCTTATCAGGGCCCGCCCGCTCTCGTCCACGCTCTGCATGTTGAACGGTATGACCATCCGCGCGCTGTGCACGGCGACGCTGTCGCGGACGGAGGAGATGAACCTCACGACCTTCTGCAGGTCGTTCTGGACGATTAGGTATTCGATGCCGTCGAGCAGGACCAGTGGGTTGTTGTTCTTGGATACGAAGCCCTCTATCTGCTCTGCCACCGCCCCCAAGTTCGTCGGGCTCATGCTCTCCTTCGTGAACGCCCGGCTGAGCCAGTGGATCGGGCTGGATCCGACGCTGAATCTCGCTTTGACTTCCCCGGGATGCAGGCGCGTGATGATCATGCCGGAGGCGCCATTGCTGACCTCCTTGGTGAAAATCTTGAACGCCATATCCGGCTTGTCAGTGGGCAGGAGGTAGGTGCTGCCAGGCTCCATCTTGATCCGCGGCACCGTCGGGATGACATGGTCGCTGGGGGGCGAGCTCTTCTTCTTTCTTCCGAAAATGAACTGGATGACCAGCGCCGCCACTCCGTCTGGAACTCGCTTCGCCTTGACGTTTCCATGAATGGACGTCTTTGGCGGTGCTTCATGGAGCGCTGCAACTGCTGGGGGGAGGGGAGGGGAAACCCTCATCGCCACACTCGCCATTTCATAAGGATACCGTGATATATATGTATCGAGCAATGATTCCCCTTTTGATAACACTCTGGAAGGGAGGCGCATAAGGGAGGATTGGTAACCGGATTGGTAAGTGGTAAATCGCGTGGTGAACACCAGATACCTGTTATATACGTAGCTAGCCCATCCATAATAGGGAACAGGCAGGCTCAAAAAAGGGGAGAGGGGAGAGGTTGCCTGATATGGGCGTCGAGGAGGGCGCTTTCGCGTCTGGCCCCGTCCTGAGGGGGGACGGGGCCCACTACTTCTTTGACATCTTCGTGTGAAATGTGTTTTCGCATTGCATCTGATGTGATGAAGATTATCGGGTGTCCTCGGATTCGCCGATTCCCAGTCATAGTTATTTCTGTCCGACCAGCTCGAATCCATCGAATGCCAATGGCGGCAGGTAGCAGCAGCCTGTGGCGGTTAGGAAGCCGTGGCTCGGACGCAGCTCTCTCCCCGTCGCGGCGACGTTCTTCAATCCGTCGAACATGTTCCCGACCAGGAGGGCGTACTTCACGTGGTCCTTGAGTTCGCCTTTCTCTATGATCGCCGCGTTCCTGACCTCGAGGGCGAACGCCCCGCTGAACTGGTTGACCTCGGGCGCCGCGAGCTTCTCGATATAGACCCCTTTCTGCACCGAACCGATGATCTCGTCCAGCGATTGCGTCCCCGGTTCAACGACAAGGTTGCTGATGCTGCACTGAGCGGGGCGGGCGTAGGCCCCTTCGATCGTGGCGACAGCCCTGCGGAACGCGTTCCCGCCCTTTCCGCCGAGGAGGGCAGCGTTGTAATGGTCGTGGACGAAGTCGCGCAGGATCCCATCCGCCACCAGGGGCCTGTCTGCGGTCGGGTTGCCCTCGTCGTCGACCGCGCAGGAGGACAGTCCTGCCGGCAGGCGGGGCATGTCGGCGATGTTGATCCCTTCGGAGGCGACCTTCTGACCCCTCTTGTCCTGCCAGGGGCTCCTCTTTCTCCTCACGTCCTCCGCGTTGACGGCGGAACCGACGGTTTGGATCAACATCTCGCCAAGGTCGAGCGGGTCCATGACAACGGTCCCCGCGATTTTCTCGCGGAGGGCGGAGGCCTCCAGGTTCTCCACCGATCGAGCACCCAGCCTCTTGCCGATCGCTTGGAAGTCCTGCTGCGACAGTGAGACCCCCAGGCTCTTGATTATCCCCTCGCCCGCCCTGGTCTTCGTGCCACTCTTCGCGGTGAAATAAAGGAAAACAAGGGTGCCGCGGTGTGAACCCTCAGCCCCTTCCGAGTTCGCCACCCTGAGCTCATAGTCCTGCACGCGGAAAATCCCCTTCGGGACCGTGACATCTTTTCGGACCTTGCCCGCCGCAGTCAGTTCGAGTGCCATCTCGACGAGTTCCTCGACAGGAGTCTCCGCCGTCTTCGCGTCATGGGTCTTCTCCACCTTCCCCATGACCCTGAAAGAAGTGAAACCGGGGAAGTCGGGGTCCTCGGGGACCATCTTGACGGACTTCATGGCTGTCGCGGTGGCGGTCCGCACATCCCTCGGGCCCTCAAGGCTCGCCGATGTGAATGCAACCCGTTTCCCCACTGCGACCTTCAGGCCGATTCCCGCCTCCGTCCGTTCCTCGGCCACCTTGGGCACGTCCTGCTCGATGTAGACGGACTTCGTGCGGTAGGTCATGGCGAACGCTTCGGCAGCTTGAGCGCCTGCGGCGAGCGCATTCTTCACCGCGTCATCGGCCAGAGAGAGCAGCGTCATCTATCCGCCTCCCACGATTATCTTGGATCTCATGTAAGGCCCGCCACTGGAGACAGGGACGTAGTCCTCCTCTCCCTTCCCGCAGAAGCCGCCTGAAAGCTTGAACTCCCTGGAGGCCATGTCAACGCTCTTCAGGATCTCCAGGGCCTTGCCAGTGAGGGTCATCCCTCTGACTGCGGGGCCGATCTCTCCATTCTTCACGAGGTGACCCATGAGCGCCACCGCCTGGAAACCGCCGCCGACCGGATCCTCCATGCCGCTGATCGACTTGTGCGTCAGCAGCCCGTCCTTCGTTTCCTCGACGATCTCATCGAACTTGTCGTCACCCGGGGCGAAGTAGGTGTTGGTCATCCTGACCCAGACGCGGCGGCTGTAGTTCTCGGCCCGTCCGTTCCCGGTCAGGGGCATCTTGAGCGTGCCTGACGTCTCCAGGCTGTGCATGTAGCCCGCGTAGACACCGCGGTCGATGATTCTGGTCTTGTGCCCCGGCGTGCCCTCGCCGTCGAACTGGATCGTGCCGTGGGCCCCGGGGTAAGTCCCGTCATCATACATCGTCACGAGGGGCGAACCGACCTTCTTGCCCACGATGTCCGTGAGGAAAGAACGGCGCTTCGTTATCTCGTCCCCCTCCGAGGCATGTCCCATGACCTCATGAGCGAGGAGACCTGAAATGTCAGGATCCGTGATGACCGTCATCATGCCGCCGGGCGGTTTCTTGGCGGTGAGGAGCTCAATCGCCTCCTCCGCAATCGTCTTGCCCATCTCGTTCGGGTCGACAGCTTTGACTATCTCGTACCCGCCAGTCCCATCTGTGAAATCGTACGCGAAGTCCCTCTTGTCCCCCTCGGCGGCGACGGCCTGACCGCCAATCCGCGTCCTCACCTCTCTCCAGGAAACGTCCGTGCCGACGGTGTTCGCCACCTCGAACGCATGATCCCATTCTCCGTAGATCGCGAACGTGCTGGCGACCTTGGGCCCGATTCTCTGCGCTCTGGACACAGTCATCGCCAGCTCGGTCTTCTCGTCGAGGCCGATGTTCGCAGGGTCGATCTGCACCACAGGCTTGAGTCTCCTCTTCATCGGCTTGATGCTCTTGAGGGAGGAGCGTGGCAGCCCCCTTGCCGAATTGGCGTGGGCGATCCTCGCGGCGGCTTCGGCCGCGCGTCTGACCGAATCGAGCGTGAAGCTCGTGCCCGAGCTGTATCCCCAAGCCCCTCGGCGGAACGCCCTGACGCTGAACCCCTTGCGGACAACCGAGGACAGCGCCTGCAACTGCTCGTTCGCAATCCTGATGGTGGTCGACTTCCTCTCCTCTGTCCTGATGTCGCCGAAGTCGACCCCCGTTTTCTCGAAAACCTTCAACGCGGATTTCGCAAGCTCTCTCACTTCACCACCTCACACCTCGATGAGTTCGCGTGTCGCGGTCGTCAGGGTCTTCGGCTTGCCGGCCGTGATCAGGACGTTGTCCTCGATCCTGACGCCGCCATAGCCAGATATGTAGACTCCCGGCTCGTTCGTGAAGATCATGCCCGGCTTGAGCACCACCTTGCTTGCGGGACCGAGACCCGCGCCGTCATGGACCGCCAGGCCGATGCTGTGGCCCAGGCTGTGGATGAAGCGCCCCTTGAACTCGGTTTTTTCTATCAAGTCCCTGGCGGCCTTGTCAACCGCCGCGCCCTTCACCCCTTTTCGCATCTTCGCGAGGGCAGCTTTTTGCGCTCGCTCGACGACGGAGTGCATCCGCTTCTGCCGCTCGCTCGCCCTGCCGACGACGACGGTGCGCGTGATGTCCGAGACGTACTTGTGATATTTCGCGCCAAAATCAAACACGACGAGCTCGCCTTTCTGGAGTTTCTTTGTTCCCGCAGTGTAATGCGGCTCAGCGCCATTGGGGCCTGACGCCACAATGGTTTCAAATGAGGCACCGCCAGCCCCGTGCTTCTGCATGAGGTAGACCAGGTCCGCCGCCAGCTCGTCCTCCCTCTTGCCTTTCCTGATCCTAGGAATCAGGTCCTCGAATGCTTCGCTCGCGATCCTGCACGCCTTTTCTATCAATTCCTGCTCGTGCTCGTCCTTCACCGAACGCGCCGCTCTCACGGCCTCGGAGACATTGATGAATCTGGCTTTCGGCGCCAACTTCCTGAGTCGGTCGTAGTAGTGGTGGGTGATCTCCTCGAAGTTCAGCCCGATCCGGCGGTGTCCTTCCAGGTGCTTCCTGAGCCCCCTCAGCAGCTGCCTCCTCGTCATGAATGTCGTGACCGGGAGTCCCGCCTTCTTGGCCGTCTCCTCCTCCAATTGGGACGCGAGTAGATCTATGTGCCCGTCCGGGTGCAGGAACGCAGCGCACCCTTCGAAAAGACCTGTGGTGATCCCCGTGGCATAGTAGAAGGTAGCGTCAATATGCGGATCTGTCGAATTCGCGAGTACGACGATGTCCACATTCCTGTCGAGGTTGCGATAGATCTGCTTGACCCTGTTCTTCACGGGTTCCCCCTCGGCGGGGAAAGGTCCTGAATTCGTATAAAGGCTTGGCGGGGGCGGGTTTGTAGAAATCCTCTGAGAT
>JAFNFQ010000071.1 GCA_017885655.1 Methanobacteriota archaeon | reverse complement strand
CCCCTCCCCCGGGTCCCCGTGTTTTATCTTTTCGTCTTATGATCGCCGCAGGACTTTCAAAGGACGACCCCAATCAAAAGGGCAATCCCGACCGCGAGGCAGTAAGGTGCGAAAGCGTAGAACCTCGCCCTCGAAATGATCGCGAACAGCAATCTCAACGCGAGGAAAGCGGACACGGCGGCGGAAACGAGAGCGATGGTCAGACTGAGCACGTCGACGTTGAGACTTCCCGAACCGGCATCGAGGGCTCCCGCCATGGCGGCACCGAGTATCGCGGGGACAGCAAGCAAGAAGGAATATTTCGCCACGCGGACTCTTTCCGCCCCGAGCATGAGGCCGGTGGATATGGTCGTGCCCGAGCGCGAGATTCCTGGAATCAGAGCGATGCCCTGTGCCACGCCAACCGCCAATGCACCGGCGGTGCCTAACGGTCTCCCGTCTCTCTTGCGGACAGCGTAGGTCAGGGAGAGCACGACCCCGGTGATAATCAGCCCGATTGCAACGACCGTGAGCGAATGGAATAGAGGCTTGGTCCACCGCCAGAGAACGAAGCCTATCATGGCGGTCGGAATCGTCCCGATGACGATGAGCCAAGCGGTCATCGCGCCATCTTCCTCTTTGAGGACGACTGACGCCTTCTCTCCCGCCCGCCATCGCCTCATGAACCTCGCAAGAGATCTGAATATCTCGGCGACTTCCTTTCTCAGGAAAACCAGGACGACCAGAGCCGTCGCCACATGAAGGAGCACGTCAAACAGGACCGGCACGTCGAGTCCCCAGACCTCCTGAAGAATCACCAGATGTCCGGAGCTGCTCACGGGCAGCCACTCGGCCAGACCTTGCACAATACCGAGAATCAGCGCTTGGACCGCGTCCACTCTTACCGCGCGTGGAGTCGCAACGACCGACTTAATGCTTTGGAGACGGTTGTCGGCTCCTCGCGTGACTTGCTGGATTAGATGGGCTTACAACGCAATTTAAATACGCCCAGACCGCTGAGTTCACCGTCCCCTGGACGGCGGGGTGGTCCAAATGCCTACAAAGCTGAGATTCTCGATTGTTGTCGCTCTGCTGCTGACTGCTTCCTTCCTGCTCGTCCCCGCCAACCTCGTCAAAGCCCCGGATACAGAACCGCCCTGGGTGGCCTCCTACTACCCGGCCAACGGGATGGCCAACGTGCCGCTGAGCGCCAATATCTACGTCAACTTCAGCGAGCCGATGAACCAACTCTCCGTGAACGTCGGAATAATGCCATTAATCGCCCTGACGCCATCGTGGGACATGACACAGCAGTCGGTGGTTTTCAGTCACGCCGTATCATACACTCCGAACACGTGGTACACTGTGACGGTCAATGGCAATGATTTGGCAGGAAACCCATTGGACGGCAACCACGACGGCACCGGCGGCGACCCGTTCATATGGAGCTTCATGACGGGGTGCGGCCGCTGCATACTGAGTACCGATCCCCGAGACGGCGAGGACAATGTCGGCCTCACTAGGCCAATAATTGTCACCTTCAGCGAGAGGATGGACAGCGCAATGATCACGGTGAATGTCGTCCCCTCGTTTCCTTTCGTCATAGATTGGAACTTGGGTTTGACTGTCCTCGCTCTGACCCATTCACCGTTCGAAATATGCACGGTATACCGCGTGAGCATCACAGACCCGAGCCTCGACCCCGGACCGGTGCCGAACCCTTGGCAGTTCACGACCACCGGCTGTCCGCCCGTGATAACTGGCATCTCTCCTCAGCAGGTTGATGCCGCCCTCGATGCACCAATCCGCATCGACTTCAGCACGACGATGAACAATGCAACGGTCACGTGGACCCTCAACAGGACATTGACCCTCGCGTCCTCCTGGAATATCGACAACACCACCCTGAACCTCACCCACGACGTGAAGTTCCTCCCGTGCACGGACTACAGCTATTCAATTACAGGTAAGGACATGTTCGGGCAACTGCTGGACAACGGCTCTTTCCCGATGCCTTACAACTTCACGACAATCTGCACATATCCGAAGGTACTCCAGACATCCCCGAGCCGCTCACAAGACAATGTGCCACTCGACGCGCCGATTGTGGTCAGCTTCAGCGAGTCCATGGACACTACGTCCGTGGAAGACTCCTTCTCCTACAACGACGACCGTCTGACCTTCTTTAACAAGACCGATGGCACCTCGTCGTGGAGCCAAAATAACTCAACATTCACGTTCGCGCCGAACAAGCCATATCGAACGGAGATTACGTATAATGTTCGGGCAAACGCGACCGCTCACGGCCTCGGCAACAACCCACTCGACGGGAATTCGAACGGCGTTCCAGACGGTCGTCCTGCGGATGATTATGTGTGGCAGTTCACGACCGCACAGGTCAGCGACGCGACCCCGCCTACGGTGCAGACGGTCAGTCCGGCCCATGATGCCACGGGGGTCCCCAGGGCCACCGCAGTCGTCGTCACCTTCAGCGAGGCCATGAACAAGTTCTCGGTCGAGCATGCGATACGGATCACAGATGGCAGGGGCGCCTTTAATCCAAGTTGGCCCGACAATAAGACCGTCAGCTTCACTCTGTTTCCTGGCCTCTTTTATGGAACAGCCTACACGGTCACCATCGATAACACGGCATCTGACCTCGTAGGGAATCAAATGTTTTCGGACTTCGTGTGGACATTCACGACTGAGAACTGGCGGGGGGACGTTCACGGCAGGGTGGTCGATGATGCTAATGGCAGCCCGATATCCAACGCGACGGTCACGCTCGACGGGACGCAGACGCTGACAGACGGGGACGGGAATTTCACATTCAGGAACATCGAACAGGGGATATACGTCCTCAATGTCATGAAGGACGACTATGACTCGAGCAGCGATTCCAAAGGCGTCGGACAGGGGGCGCTGCAGGACCTCGGCACTGTTAGATTGCACAAGACCCAAGTCGGACAGAGTAACGTGCTCGCTATGGCAGCGGTTGGCATCATCATAGTCGTGGTGATCGTGCTCATCCTTCTCGTCCTGCTGTCGCGCAGGCGAAGGAAGGTCCAGCCCACGACGTTCGAGCAGTGGAAGGGCGAGGTCGCCGAGGTCGAGAGGCCTGACGGCGGGCAATGATCACTTGTAATCGTAGAAGCCCCGGCCGGTCTTCCTTCCGAGCCGCCCGGCCTTCACCATCTTGCGCAGCAAGGGGCATGGCCTGTACTTGGGGTCCCCGAAGCCATTGTGCAGCACCGTCATGATGTCCAGGCAGATGTCGAGTCCTATCAGGTCCGCGAGCTCCAGCGGCCCCATGGGGTGGTTGAAACCGAGCTTCGCGACCGTGTCGATCGCCTCCTTCGTGGCCACCCCTTCCTGGAGGCAGAAGACGGCCTCGTTGATGAACGGCATGAAGATCCTGTTGGCGGCGAAACCTGGGAAGTCCTGGACCTCGACCGGGGTCTTGCCCAGCTTCGCGGAGAGGTCGAACACCACCTTGACCGTCTCGTCGCTCGTCTGCAATCCGCGGATGACCTCGACCAGCTTCATCAGGGGCACGGGGTTGAAGAAGTGCATGCCAACGAACTTCTGCGGGCGGTCGGTCGCGGCGGCGAGCTCGGTTATCGATATGGAAGACGTGTTCGATGCGAAGATCACGTCGGGCCTGCAGAGCTTCGCGAGTTCCCGGAATGCATCCTTCTTCACCTCGGGGCTCTCGAACACCGCCTCGATGATGAGGTCGCAGTCGGCCAGGTCCTTCCATTCTGTCGTGCCCTTCACCCGCGACTCCACCGCCGCCTTCTCCTCGGCGGTCATCTTCCCTTTCTCGACGCCTCTGGAGAGGCTCTTATCTATCGTGGCGAGGCCTTTCTGCACGAACCTGTCCTCGATGTCCCTCATCGCCACGCTGTGTCCGCTCTGCGCGAGGACCTGAGCGATCCCCGCCCCCATCGTTCCAGCGCCGATCACTCCGACTTTCCTGATCTCCAAGAACGTCATCGGCGGAGGGAAAAGCAGCGAGTTATTTCAGGGCTTCCGTCCGGCGGTCTGGCGGTTGGCGGCGTGATTTGAGGTTGAGAACCCGGCCTGACACATCCTCCCCGTGTCCGCGGTCAGATCGGCCCGGCCGTCACATCTTCTCAATGAGCATCGCCATGGCATTGCCGCCGCCAAGGCAGATGGTGACGACCCCTCGCCTCGCGTTCCTGTCCTTCATGGCGTATATCAGGGTCGCGAGTATCCGCGCTCCTGAGCAGCCGATCGGGTGACCGAGTGCCACCGCCCCGCCATTCACGTTGAACCTCTCCCGCGGGATCCCCAGCTCCTTCATCACCGCCACGCTGGCGGAGGAGAAGGCCTCGTTGTGCTCCCAGAGGTCGATGTCCTTGACATCGAGGCCTGTCTTCTTCAGGAGCTTCCGCACCGCGGGTATCGGGGCCTCCATGACCCATTCCGGCTTGACGCCGACGCTGACATAATCTATTATGCGCGCGAGCGGTTTGAAACCTTTCTTAATCGCCGCCTCGGAAGACATCACAACGGTGGCAGCACCGCCGTCGCTCAGCTGCGAGGCGTTCCCCGCCGTGACCTTGCCGTCCTTCTTGAACGCGGCAGGCAGCTTCCCCAACTTCTCGATCGTCGAGTCGGACCTGATGCCCTCGTCCTGCTCGAACATCCTCTTCTCCGCCTTCAGTTCGACCGGGACAATCTCCGCCTTGAACTTACCGTCCTGCGTTGCCCTGTTGGCCTTCATGTGGCTCTCGTAGGAGAACCGGTCCATGTCCTCGCGGGTGACGTTGTACCTGTCCGCGACGATCTCGCCTGTCATGCCCATGTGGAAATTGCTATAGACGTCCCACAGACCGTCGTACACCATCGCGTCGACCAGCTTGACGTCGCTCATCTTCGAGCCCCAGCGCAGCTCGCGCACGACGTAGGGGGCGTTGCTCATGCTCTCCATTCCTCCCGCCACGATCGTCTCCGCACTGCCCGCCTTGATCGCGTCGGCTGCGACACCGACAGCCTTCAGGCCAGATGCGCAGACCTTGTTGACGGTGAAGGCGGGGACCGAGTCCGGTATCCCGCCGGCGAGGGCCGCCTGGCGGGCCGGGGCCTGACCGAGACCGGCGGTGACGACATTGCCCATGATGACCTCGTCGATCTCGACCGGGTTCACGCGGGCCCGGGCAACCGCTTCCTTTATCGCGATGGCGCCTAGCTGCGTAGATGAAAACCCCATTAACGATTTCCCATACCTGCCAATCGGCGTGCGGCATGCACTGATGATGACTGCTTCTGACATTCTTTGCCCCCGGACGATTCGGAGAAAGCGCCACCGGTTATGAAGGTTGCCTGATTACTGTATTGAGGGATGGCTCGGGCGCCACCTTGTATTCACTGGCTTGCACCCAGGCCTTCTCCTCGATGTCTATCGCAGCTTGGCTATCTGAAGGTTGGCTGGGCGAGTCGTCTAATGCAGTAGGTGATTCGCAGACGGCGTTGTCGCCATTCCCCTGTCGATGCCCAGAACGCTCGAATGACTATGGCTGCGTCGGCGGCCGATAGGGCCCCTGGGGAGGTTGATACGGTCCTGGCGGCGGTTGGCCGTAGGCCGAGCTCGGAGGCGGCACATACACGCCCCTCCGCCTCTGCCGGGACCTCATGACCGCAAACAAGACGGCGACGATTATGACAACGAGCACAATGACGATTATGAGGATGATGAGCAGCGACCCCATCGACGCGTTCTGGTAATTGAAGGATTTCAGGTCGAGGTCCATTCCCATGGTCAATGATAGGCCCATGACCGAGCCGTTCAATTTCGCAGCGTAGCCAATCGAGTCCGAGTAGTAGATTCTCCCGGGGGATCCGCCGCCGCGCGGGGTCTCGGTGACCATGAACGTGTTGAACGTGCCGGCGGGAACGGTGACGCTCGTCGGACCGGAGACCGAGAAGTCGTTCGTGACGGTGGTCGTTCCATGGCCGCCGCCAAGAGTCGTATTGCGCGTGCTGGTGGATGACCACGTCTGTCCATTACTCAGCGGGAATTGGAAGGTTTCCTGCGGCGGGTTGTAGGTGTCCACTGTGGTGAACCCCATGAACGATTGATATGTCTTCACCATGGCGAGGTCCGAGGTCCTGAGGTAGATGTAGCTGGTCAAGGTGAAAGACGTTCCCCCGCTCGACACTGCGATGGTCACCGTGCAATTGAATGACTCGTACTCGGATGTGTCGATGGCCAAGGTGAGTTTTTCCTTCACCTGCAGACGAACTATCACCGAGTATATGGTGCCGGAGATGTCGACCGAACCGCTATATTCCCAGTAGTCGCCGATCGACCATGTCGGGGCACTGCCTTGGGCCTTCGCCCCTGGCGAGAGGATCATGAACGAGCCGAGGACCAACACAGAAACGACCAGAATCGACGCGAGCTTCCTCATGTTTTCAACACCTGGCCAATCGCTGGCCGTCTGAATCGCTCTCACCATATAAATGTCGCGCAATCGTGTGCGCCTGCTGATAACGGGCACGAGGGGATTCGAACCCCTGTCGGAGGCTCCGAAGGCCCCAAGCCTAGTCCAAACTAGCCGACGTGCCCGGCGGCCGATGAGTGCCTCCTCAGATATTCCTTGTGGTCGTCTTGGCGGGAGATCTGAATTCTTGAAATGGCTGCTGCTCAATGTTCTCATCCGCAGATGGCGGGAAGCCTATTCGCCGATGTGCTTCTTGTACCCGGCCGCGTTGAGAAGGCTCTTGACCTCGTTCGGGTCCGAGACCTCGACCGTCGCGACCCAGCCGCTGCCGTAGGGATCCTTGTTGACCGCCTCGGGCGAATCCTGCAGGGTGTCGTTCACCTCGATGACCTTGCCGGACACGGGCGCATAAATCTCGGAGGCTGACTTCACTGACTCGACGACGCCGAGCTTCTCGTGCGCCTTGAGGACCTTGCCCAGCTTCGGCAGCTCGACGAACACTATGTCGGTGAGCTCGTGCTGCGCGTGGTCAGTTATGCCTATCGTCGCCTTCTTCCCCTCGACCCTCACCCACTCGTGATCCTTGGTGTAATGCAAGTCGTCCGGAACCTTGGTCATCGAAACACCGCGCCGCGAATCCTGCTGGCGGTTATGAAGGTTTCTAGTTAGTATTTCCCCTTCTTGTAGACAAGCGGCTGATGAGTCCAAGCATTCTCGCTGCGCACCTTGTGTATCCACCATACGTAGAAACCCACCATGAGGAGGAGCCCGACAGCCAGTGCTAGGAACATGCAGAGGACGTTCGAGGTAAGCGCGTTCCAGATGTCGCCAAAGAACTCACCGATTCCCATGGAGATTCACCGCCACGACGAAATAGTTGTCATGGGACTTGAAATGTTGCCCGATTTCGAGTCCCGCCTCGGCTATGAGCTGCTCGAGCTCCCCTTCGACGAAGAGGTGGTAGAACCGCCTGATCGCCTGCCCGTCCTTCGACTTTATGGGAATGAGGACGTCCCCGAACCCTTCCTTCTTCAGCTTGTGCCTCTCGAGGACCCTCTGGAACCGCCTCTGCTCGAACGCCCAGACGCTGACAAATGCCTTGCCACCGAGCCTGAGGCACCCCCGTAACTGCTCCAGACTCCCAATGCGCTCATGGCGGGTGGGAAGGTGGTGCAGTGCCGCGACATAGAGGCAGACATCAACAGACGAATCCTTGATTGGCGGTGCGGTGACGTCTGCCTGGATCAGATTCACCGAACCCGCCACGGAATTCTCTTTCGCTCTCATCGCTGCCCGCCCGAGCATCCCCCGCGCGAAGTCGATGGCAATCACCCTGTGCCCCGCAATGGCGAAATGAACCGCGTTCCTGCCGGAGCCACATCCGAGTTCCAGGACTATCCGACCCCGGGGCAATGTCTTCTCGAAATCGATGACGTCGGTCCATGGAGTCTGCCTCCTCTCCTCCACGTCCTCGGCGATCTCCTCGTAGGTTCTCAGCACCGAGGCCTTCGTGGCAAGCGGTCCCATGTCGTCAAGCGATGAGCGAGTAATCGCAAAAGGCTTCCGGCGGCTCACAGGGCGAAGTGAGCGTACTTCATCTCGTCCAGGACTCGCTTCCTGATCTCCTTGACCCCGGGCAGCTTCCTCGCTAGCCTGCCCTTCCTCAGATACTGGACCAAGGCGGGCTTCACCTCGCCTTTGCATCCGGGGCACTCACGGACATCGACCTCGTAGCAGCCGTGCTCCACGCAGCGCATCAGGCGCTTGCGCCCACCGAACTTCCCGCGCTTCGCCACAGGCTTCCCCTCCATCTCCACGATGTCGAAGGCGAAGTCGATCGTCGGGGCGTTCGAGAGGCTCGTGCCGATGCCGAAGCCATCCACGCCCGCCTCGAGCAGTTCGGGAATCTTCTCCTCGGAGATGCCGCCGCTCACGTAGAGCTTCGCGTCCTTGTGCCCGCGGATGTCCAGCTCCCAGCGCACCTCCCTGACTATCGAAGCGAGGTTTCCCCTGCGCGTCGAGTGCGTGTCGATCCTCACTCCCGCAAGATCCGGGATCGCCTCCGCAGCGATGTTCGCCTCAATCTTCTCGTCGTAGTAGGTGTCCACAAGAGCGATTCGCGGTATTTTCTTCTCCAGGTGTCTATGCATCGCCTCGAACGCCTCTTTCGGCCCGCCCATGACGATCGTAAGGGCGTGGGGCATCGTGCCGACAGGCGAGAGGCCTAGTCGCTCCGCTCCCAAGGGTGTCGTAACGTCATCGAACCCGCCGATGTAGACCGAGCGCTCGATCATCGGCGCGACCCCAGGGTGCATGCGCCTGACGCCGAAGCTGATGATTCTCTTGTCGCCCGCCAGCTTTCGGACCCTCGCCGCTTTGGTCGTGATTCCACTCGCCTGGCACAGGAGGCCGAGCATCGGGGTCTCGAACAGGCCGAATGCGCCGTATGGCCCTTCGACCGTCATCACCGGCGTCGGGATCCCGCTGGCGGTCTTCGGCGTGAAAAGGCTCCCCTCAGGCAAAGACCACAGATCGACAGGCTTGCCCTCCAGCAGCCTGACCGCTTCCTCCACGCCGGACAGCACGCCCCATGCCCATCCGTTCGGGAGGTTGTGCGTGGTGACCTCGCCGAGCACGCTCACCCTGTCCCTCTTCTCCTTCTTCAGGATCTCCAGGGTCCTCTGGAAGTAGATGTCGCTCGTCTTCCCCCTCAGGATGTCCTGTTCGGTCGCGATGTTGAAGCGCGTCAAGGTGGCTCCTCCTCTGGTTCGAGGCCTCTACATTGGATGATGATATAAGAATTCCCTCATGCGCAAGGCTCGGGCTGCAGCATTTTGACAATGAGGCCGGACAGTCTGTGAAGCCATGCTTTCAGTCTGCTCCCTCGAAACGAGTCAAGAGCCTCGGCCATTTTGCCCAATTGAACAAGAAATCCCCCGCAGGAGGCGTGAAAGCGTCAGGATTATGGTGGGCTCGCGCATGCCCGCCATCATGCAATTTCCTGCTTTCGACCTATTGCACTGGTTCATCGACAACCACGCCGCCAGGTACAACATCTCTCTCAGCGACATGCTCCCCGCCACCTTCGACGAGGTCAAGATCAAGCTCGAGGACCTGAACATCGCCGAGAACTTCGTCAACGGCCGCCCGGAGCTCAGGCAGCTCCTCGCGGGCCAGCACGGAGTCGAACCTGACAGCGTAATCGTGACGGCGAGCTGCAGCGAGGCGAACCTGGATGTCTGCATGGCCCTGCTGAAGCCTGGCGACGAGGCTATCGCGGTCATGCCGAACTACCCGCCGCTGAGGGACTTGCCTAAGGGACTCGGCGCAAAGGTGAAGGAGCTCATGCTCCGCACCGAGGACGATTTCGTCCTGGACATGAAGGCATTGGAGAAGGCGGTCACCAAGAAGACCCGCCTCGTGATCATGACGAACATCAACAACCCCGCCAGCTCTATCATCACGAAGGACCAGCTTGCGGGAATCGCCGAGATGGCCGAGCGCAAGGACTTCCACATCCTCTGCGACGAGACATTCAGGGAGCTCGCCTTCGAGAAGAGGCCTCCGACAGCCGCGCAGTTCGGAGACCGGATGGTCGTGACGAACACGATGTCCAAGGTGTACGGCATGGGCGGGCTGAAAATCGGCTGGATACTGGCGAAAGATAAGGCCCTGGCCAGCATCAAGAACGTGACCGAGTACAACACCGTCTGCCCCTCCGGGATCAGCGACCGCATCGCCCTGGCGGTCCTGAAGGAAAAGGACAGGTTCATCGAGAGGGCAAGGAGCATCATCAAGCGCAACAGGCCCGTCGTCGAGGACTGGCTGAACCGGAACGACAGGGTGCACTGGAACGACCCCGGCGTCGGCAACGTCGCCTTCCCGAAGGTGGACGCCGATGTCGATCGCCTCGCGGCTGTCCTGCTGAAGGACTACAGCACCATCATGGCCTCGGGCTCTTTCTTCGGGGTGAAAGGCCGGTTCAGACTGGGCTTCGGGCGGAAGACCGAGGACCTTGTGACAGGACTGGAGAACTTCGACACCGCTCTGAAGTCGATGGCCTGAGTGAGTCTCACACCGTCGCTTCTCTGCGGTCGAGCTCGTTGTGCACGATCGTGATGCACTGGTTCGAGTGCAGGGACCGCGGCCCGAGGCTGAGGACTGCCGGGTCATGGGCCATGAGCGCCTTCTCGTCCTCCTCGTTGAAGTCGATATGGTCCGAGAGCACGAAAATCGCGTCTCTGGGAACACGGTGATTCCTCATGTCCTCTCCGTCTTCCTTGAGAAGGATAAACGGCCCGCCAAGAGTCTCCAGCAGCTTCGCGAACCCCATGCCCGAGACATAGATCCCCGGGGTGCTCATTGACTCGGCAATCGACTCAATCTGCAGGGCCCGGAGGAAGAGCGCAGCGGTGCTCCTCTCGTCGGGATTGAGGTGCCTCAGCTCAGCCCCCACCATCCGGATCGTCCTCGGCGGTCTCGAGGGGCCGCAGAGCACGAGGTACAGCTCGACATCCATGCGGATGCCATGAGAGAGGAGGAAGGCCGAAGCGGCGCAGCGAGCGAGCACGTCGATCCTGCCAGAGGTGCCGGGGACGTCATCGAGTGAGAAATCCGGGGACGTGTGGGCCTCGTGGCCTAGCACCAGGAATCGATGCACGACGCCCGAAAGGGTTCAAGCAGTTAATAGATTCATCAGTCTGAGTTTTAGGACTTGATTTCGTATCCGAGCTTCTCGGCCAGTATGTTGAACAGCTCCTCCATCGACACGCCGAACAGCCGGCGTATGTTCGCATCCGTGATCGCGATGCGACGTAGTCTGCGCAAAAGCACAGGCTCGCGCCTGCGCAGCATCGTGTCTATCTCCGCCTGGAGATCCTTCACCGTCATATCAGTCTGGACTGTTGCCATATCTTCCAAACCATTATTATGTGATGTCCATGGTTAAATAACTTGCTAGTGAGTAGCACGGTCCCGCAATCGCTGAATCGCGGTACATTTCAAGACCCCGTCCCCACCACACCGACCCGCGTCTAGAATAGGGTCTGATGGCCTTTTCCGCCATCCGGCCGAGGATTCCCGCACAAGTCCGTAATGGAGACATGGTCTGCTTTGACTCTGCTTTGACTCTGCTTTCACTCTACTCCCCGTCTATCCCGAGCCTCTGCGAGAACGGTGCATGGCGAGCAATAGACTGTGCAAAGAGTGGCACGGCCGACATGCGAAGCATGATGGCCAGACCAGCCTGCCTGGCCCCTACTTGAATATCTCCCCGGTCTCCCGCGACCAGAACAGCAGGTCGAGGTCAGCCAGGGGTATGCCCACCCTTGAGGAGAACTCCTTCATCAGCGCCTCTATCCTGAGGTATTCCTTCTTGGACAGTGTCTCTGGCACTTTGTCGATGATTCCGTGGCGGTGGAGGTTCTTGACTATGTGGCGGTCCAGGATCGCGAGCTGTTCGCCCTTCCCGACGTTCCTGAGGAAGTGCCCCCCCTCCTTGTAGCCCAGACCAAGGATGTTCTCCACGAGCCACTCGCGGGCCTCGAAGGAATCCTTGAACCCCTCCATCCTCTCCTTCAGAGTCCACCTGCCGTCACGGAAGAACTCCTCTCTCGCGGCGACTATCCACCGCGCCTTGCCCTCCGGGAATCTGACGCCCTCGAGATGTCGCAGGACCTCGGTCGAATCCCCTTTCCAGATCGCCCCGCTCTCCAGGAGCCTGCCTATCGCCTTGTCGCAGATCCTCGCCTTGGACTGGGGAGTGAGCAGGCAGAAGCACAGCTCCGTGAATATCTTCTCATCTGATTCCTCGCCGACCTCCCTGAATTCGTCGAGCCGACAGCGGATGGCGTCTTTCTTCTCCCTGTGATGCCCGATGAGCTCGTCCACCTCGCGGTATCCGTGGAAGTCATCCAGCGTCTTGGACACGGTCCTGGCCTGCTGCACGGACATGGGCACGCGCCGCTGGCCAATAAACCATTCGCGAATCTAGGCCTTCCTGCCCCAGCTCCGAAGCATGCTTATCAAGAGCCTGGCGGGGACGCCGCTCGGCCCCTTCGGCATGTACGTCTTGTCGATGCTCTCCGGCCCGCCATGAACCCAGACCGTGCCCGCGATGTCCAGGTGCGCCCATGGAGTGTCGCCGACGAACTGCCGCAGGAACATGCCCGCCGTGATGCAGCCCGCGCTCTTCCCGCCAGTGTTCTTCAGGTCAGCGAGATCGCTCTTGATCTGCTCCCCGTACTCCTCGAACATCGGCAGTTCCCAGACTCTCTCCCCGGTCTCCATCCCCGCCTTCTCGAGCCGGCGGATGAGCTTGCGGTCGTTTCCCATGACCGGCGTCACCCTTTTCCCCAGGGCGTAGACGGCCGTCCCGGTGAGCGTGGCTACATCGACGATGGCCTGCGGCTTCAGCTTCTCGGCGAAGACCAAGGCATCGGCGAGGATCAGACGACCCTCCGCGTCCGTGCTCAGCACCTCGACTGTCTTCCCGCCATACATCTGCAGGACGTCCCCGGGCCTCTGCGCATGGCCGGAGGGCATGTTCTCAGCAAGGGGCGCGAGGGCGATGATGTCGAGGGGCAGCTTCAGCCGCGCGGCGGCACTGATCGTCGCGAGGACCGTGGCCATTCCCGCCATGTCGTGTCTCATCTCCCATATCGGCCCAAGCGGTCCCTCCTGCGGCTTCAACGATATCCCGCCGGTGTCGAAGGTTATCCCTTTGCCGACGAGGACGATCGGCTTCCCCCGCCTGGCCCCCTTGTACTCGAGCACCAGGAACCGCGGCGGCTCCTCGCTCCCCTTACCCACCGCCACGACACCGCCCATCCCCATCTCCACCATCTGCTTCTCGTCCAGAACCTTGCACTTGAATCCCGACTCCTTCGCCACCTTCGAAGCGAACTCCACGAGCTTCTGCGGCGGCTTATCGTTACTCGGCATGTTCACAAGGTCGCGGACCATGTTGCCTGCGGACGCGATGACCGCCCCGCTCTCGACGGCCCTCTGCATGACGCCGACGCGGGCCTTCTCCGTCGTGACTATCGTCATGACCTCGGGGTCCTTCTTCCCTTCGTCGCTCGTCTTGTAGCGCGTGTACCGGTAGAGCGCGAGCAGTGCTCCCTCAGCCATTGCTTCCGTTGACTCACGGATGTCGAGCCCGCCGATGCCCGCACCGTGTACGATCGTGGAGAAGCTCTTGAGGCCGATCTCCCTCGCATGCAGCGCGACCTTGCCCGAGACTTCCCTGATGCGGTCGAGCTTGAACTTCTCCCTCTCGCCGAGCCCGACGATCATGACGCGTTTCGCAGGGAGCCCGCCCGCGGCGGGGAGCACCGCCACCTCCTTGAACTTCCCTTGGAAGTCGCCCGATTCAATAAGCTTCGAAATCGCCCTGCCCGTCGCCTTATCCACCGCACCGGTCGCCCCGCCGGGCCTCTTCACTCCCTTGAACAGGTTGACCACGACGGCCTCGTCCCGCCAATCCGCAATGTCCCCGACCTTCACCTCGATCTTCAATGATTTCACCGCATGGCCAACTGGAAGTCATGTTAAGACACTTTCGCGGCAAGGGTGAGGGAACGGTGCACCGGCATCTCCTCTTCTCGACTAGTCAGCGCGGCTGCTGCTCGAAAACGATGCGTGATTGCCGTTGCAGCGTCAATAAGGGCCCTGATTTCTCATATAACTTCAGGAGCAACGTGTGGTTTGAAATCACGACAGAGTGTCAATTCCTGTTTCATTCAAATCGATTCCTTAAGCAGGTATATGCAGGATTGTTATTATGTATCTGCTATAGGTAACACGGAGACGGCTCCTGACATGGATGTGACCAGAGTCTTGAAGCGACTGGGCAAGGGTAAAAAGCCGGAGCGTCTGTCGCTCAGACGTACGACTGACGGGCTCGTTGACCTCCGGGGAATCAGCTTGGATCAACCCGAGGTTCGCGGGAAATTACATATGGCAGGTTCGGTGTTCGATTACACGCCGGGGAAGCCGACATTCAAGAAATTATTGTTTGAACGCATTGACCTGAGCGACTCCATGCTCGAGAACTCTATTTGGGAGCATTGCATATTCCGGGACGTACGCTTTCACAAGGTCAAGGCGACAGGTATCAACTTCACAACCTCGAACATGGATTCTGTCTCGTTCTCGGAAGCGGATCTGAGATTGGCAGCTTGGGGAGAAGAGAGCTTTGACGGTCCCGCGCTCACGAATGTGGAATTCGTGAAATCAGATCTTAGGAAGAGTATGTACGCATATCCTTTGTTCCGCAAGTGTCGTTGGAATCACAGCAGATTGGACGGGGTCGATTTCAGTGGATCACGATTCGAGGACTGTGTTTTTGTCGGACTGCTCGACCGCGTGTGGTTTCACGGCAGGTCTAAAGTGGCCGAACCTAGCGTCAGCCACCTCAGGAACCGCATGAAGAATATTGACTTCTCATCCGCTACGCTGGAGAGTGTGGACTTCTCCGATGGCATCGATCTGACATCGTGCAGACTTCCCACGGATGGGTACATGCTCATACCCAAGCCCAGGATTGTCTATCAGCGCGCGCTCGAGCGTGTCAAAGCCCTTTGGTCTGGAGAGGCGAGAAAGAAGGGTGTTTACTATTTCGAGGTGATGCTTCACCATTTCCCGGAAGAACAACCCTTGTACATCCTCCGCCCTATTGACCTTTTGGAATCTCCTCTGGGACGCGAAGTCGCCTCAGCACTGATAGGAGAGCTGGAACAAGCGCTCCGAGGTTAGCGACCCTCGTGCTGCATGGGTAAGTGCCAGCGCTGGTTCAGCAACGGACGGCGGCGTTTGACAGTCGTTCGGCCGATCCCTTGCTCACGGAAGCTGAGACGGCAACTTCTTCAGGTCGTCTATCCGCCTGTTCACCGCCGCCCAGTCGATGTTGTCCGCGAACGCCTGCAGGTAGTCCGCTCTCTTCACGCCGTAGTCGATGAAGTAGGCGTGCTCGTAGACGTCCATTATGAGCAGAGGCCACGCCCACCAGACACCGCCGATGTCGTGCCGCTCGCAGACGTAGTTGTGCAGCCTGCCGTCCAAGAAGTTGTACGCGGTGACGACCCAGCCGCGCGCCGAAGTCCCGGCGGCCTTCAGGTCCTTCACGAAGTTGTCGAACGAGCCGAAGTCCCTCTTGATGAGCTCGGCGATCTTCCCCGTCGGCTGCCCGCCTGAGCCGCCAAGGTTCTCGAAGTACCCCTCGTGCAGCGAGACGCCGTTCGTCGCGAATATCTCTTCGATCTTCAGCTCGCGGTAGTCGCTGTAGGTGCCGTTCCCCGCTGCCTCGACCTTGCTCAGCTTGTCGTCGATCTCGTTGATCTTGTTGACGTAGCCCTTGTACAGCGTGTCCCTGTGCTCCTGCAGCTGCCTGTCGCTGATCTTCTTCAGCTTCCCCTCCAGCGGGAAGCCTCTCACAGCCCTCTTCCCCTTCTCTACTCGCAGGTATTCCATGTTCTCATGCCTTCGCCACTCGCGACGCTCCCACCATTGCTTAGGAGCGATTCATGAAGAGATGTGGCGTGCGGGAGATGCAACGCTCGCATAAAAAGCTGTTTTGAAAGAGGGGCTCAGTCCCACTTCTCGAACCTGACGAGGCTGAAGCCCATCTCCTCGCACATCGGCTTGGTCTCCTCCAGCATGTGCCTGAGGCCGCAGATGTAGGCGTGCGTGCCCCCCGGGTTCTTGATCTCGTCCCTCAGGAATTGCTGGACGTGCCCGATGCGCCCCTTCCAATCCGGCGTCTCCGGCCTGCTGATGACATAGACCAGGTGGAAGTTCTGGTGGTCCCTTGCGAGCTTCTCGAGGTAGTCGATGTACACCATCTCCTTGACATACCTCACACCCTGGAAGAGCCAGAAGCGCCTGGCCGGATCGACGTCAGAGCCCTGGCGGTAGATGTGTCCCAGCATCGAGATGAAAGGCGCGATCCCGGTCCCGGTCGAGATGAACGCGATGTCGTTCGCCACCGGCTCGAGGAGGACGAAGCGCCCGAGCGGACCTCGCATCCTCACCTGCGCGCCGGGCTCGAGGTCGGCGAGATAGTTAGACATGAAGCCGTCAGGCACCTTCCTGATGCACAGCTCCAGGTGGTCCTTCTGCTCCGGCGGGGAGGCGATGCTGTAAGGGCGCGAGACGCTCTTGCCGTCCTTGTCGACCATCACGGAGACGAACTGCCCCGGCTGGAAGTCGAAGACCCCGCCATCGATCTTGAACCGGACGAACGAGATGGTGTCTGTAAGGTTCTCTACTTCCCTGACCGTTGCCCAGGCGCTCACCGGCCTGAACTTAATCGCAGGCTCCGGGGGGATCGCTATTGCGGGTTGTTTCACGGATGGCGGTTGCGACATCCTCTGCCCGGAGCGCAAGAACCGTTCGGCCCGTGATAAACGTTTGCGAAAGTCCGCTCAGGCGATGTAGCTGGCGTTGCCCCTGTCGAAGCCGGGAACCAGTTCCAAGTTGAGCTCCTGCGGCTGCCAGGCCACGTCCGGGTAGACGAGGTTGGGGAAGAACTTCTCGAAGCCCCTGGCAATCTGCGTGACTGTGTGCTCCTCGCCGAAGAGGCTGATGCTGATCTGGAGCACCTTGTTCCTGCACTGTGACTCGTTGATGAACCCCAGGCTGTGGAGGTACTCATGCAGCAATACGTGGAAGGCATAGTAGGGATAGAGGTCGGGTTGTGTCTCCTTGATCCTGGCGAGGGGTACCTTGTTCATGACGATGATGTTGGTGCCTATGGGGAAGAACGCGCCGATGAAGCCCTGAGGGTGATTGCCGAGGTCGGCAAGGGCCAGCATCAGGCCGCCCCTCGTGTAGCCGACGTCTTGCTCGACAGCCCTCTTCACGACTTCGAATATGTCTGCGAGGCTTCGAGCGTTCTTCAGGAACTCCGGGAAGTTCATCATATGTGAATAGACGGGGGACCGCCATTAACCCTCGCAATTGCCGAATCCCGTCAACGGGGCATCCGCGAGATGAGGATTACATCGGCGTGCAGGACCCCTTTCACGCTCTTCAGGGCCTTGACGAGCGAGTCGATCCGGGCCGCCTTGCCAGAGACGACGAGCACCTCGAGGCACCGCGTCTCAGAGATGTGGAAGTGGGTGGAGGACCTGATGTCCTTGTAGAAGTCGTGCTGCATCTCGAGTATCCGCCGCGTGGCGAAACTGCTCGCGCTGTCGTAGAATATCGTCACCGCCGCCAGGACGCTGCCCGACGAGGACTGCCAGGCGCGGTCAGACAGGGCGCTCCGGATTAAGTCGCGGAGGGCCTGCGACCTGTTCGAGTACCCGCCATCCTTCGTGATCCTGTCCAGCTCCTCAAGGAGCTCCGGCTCAATGGAAATCCCGACCCTGGCTACCGGCATGATGCCACCTCCCCCGGGAGTCGCGTGTCCGTAGAAATACGTTTTGTGCACGATTCGCGCGATCTCGGGTCAGACGCGGCGGGTCCGGCCTGTTCTGGCGCCCCTATCTGCATTAAGGAAGGGTTTATTAGGATAGCACGATTCTGCGAATCGTAATACCGTCGGCATTGCGGTTGAAGACGCAGAAGGGGAGCACAATGCACATTCCTGACGGACTCATGGACCCTACGGTCTGGGTCATCGGATTCGTTGTCGCGGTGCCGATCCTGTTCATCGCCTTCAGGAGGCTCGGGAGGGAGACCGACGAGGACCGCATGCCGTTCATGGCCGTCCTTGCGGCGGGGATCTTCGTCGCGCAGATGCTGAACTTCCCCGTGGCGGGAGGCACGACGGGGCACCTGATCGGGGCGGCACTGGCGGTGGTCCTCGTCGGACCGGCGGCTGCCATGGCGGTGCTGACCGTGGTCATCGTCATCCAGTCTCTCTTCTTCGGTGACGGGGGCATCACCGCACTCGGGCTGAACCTGCTCAACATGGCGGTGGTCGCGCCGCTCGTTTCGTCGCTCGTCTACGGCGCGTCCAAGCGGAACCTGAAGGCCTCGATCTTTGCCGCTTCGTGGCTTTCGGTGTTCCTCGCCGCCTTCGCTACCGCCATCGAGCTCTCCGCTAGCTTCCTGATTTCAGGCGGCAGCTATGGAATCACACCGTTCATCGCGCTTCCCGCCATGCTGGGATACAACGCTGTGATAGGCGTCGGGGAGGGCATCATTACCGTCGGGATCTGGGCCTTCATCTCGCAGGTCGCGCCGGAGATTGCGAAGGCGAGGAACGAGGAGGTTGCTCAATGAAGCGCGGGCCTGCGGTCTACCTCGCCGCGATTGCGGTGGTTTTCGCGATCCTCCTCCCGCTCTATTACGTGTTCAGTTACGGGAGGAATGACTCTCTTGAACGGACGATAGAGCAGGGGAACGGCGCTCATGGAAATTCGACATACAACGCGCCGTTCTCGTATGGCGGGAGCTATCTGGGGAGCCTGGCTTTCGGCATCCTCGGCATGGTCCTCGTCTTTGTCGTGTTCTACGCTCTGTTGCTGGTCATGAGGAAGAGGAGGATGCGAGGTGAGTAGTCTCATTTGGATCGCGACGTCGGCTCACCTCACGACTCCGACATCGCCCGACGAGTTCGCATCCCGGAGCAGGTTCTACCGCCTCGACCCAAGGGCCAAGCTGGTCTCCGCACTGATCTTCGCGGTCGCGGTGTCGCTGATGACCCAGGTCTGGCCTCTCGTCCTCGCGCTTCTCGCCTCGCTGTTCGTTCTCGGGCTGAGCGGGCTCAGGCTGAGGGCCGTCTCCCGCCAGATGATGCTGGTCGCGCTGCTGGTCCTGATGATCGCCCTGCCCGTCTACTTCTTCCGGGGAATCGAGGCTTTCGTGGCGATGATCCTCCGCGTGTTCTCTGCGACCCTGCTCCTGCTCGTGATGGTCCTCACCACCGCAAGCGCGGACCTCGTTGGCGGGCTGAGGCGCCTCGGCCTGCCGAAGTCCTTCGTGACCATGCTCGCGCTGACTTACCGATACCTGTTCCTCTTCGGGGATGAGGCGAAGCGCATGACCAAGGCTCGCGAGAGCAGGGGAGGAGGTCACGGGCGCAATCTCCTGGACAGGCGGGTGCTCCAGACAATCTCCTCGACTGCGGGACTGNNTCCTCGTCAAGGCGTACAGGCGCGCGGCGAGGATCAACAGGGCGATGAGGGCGCGCGGCTACTCTGGCGAGGCGGTGACAGGCGCGAAGCTCAGGATGAGGATGCCGGATGGCGGGCTGGTCATTGCGGTGTCCATCTTCTCAGCGTTCCTCTTGCTCGTGAACTGGGGGTTCGTTCAATGGATGCGGTTGTGACGCGCGGCCTCGGCTACAGGTACGAGGACGGCACGACCGCCCTGGAGGATTTGGACCTGGCCATCCATCAGGGGGACCGGGTGGCCATCCTCGGCCCGAACGGGGCGGGGAAGTCGACGCTGCTCGAGCTCCTGATGGGGTTCCATTTCCCCTTCAGCGGTTCTGTCGAGATTTTCGGAGAGCAGCTGACGAAGCGAAACGCGAACACTCTGAGGCGGCGGCTCGGCATGCTCTTCCAGGACCCCGACGACCAGATCTTCCTGCCGAGGGTCTGGGACGACGTGGCGTTCGGGCCGCTGAACATGAAGCTGGATGGCGGGGAGATCGAGCGGAGGGTCGAGGAGGCGCTGAAAGCGGCGGGCATCGCGGAACTCAGGGACAGGGTTCCTCACCGTCTGAGCTACGGGCAGAAGAAGAGGGTCGCGATAGCGGGCGTGCTCGCGCTCGATCCGGATGTCCTCCTGTTAGACGAGCCGACGGGGGGCCTCGACCCGGGTTCCCGGACCGAGCTTATCAGGACGGTCAACAGCCTCGACAAGACGATAGTCGTCGCGACGCACGACATCGAGGCGGCGGTGATGATGACAGACCGCGCGGTCGTCATTCACGGGCACAAGCTGGCGGAGGGCGACTTCAGGCAGATACTCTCTGATCACGGCCTCCTCGACCGGGCGAACCTCAGCGTCCCCGCAATAACGCACCTCTTCCAGGTCCTCGACAGCCTCGGCTATCCGTATGAGGAGCTGCCGCTGGATATCGAGGAGGCGGTCGAGCAGATCACCAAGACCCTAGTCAGCGGTGACAAGCACGCCCATCTGCACATCCACGAGCACGAGCATCCGTCGAGCGACTTTGATAAACACGAAGACACGCCACATGAGTAGGCGAAGCTCAGGTGTCAACCTGTGACGTTCTTTTGTCTTCTTCTCTGCTCTTGAGGCCTGTGTAAATAGTCACCAAAAGGCCAATGACCAATATGGTGACATCGATGAGAGCGCCGATTCCGATGAAGGGCGGAATTCTCAATTCCCCCATGAGGAGGGACACGGCCCCCGTCGCCGTCTCCGCCAACACGAAGGGCATCGACATGGCTAGGAACCTCTTCGCCACCACCATACTGTCCCTCCCGGCCTTCCACGGCCTCCTCTTCGATGACCAGATTCCAGCAACCGCCAAGATGACCGCAAAAACGAGTGCCACGAGGGGCTTGTAGTTCACCGCAATCTCAGTCGGTGGCGGCGCCTTGACCGTGAATGGCCCGCTTTGGTCACATCCTTTCAGGCCGCCGGTGTCGATGACGGTGACGTTGACGACTACGTCCGTTGCCTCCGCGTCAAGAAGGATCCAGAGGAACGATTCCACACCCTTCAGTCCCGCCACTATCGAATGCGTACCCCCGGCGGTGGTGTAGTTGACGTAGACTGTGAGGTTCGCGTTGGCGTCTTGGCCGTCGTGCATCGTCCAGTCGATCGTCTGAGAGGAGCCACGGAGCCACTCCTCCCCGCCGACGGGCGCGTTGAGGGTGACAGAGGGGGGTGTGTTTGGCGGTGGCGGTCCCTGGACGTTCACTTCAAGCCATTTCTCTTGCTCGGTGTTGTCGAGGTTGTCCTTCGAGTAGTAGGAGATGTTGTGCAACTCCTCTGGAAGGGTGAAGCCGCCAGAGTAGTCAATCCATCCGCCGCCGTCTATTCTGTGGCGGGTGACCTTGACCCCGCTCCCGCCATCGTTGGCGGTGAGGGTGAAGGTTGTGGTGACGTTGAACTCCCCGGTGGCTGGAGAAATCGTCGTGGCGGGAGGAGTATCATCCAATATGACCTGAGTCGACAGGACCGCCTCGCCGTTGGCGAGCAGGTCGTACGAGCGGTACTCCACAATGTGCGGGCCCTCGCCATCCAGGAAGAAGGAGGAGGAATAGGCGTTCCAGCTACCGCCGTTCGTTCTGTAGAAGGTGAGGTTCAGTCCGACGGGGGAGGCTTCGCCGTCCACTGCCTGGAGCGTCATGGGAGTGGAGTGATTGATGAAGTTGCCGCCGACGAGGTACTTAGGATTCCCGATGGAGAGAGCCGAGGTGGGGGGAGTGCTGTCTAGGACAATCGTCCTGTTCTCTACCAGCCCGCTATTCCCCGCCAAATCGAACGCCTGGAACTCGAGATACCTGAGGCCATCTGCTCCCGCCAACGCGAACTCGACGGAGTAGTCCGACCACAGCGACCAACCGCCATACCAGGTCCTGTCTCGGATGATGGCTACGCCGCTGCCGTTGTCGTCGTGGGCGGTAAGGTTCAGGGTGGTTGAGCTGGTGACCCAAGTGACTGGCGGGTCGGAGACGCTCGGGAAGCCTACCGTCAGGGACGCAGAGGGCGCTTCTGGGTCGAAGCCGACCTCCGCCTCCTGCACCTGTGCGAGCAGGTCCTCGTTCCCCGCCACATCGAAGGCGGTCGCCTGGAACCGGTAGTGCCCTGGACCGTCGGGGAAGTCGAATAGCCACGACCAAGAGGGGGAGATGTCCGTGGCGAAAGACTGCCAAGAACCCCAGGAGGAGTTGTCGAGAGAGAAGCGGTTCCAGAGGGTGACATTCTCCACGCCGCTCATCGCGTCCGAGACAGTGGCGGTCAGTATCGTCGACGCATTCTTCCAGTATGGCGGAGATTGATCGATAATGGCGGTCGGGGGCGTCGCGTCGTACGTCGTGTTCGCCTCCGGCCAGTCCTTGAACCACTCCGAGTTGCTGGCGTTGTCTGTCCCTATGGAGTGGAACTGGTAGAAGCCGTCTCCGTCGGGGAAAGTGAACAACCACGACCATGGCGGTAGCGGGTCCGTCTGGAAGCAGGTCCAAGGACTCCACGAGACCTCGTCGGGTGAGTGACGATACCCGAGGGCTACATTGGCGACGCCGCTGCGGGAGTCCGACGCCCGGGCAGTGACATCGACGGAGGAGCGGTGCCACTCTCCCGAAATCGGATTGACCATGGACATGGGGGGCGTGCGGTCGAACGCGAGTTCCAAATCGTGCGAGGCCGGCGTGTCCTCCACGTTCCCGGCCCAGTCCCGGGCAAGAGAGTAGAGACGGTACCAGCCCGCGCCCTTGGGGAAGTTGAAGCCCCATGACCATGGAGGTGCCCGGTCGGTCTGGTATAGGGTCCACGCGTCCCACGACGCGTTGTTCCCCGAGAAACTGTAGTACAGGTCCACGCCGTCCACGCCCGATGGCGCGTCAGAGGCGGTGGCCGTCAGATCGAGCGGTGTCGAGTTGAACCAGTAAGACGGGACCGGTTGGAGGATGGAGGAAGGTTTCGTCTGCTCGAACGCGGCTACGGCGTCCGCGGCTGGCGGTGGCGGTTCGACGTTGCCTCCAGTGTCCACCGCCACGGAGTAGAACTGGTAGTACCCTTCCCCGTCTGGGAATGTGAAAAACCAGTACCAAGAAGGAGCCTCGACCTTCTGATATGCTTTCCAAGGTCCCCATGTGGTGGATGCGTTATCCGGCGAGTAGCGGTACCAGAGGGTCACGTTGGAGACGCGGCTCTGGGCGTCTGTGGCGGTGGCGGTGATGACGCGGGGGGAGGATGCCCAGTAGGGATTGATGGCGTCGACGTTGGAGGATGGTGGGGAGGAGTCCATACCTCTGTGGGCGTATTTGAGAACGACAAGGTCTCCATAGGAGATGTGAGGGTTTCCTCCCGAGTCAAGTGCGAGCGATGCACCGACCCCTGCATCCTGTTCGATATTCTCAACAATCCATGAGCTTCCCTGCTTGGATGTGAAGGAGAGACCGAAAGAGTGGTTGGTGTAGGCGATGGAAGGCCCGTCCAGCGAGTCCAGACGAAGAGAGACCGAGTCGTATGGACCAGGCGAATTAATCAGCGCCGCCGGCTCTATCGTCCACGAAGCCCCGTTCCAGCTTGCGTATCTCAGCTGTCCTGGTCTGAGAGTCACTCCCGCCATGTAGGCTATGTGAGGCCTGTCCAAAGAATCCATCCTTATTGAGGCGGGAGTGTCCGGGATGACTTCACCCGAAGGATCAGGCACTTCAATGTTCCACTTGGACCCGTCCCACCACGCATATTTCAGCGTGTAGTTGTTGACGTCTTCATAGGCTATGTGAGGCCTGTTCAGCGAGTCGACCGCGATGGTGTTGCCTTTGCCGACCCATCCCCGCCAGTCGACGGTCTCGTTGTGCCAGCCTGATGAGTCACGCCACGCGTACTTGAGATCCCGTCGTGGGTTCATCGCAGTCCACGTGTAATTCTCGTAGCTGGCGTGGGGTCTGCCAAGAGAGTCGAGGGCGATGGAGCACGTTGAGCCGAGGTCTCCTTGGGAGTCTATTGTCTCGTAGACCCATGAAATACCATTCCAGTAGGCGTAGTGCATGTCCCGCTTGAACGGAACTGAGTCGTCAAAATCGTAGACAGCATGAGGACGGTTGAGACTGTCTAGAGATAGAGAGAGGCAATCGCCGATTCCGTTCATGATACTCTGAAATGCCCATGAAGAACCTGTCCAATGGGCGAGAACGAGCCCTCTAGAACCGAAATGGTCGCCCTCGTAGAGTATCCAGGGGTTTCCTCCGGAATCGACTGCAATCGAGGACAACCACCCAGCCTGAGCGTCTACAGTCTCAATCAGCCAGGTCATGCCCGCCCGCGCGGTGTTTGACAAAGGTCCGAAGATCAGTGATGACGAAACGAGCATCATGATTGAGACAACGAGAAGGACCCTCTTCAGCAGATGTCGTCTCATGCAGCAAACCCGCCTCTCTTCCTCAATCTAATGGAAGATAGGCGTATAATTGCCTTTGGGGCAACAATAAGGGATAAAACGGGAGAGCCAGAGATAACTCAGACAATGCTCTCGGGGGGCTGACTCGTCAAATCCTTTCGTCGTGACAAGAAGCATCTTGAACTCCATGACCACCTTCTCCCGCCAGAATATCGCGTAATTCTCCGACATTACCTCCCGCCACAAAACGTTTTATCGGCGTGCACTTTGCCTCCGGACGTGGGTCTTCTAACCCGCCTCGCGAGCAGATGGGTCGCCGGCATCCACATGGAGGACGCTCTCAAGCGCGCGGGGGAGCTGAACAAGCTCAAGATCGGCGCGATACTCAACATCCTCGGCGAGCACTACGAGGACCGCAAGTCGATAGAGGAGACAGTGGCGGAGTACATCGAGCTGATAAGAGCGATCACCGACAGGGGGCTCGACGCGAGCATCTCCATCAAGCTCTCTCAGTGCGGGCTGATGATTGACGAGGATTACTGCAGGAAGAACGTGGAGAAAATCCTCGCCAAGGTGAAGGAGACCGGCAACTACCTTTGGATGGACATGGAGAGCTCGAAGTACACGGACGCGACGATCCGCATCTACGAGCACTGCCTGAAGCTGTACCCGAGGGTCGGCCTGGCGGTGCAGACGAACCTCAAGAGGACTGAGGCCGACGTCAGGCGGCTGATGAAGGAAGGCGGGATGGTCAGGCTCACCAAGGGTGCCTACAAGGAGGACCCCGCCATCAGCTACCCCAAGAGGTCCGACACCACTGTGAACTTCAGCAAGATGCTCAGGTATCTCTTCGAGGAGTGCGATAATTTCGCCGTGGCCACGCACGACATCGACATGATCAACGAGAGCCTTGAGCTGGGCAAGAAGCATGACAGGAAGTTCGAGTTCCAGATGCTCCAGGGGGTGCGGGAGAAGCTTGCCGCCGAACTGGCGGGCCAGGGGTACAGGGTGAACGAGTACGTCCCCTACGGGCCGAGGTGGCTTGCCTACTTCACGAGGCGTCTGAAGGAGAAACCCGGCAACATCATCACGATGTTCAGATCTCTCGTGAGCGGGTAGGGAGGCGGACCGCCGTGACCTTCTTATATCGTCATACGTTCAGCCGCATCTGAGGCTTCAGGATGCCCGCGCCGCCCTGCGACCCACACGGCACCTTGCCCTGCAGGACGAACTACACGTTCCTCCCTGACTGGACGCAGTTTGTGCTGTGGACGCTCGCCGCGATTGCGATCGTCGTCATGGCCTACGGGCTGTACAAGCGGTGGAGGCTCTGGAAGCAGGGCGGGGGCCAGAGGGCGGGCGACACTCTTTTCGCCAGGCTCAAGACGCTGATCGTTGTCGCGCTCTTCCAGCGCAAGGTGCTGAACAGGTGGTACGCCGGCCTCATGCACCTGATGATGTACGGCGGCTTCGTCGTCCTCGCGATCGGCACCACTATCGTGTTCATCAACCTCGACTTCCTCTCTGCCTTCGACATCGACGTCCTGAGGGACTGGATCTACCTGGTGTTCAAGCTCGCGATGGACCTCTTGGGAGGCGCGTTCCTCCTGGGGCTGGGGATGGTCTTCTACCGCCGCCTCGTCTCCCGCCCGAAGTACCTCAAGAGCGACTGGGGGGACCTGTTCGTCCCCGGCATCCTCTTCGTGCTCGTGCTGCAGGGATTCATCATCGAGGGCGTGCGCCTCGCGATCCTCCAGCCGGGATGGCAGATATGGTCGCCAATCGGCTATATCTTCTCTCTCGTGCTCAGGATGTTCGGGATTAACGAGAGCCTCGCCACGGTCACGGTCTCGGGCGATATAGTGACGATATCGCCGGTGCCCTCCCTCGCTCTCGGCTATGGCGTCTTCTGGTGGTTCCACGTCTTCACCGCCGGGTTCTTCCTCATCACGATTCCCTGGACGAAGGCCTCGCACTTCATCTTCTCTCCCGCCAACACGTTCTACGACAGCCTCGGGCCCTACGGCCGCCTGAGCAAGCCGTTCGACGTCGACGACCTGATGAAGGAAGGTGCGCCGGAGGTGAAATTCGGCGCGCCGAGCACGAAGGTCTATGCCTGGACGCAGAGGCTTCAGCTCGACGCGTGCACGCTCTGCGGTCGGTGCACTTCGGTGTGCCCCGCCTGGCTCACGGATAAAGCGCTCGACCCGATGTGGGTCATCCTCGACTCGAGGCAGTACATGGTCAACGAAGCTGGCGGGCCCGCCAAGGAGCCGCTGCCCGACTTCGTCGGCTATGAAGCGCTCTGGGCATGCACTACCTGCATGGCCTGCATGCGCGAGTGCCCGGTGAACATCCGCCACGTGCCGTTCATCGTGGACATGCGCAGGAACTACGTCATGGAAATGACGAGAATGCCCGAGACCGCCGCGACGGCGCTGAGGAACGTGGAGCAAAACTACAATCCGTCAGGCATGGCGTGGGACAGGAGGGCGGCCTGGGCCGAGGGGCTCGGGGTCAGGACGATGGCCGAGGACTCGAAGGTGGAGTACCTGTTCTGGGTCGGGTGCATGGGGAGCTTCGACGACCACGGCAAGAAGATCGCCGCCTCTATAGCTCGGCTCCTGCAGAAGGCGGGTGTCAGCTTCGCCATCCTCGGTCAGGAGGAGAAGTGCACGGGCGACCCCGCGAGGCGCATGGGCAACGAGTACCTCGCGCAGATGATGATCAAGCAGAACGTCGAGACTCTGAACAGGTATGGCGTCATGAAGATCATCGCGATGTGCCCTCACTGCTTCAACTCGCTCAAGCACGAGTTCCCCGACTTCGGCGGGAAGTACGAGGTCGTGCACCACAGTCAGTTCCTCGCGAAGCTGGTGAAGGAGGGCAGGCTGAAGCCCAGCAACGAGGTCAACGAGGTCGTCACATATCACGACGCCTGCTACCTCGGGCGGTACAACAGGGTGTTCGACGAGCCGCGGAACATCCTGAAGAAGATTCCCGGGCTGAAGGTCGTCGAGATGAAGAACTCCAGGCAGGTCTCGCTATGCTGCGGCGGCGGTGGCGGGAGGCTGTGGATGGAGGAGACAGTCGGGAAGAAGGTGAGCGTGGAGCGGACCGAACAGGTACTCGCCGCGAAGGCTGAGACCCTGGCGACCGCATGCCCCTACTGCACGATCATGTTCGACGACGCCGCGAAGGTCATGGACATCGAGGGCAAGCTGAAGCGGAAGGACATCGCGGAGATACTCGATCAGTCGGTTGGCGGTTGAGTCTTCCTCAGAGCTTCCTCAGCGCGGCGGGTAGCTCCGCCAGAGAACTGATGATGGGCCATCGCCCTTTCTCCACGCCAGCGTGCTCAGGACGAATCATCTGGAAGCACCGCGCGCCCATCGTCGACACAGGCGCGAGGTAGGCGGGGATGTCATCGACCACGACCGCCTCGGCGGGCTTGATCTTCGTGAGGCCGAAGGCGCGCCTCCAGTAGTGAGGCCTGTCCTTCTTCGCCTTCGCGTTCTCCATGAAGACTAGGCCCTCGAACATCTCCTTGATGCCGCCGCCCACGAGCGCGAACTCGCCGTTTGACCGCGTCGCGTTGGTCGAGAGGAAGATGCGGTGGCCGTCCGCCTTGAGCTCGCTGAGGGCCGGCTTGACATCGGAGTACAAAGCATCGATCCCCGAGACAATCTCGGTTTCCAGTTTCATCCAGTAGCTGTTCAGGTTCGGCGGTGGCGTCAGGCCCGCCATCTCGAACGCCATGCGGAGGTGGTCCGTCTCCATCCTCTGAACCGCCCTGACCCATTCTTCCCCGTCCCTCATGTCGCCCTGGAGGGAGTCGAGCCTCGCCCCTTCGGCGGTGTACCACGCGTACGTCTCGTCGTGGATCTGCTTTCCCTTGGCGACGGGGACGCCGAAGTCGCGGCTGAGTATCTCCGCGTACCGCCGCCGGTAGTGCTGCTCCATCAGTCCCGGATTCGCGAGGACGCGGTAGAGGTCCAGGAAAATCGCCCAGGGCATCGCGTGCGCAAGGCCAGATGCCGTCTAAAGCGTTGCGGTGGTCATACGAATCCGGGATTGCCGTGTCGAGGTGGGGGGAAGGGCCTGCTGATTCTGAGTGAGATCGACAGATGCCCCGTCGAACAACTGACACCCCATGTCAACACTCGATACATGGATTGCACCTCGTCATTGGCTCCACGAGGACCCGCAATGGCGGTGCCCGACCAACGCGCCGCCAATAACGGAAATCTCATGAAGCACATCCGGTTTAGGCGTTCAAGCCGCCAAGATGCGGCGCCACCGCACCACAAGGCGCACACCTCAGGCCCAAGGGACAGAAGGTCGTGACAGCAGATTGAAATACAGCTGGACAGTCCTCACGGTGACCACGGTCGGGGTCCTGATGGCGGGCCTCGACACCAGGATAATCATCATCGGCCTCCCCCAGGTCGCCACCGCCCTCCACGCGGACGCCGAGCAGGCGATTTGGTTCACCCAGGCGTACATCCTCGGCAGCACCGTCGCCCTGCTTCTCATCGGCAGGATAACCGACATCGTCGGCAGGGTGAAGATTTACACCGCCGGCTTCGTCGTCTTCACCCTCGGCTCGCTCCTCACGGGCCTGAGCATGAGCCCCATGCAGGTCATCGCCTTCAGGGGCCTCCAGGGGCTCGGCGGGGCGATGCTCATCACGAACAGCGCCTCGCTGATCGCCGACGCAACCCCGAGCAAGAACCTGGGGTTCGCCATGGGCATCAACCAAATCGCATTCCGCTTCGGGGCGATGGCGGGACTGACCGTGAGCGGCATCATCCTCTCCTACCTCGACTGGCGGGCCCTGTTCTACATCAACGTCCCGATCGGCATCTTCGGGACCGTCTGGGCGCACCGCAGGCTCAAGGAAATCGCACGCGTGGAGAGAGGAGCTCCGATCGACTGGGCCGGGTTCCTCGCCTTCACGGTGTTCATAGTGAGCTTCCTCCTCGCCCTAACCTTCGGCGCGTACGGCATAAGCGAGCAGGGCCTCGTCTACCTGCTCACCGGGCTGAGCGTCGCCAGCCTCGTCATCTTCATCGCCCACGAGAGGAGAATACAGCATCCTCTGCTGGACCTCAAGCTGATGAGGATAAGGGAGTTCGCGGGCGGCGTCACCGCGCAGCTGATCAACTCCATCGCCTGGGGGGCGGTCCTGCTGCTCCTCAGCCTGTACTTCCAACTGGTCGTCGGGCTGGCCCCGCTCGACGCGGGGATCAGGATCATACCCATCGACATCGCCTTCCTCCTTACGGGGCCGATCAGCGGAAAGCTGTCCGACAGGTACGGGCACATGCCGTTCACGACAACCGGCCTCGCCCTCGGGAGCGTATCCCTCTTCCTCTTCTCCACCGCCGACGCGAATACCCCTTATGCGCTCATGGCCGTGTACATGATGCTGTTCGGCGCGGGGATCGGCCTCTTCGCCTCCCCGAACATGAGCTCGATCATGGGCTCGGTACCCGAGGACAGGAGGGGCATAGCGTCCGCAGTCAGGGCGACCTTCTTCCAGACGGGCAACGTGATCAGCGTCAGCCTCGCCGTCCTCCTGATGACCATCGTCGTGCCGTATCAGGTCATAACATCCGTAATCTCATCCGCGAACGTCGTCATCCCCGGGTCGGAGAGGGCACTGTTCGCCGCGGGGATAAGCACCGCCTACGTCTGGATGGCGGTCCTGAACGCCGTGGCGATCATCCCCTCGATGCTCAGAGGGAAGAAAGCGGCTCCCAAGGACCTCCCGCCGGAGCACAAGTACGAACCTCCGACGTTGCCTAATTGACTGCCTGGACGGTCACGTGCGATGGGTGACCAGGAGTTGGGCGCTCGCCATATGAAAGCATGGATGGCAGATGGCCATGACAGGAATGTGTGCACCCAATCGAGTAGTACATTCACGCCTCCTCTGTAAATGAGGAATTAAATGTGGGGTGCTTTCGAACAAGTGATGGCGGTCTCCCCACGAGATTTAAAGATAGGTGAGAGCATACTTGAGGCGGAGACGATAGCGATTACTCGCGTCCTTCTCGGTGACAAATCGGGAAAGATGAGTCTCCCTTCCGGCGTGGCGGGAGGCTCCTACAAGGCGACGATCCCTCTGGTCAGGCCGTCCAAGCTCACGAGCAAGCGCCGCGGCGGTATCGGGAAGGATCTCAGCGAGGGCTGGTGCCTCAACTTCGCGGTCGGTTGCACGCACGGCTGCCCGTTCTGCTACGTGGACGCAATCCACAAGAGGTTCGGGGGCCGCTATGGCAGGCAGACCAAGAAGAAGTGGGGCGATTATTTCCTGGCACCCTACAACCTCCAGAGCGCGATAGAGAGGACCCCCTGGGAACGCTGGCGGGGGAAGGAGGTCATGATGTCATCGACGCACGACCCCTATCTGCCGGCCTTGGCCGGTGCCGCGAGGGAGATCCTGGAGCATGCGCTTCCGGCCGGCGTTAGGCTGTGCATCCAGACGAGGTCCACGCTGGCGGCAAAGGACTTCGACATGATCGCGGAGTACGACGGCCAGGTCCGCCTCCAGGTCTCGATCGCGACGATGAGCCGCGAGCTGTCTCGGAAGATAGAGCCTAGAGTCCCGCCGCCGGAGAGAAGGATGAGGATGCTGGCGGACGCGAAGCAGGCGGGGCTCAGGGTCGGCGTCATCATCGCACCGGTTTTTCCCGCCAACCGTCTCAGGCCGGACATCGGGGAGGACTTGGCGGAGATTGCCGCCAACCTCGCGGAAATCGGGCCCGACCACATCTACGGAGAGTCTTTGCATGCCCGGGGGGAAAATATCGTCCTGCTAGAGAGCGTTCTTGGAGAGCAGATCCGCTTGACCAACGGATTCGATGCTGGTGTCGGGAAGTTGTTCCGCCATGAGCTTGAGAGGGCGGGGCTGAAGGGCGTCTGGTGGCCGGAGCACAGGTAATTATTGAAGGAAGTCCTCCAGCTTCGTCAACTCGCCATCGATTTGATCGGCCATGACATCCAGTATTTTCCCTTCAAATCCCTCCACCATTTTCTTCGCGCCTTGGAAAATCCGATAGAACCAAGGAGATCCGCCAGGCGTCTCCTTGACGGCGGGTATCAAGTGATAGTGGAAGGGCCCATCTCCTGAAGAGACTTTGATGTCCATGGATACGTTCTTTCCGAGCTCGCCGAGGTTCGTCTTGTATGTCTCCAATGCCTCGTCTCCCGATCTTGGCATTGGGTCTGCTGATTTCAGCCCGAGGAATTCCCTGATTGTGACCTCTGTTTTCGCGCTGGGATTGTTGAGATTCCTGTGTAGACCGGCCGATGGGAAATTGAGTATAGCGTCGCAGTCAATTGTGTCCAACAATCGGGCCAGCGAATCGAATTTAAAATCCAATCCCTCTGGGTCGATGAACACCAGAGAATGCTTGATTCCTTCGCCGCCCAGCAATGATGCAAGCTTATCGACGAATATGTTGGCGTCGCTTCGATTTACGGAGCAACGGGATTCCTGACCGAGCATCGCGAGTCGGGTCTCCAGTGCGGACACGTATTTTTCCTGCTTGTCGCAATAAACATGGAAGCTGAATTCGCGCGCATTATCTTTCTGTGTCAGAGTGAATGGCAGAAGCGGTGACCCCGGCAATGGTCTCTTGCGATTGCCCACGAGATTCAGCCCTGGACCCGCGAATAGGTCTACATAAGCCACGTTCATCCTCTTTGCTTGAATATTTAGGTACCCTGGCATATAGTATCGAACCAGTATGAGCTTGAGTGCAGTCCAACCCCCTTTCTCATATGATGGAGGAGGTGCCGGAAGACTCCTGTCTATTTTCTGGATTTCTTGCCCTTTCTGCATGAGAGCGGCCAAGTGGCTCTCTAGTCTCTCAAGGTCATTGGAATAGCGTTTTCGGGCGGTCATCCCCATGGCACCCGCAACCAAGATGACTTACTGCGTCATAAGCGTTGCCAAGCGGGGCGCGAAAATGACTTTCATCCATACCCTGTCGAGTATGTTTCCTAGACGCATCTCTCTTGATGCCAATCTCCACCGCCATGGTGGTTGCGGCGGCGGGAGAAACTCTGGGTCATGTTTTTCCGGTGCATCCACTTCTCAGTCCTCAACAGCTACGGAGTGTGATATCAGTCGGCATAGCGCTCGTCCTTCCTTGGCTTCAACGCCTCCCTGAGCTTCTCCGCCGGCATAACGAGTTCCCCTACCCCCTTCAGCCTCTGGTCCTCCATCTCCGCCTTAATTACCTCCAGCATGCGGTACACTCCGCGCATCACGGTCTCGGAATGTATGAACATATACAGGGGCGCGAAACCGGTCAGGACATTAATCCAAACGGTCTTCCCGTTCTTCAGGTGCAGGTAACAGGCGTGCGGGTGGGTGTCCTCCTTCTTTGTCTCGGGGTTCCAGTAGGACCTGTGTTCTATCTCCATCGATACGATGTCGGAATAGGGAACGAAGTATCTGCCGGAAAAAAGCTTGTTGAAAGGCTTTGCGGCAGGGAATATCCCATCGGTGGTAATTTCGAAGTAGTTCTGCTTGAGGCCGATAACGTACAGTGGGAGCATTGTCAACTCGCCCAGCAGGAGGATTGCAATGTCATCCAGGCCGAAAGAAGAGTAATCTCGTGTCAGGAAGAAAACCGTAGCAGCAACGGCGGTGATCACCAAACCCCCTAGGATCGTTCCCCGTCTAATCCTCCGTACCTCCTTGGGCGGCGCACGATAAACGGACGTACTCATATCTGAATACTCCATCTGGCCTATGACAGCTGGACGAAACGTGCAGCGTCCACCGCCAATGTGAACGGCTCGCGGGGATTTAGCAGTTGCTACCGCCATCACTCCCTTAAGACGCAAACAATTGTGAGAG